>JAUSOZ010000185.1 GCA_030655955.1 Deltaproteobacteria bacterium
CAGGGCCGGACCCAACAACTCCACCGCCGCGGTGGCCGCCCCCATCAACGCCGGCGGCGCCTCGGGTCGACTCGGAGGAGCGTCATTCTTTGATTTCATGGCCCGTTCCTGGTGGCTGGCATGGAGCGAGAGGCAAATCGCTTGTATCTGGCAAAATCCCCACTTAAAGCCCTATTCAATAATAGTCCCCCGCCTTTCTTGATCATTTCAACTACTATGCTCTGATTCTTTCTTAACTATATTTGCTTGAGCTCTAATAAACTCAACCCCATCAGGAGTGATATTATAATTATCACTAATAATGCCATATTGTTTTAAGTAATCTACAAATTCAGGTGGTAATTCTTCAATCATTCGTCTGAATTTCTTACG
Organism: Deltaproteobacteria bacterium; assembly: GCA_030655955.1. GTDB lineage: Bacteria > Desulfobacterota > Desulfobaccia > Desulfobaccales > 0-14-0-80-60-11 > 0-14-0-80-60-11. The sequence goes on from JAUSOZ010000185.1 coordinate 373, forward strand.
TAATGAATTAGGTGGTGAATTAAGTATGTTATCTGGTCCCATTACATCAATCACACGGTGATTGAAAAAATTAATTACTGAGTGGTCTATATTTCTTTTTATTAAAGGTATTTCGTCAATATTCTCAGATTTACTTAGCTTGCGCCTTAGAAAATGGATTTCTGATTGAGCTTCTTGTAATGCTGCTTCTTTTGCCCCAAGTTCATAAAGAAACTTACTTTTTTCTTCTTCTCGAAGTTGGGCCTTATCGAGCAATTCATTTATTAATTGTTCTTTATCGCTTAATATTTTTGCAACCTCTTTTTCTCCTTGTTTAAGCTCTTTTTTGGCATCTTTTACTTCTATCCGGCCAGGAAACTTATCAAAACTTTCGCGCATTCCTTTATATGTTTCATCCAGGTGACTCAGTTTTTCACCAAAACCACTTTCAATCTTTACTAAAAGGCCTGCTATTTCTTGAGAAAATTTATATGTATTGTCATAAAAAGCATTACTAGTATCAGTAGCTTTGAAATAGAATAGAGCAGCGAGCGCTACAGAGAATAATGCTAATAAAAGTGACAAGAATGATGGGAAATCGAATTCAAGATTAAACGGGGTAATAATTAATTTATAACAAAACACAGCTGTAATTGAGAGCATTATAATACTTTTAACCCACCATGGAATACCATTTGAACCCTCTTGCGGCTTATTTGAGAACTCTTTCATAGCACAGAACCTCCATGTATTCTCCCGTATTTTTATATACTTTGTATTGGGGAGACTCTATTTTTAAATCTTGTTCATCAGAAATTTTTACTTATCCAATCTATAATCTATAACAAATCACATCAACTTCCGCTCGTCGCCGGAGCGCTCTCCACCGGGGCCGCAAAGGTGTTCCCCAGGATTACCTGGGCCGCGGCCAATTCGTGCTGGCGAATGATCAGCGAAATCGACGAGATAGTGCAGCTCAGGGCCAGCAGTTTGATGTGGGCCTGGGCCAGGGCCGCAACCAGGGTGTGGGCGATGCCGTAGCGGTCGCCGAAATGGGGCCCGTGGAGAAAAATTCCCGCCACCGGGGTGAGGCGCATGGGCCGGATATCCGCCAGATGGCTGGTCAAAATGCGCCGGACCTCACTGCCTTGATCGCCAGTGGCACAGGCTTCCAGCCTGTGAGACCCGGATTGGCGCCGCGCCGTGGAAAACGACAGGATAAATTCTTGGCCCCCCAGCCCCGGCAGGGCCACCAAAAACGGTATGGCCAGGCCCAGTTTGCCCATCTCCATCAGGGCGTCGGCAAACCCGGCCAGAATATCGCTGCTGGCGATGCTCATGCCCCAGAGGTCCAGGTCCGATTGCGGGATAATCCAATACACCTTGTTGACCTTCTCCTGGTAGGTGGCCACCACCTTCTCCAGGTATTCCTTGGGAGGGGCCTGGGCCGAAAAAAATTCCTCGGGGGAGGCGAAACCCGGAAAGGTGAAATGCTCGAACAACTGTTCCACCGCGGGCTTGATGCGGGAAGACGACAGCACCACGGAGATGGCGGAGGGGGAACTGGCCAGGCCGTGGATCACCACCCGGGCCCGGGCCAGGCTCCTGATGAACGTACCTATAACTTCGGGGCGCTTGTCATGCGGGTAAACGGCCAGGATCGAGGTGCCCGGCTTCAAGGCCAGCGAGGCGGCGGGGTCAGCCCGGGACCGCAGCAGGGTTAATGCGGCTTCCCCATTGTGGCTGGTGGTGCACAGTACCTCGCGATCGCCGGCCACGTGGGTAAAAAAGGACAGGTTGAGGCGCTGTTGGGCCAGCGGCGCACACACCGCCGGCCCCAGGCGATTATCTTCCAACGGGGAGGAGGATTCCACACAGGCGCCCTCCTCCAGGACTTTAAGGCCACCTATCTTGATCCGGTCGAATTTTTCCAAAGTTCGTCGGAGTCATGCCCTATGGTTAAAGTAATCTTTGTACCGCTTCCACCAGAGTGGCGGCATCCACGGGTTTGGGAATAAAATCTTCGGCCTCCACGCTCATCCCATCGGCATGGGTATAGCTGGTGGTAGGCACGGCCTCGCCCACCGCGGTGAGCAGGATGACCGGTATTTCCTTGGTCCACTTGTTGGATTTCAATTCCTTGCAGAGCTCGTAGCCATTCTTTCTAGGCATCATCACGTCCAGAATCAATACGTCCGGACGGCGTTTTTTAATGGCTTCCTCCCCTTCGATCCCGTCGTAAGCCTTCCCCACCTCAAAGCCCTTGGACTCCAACATCATGGATACGGTTTCCACCAGATCCGGATCGTCGTCGACGATCAGTATGTACTTTGCAGACATGAAACCTCCCCTTTCAAGATGATCGTATTGCCATTATGAACGCAAATTGGATAAATTACAAGGCTCATGAGGCCTCTAGCGGATTTGGCGAATTTTTATGGCTCTCCCCGGGATTAGGCCAACTGTGGTCTGGGATAGAGGCCGCCCCGTTCCACGATTTCCCCGACTTTTTCTTCCCATTCGATGGCCATGATGTGGAAGCCCCGTACGCCTTCCACCTCCTTCAGTTCCTGGATCTGTTCCACCGCCAGGGTGAGGCCTTCTTCGGCCTGCTTTTCCTTGGGAACGCCGCCGATGCGCCTGACGATGTCGTCGGGAACATCTATGCCCGGGACCCGTTTCTGCATGTACTTGGCCATGCCGACGTTCCTCAAAGGCGTGATCCCGGCCAGGATAGCCACTTTTTCATGCAAACCCCGGTCCACCATCAGTTTCATGAACTCTTTGAACGTGTCCATGTTGTAGATGCACTGGGTCTGGATGAACTGCACCCCGGCCGCCACTTTCTTGGCCAGCCGGGACACCCGCATGGCCACATTGGGCCCGGCGAAGGGGTTGGCCGCGGCGCCGATGTACATCTGGGGGCGCACCGCAAATTCGTGGCCGCCCAATAGCTTGCCCTCATCCCGCATCATCTTCACGGTCTGGATGAGCTGGACGGAATCCAGGTCAAAGACGTTGGCGCACTTGGCGTGGTCCCCGAAGTGCTGGTGGTCGCCGGTGAGGCAGAGTATGTTGTTGATGCCGAAGGAGGCGGCCCCCAGGATATCGCTCTGGAGGGCGATGCGATTTCGGTCCCGGGTCACCATCTGCAGACACGCCTCCAGCCCCATGAGCTTCAGGCGGATGCAGCAGGCCAGGCTACAGACCCGGCAGACCGAGGTCTGGTTGTCCGTCACGTTGATGGCATCGACGTAATCCTTGATCAGTTTGCCCTTGTGCTCGATCACGGCGCCATCGGCGCTCCGGGGCGGACCCACCTCGGAAGTGACCGCAAAGTTGCCCGAGTCGATCATCTTCTGCAGTTTGCTGGGAGTAGTCACGCTCATATCCGTAAATCCTCTCTGACGATGGTACGCGGCCCGCCGTCCCGGGAAGTGCTCCAGTCTTTGGGATCCACCGGTTTTTCAAAGCGGTCCAGCTGCCCCAGGGTTTTCAGCCGTTCATAGATCAGCTCCCAGCCGCAGGGGATATCTTTGTTGATTTCGCACTTGCCCTTGTCAGAGCCGCCGCAGGGGCCGTTGAGCATGCGCTTGGAACAGCGGGCTATGGGGCAGATGCCGCCGGTCTCGGCCAGGATGCAGCGGCCGCACGCCTGACAGCGCTCGACATAGAGCCCCCGCTCCTCGTTGACCCCCAAAAAGCAGGTGTCCACCCCGGGGTAGATGATTTTGTTGTTATACATCTCCGCCATGTATTGGACCCCGCAGCCGCAGGCCAGGGAGACCACGGCGTCATAGATGTCCATCTTGTCGGAGAGTTGCGCCAGATATTCCTTTTCGCACTGCCGGGTCAGGCTGGTTTCGTCAATCTGGGCCTGCTTGCCGGCCTGGGTGAAGTAGAGCCTCAGGGCCGAAGCCAGCACCTTGACTTCTTTCAAGCCGCCGGCTTCGCACACGGTGACACAGCCGTCGCAACCGGCAATCAGCACTTTGGTGAAGTCTTTGACCTGGTCGAGGATCTCTTCCAACGGTTTGGGCACTGCCTTTATCATGTGGTTACCTCCGCAATTGGCCCGGTGGCCTTGCCTGTCGCAACTCTGATGGGACTGGGACCCAGTTCCATGATTTTTTCGGTGATCTCCCGGACGATCTCGGCAAACCGCCCTCCCATCCCGGAAGACAGATTATACATCGCCAGCCGTTCGCCGCCGACACCGACTTTATCAAGGATCTCCTTCACCCGGTTGACCCGTTTTTTGGCGTACAGATTGCCGGCGCTATAGTGGCAGTCCCCCTCCAGGCAGCCCACCACAATGACTCCGTCGGCCCCGTACTCAAAGGCCATCAGCAGGTGCATGACATCCACCTTGCCGGTGCAGGGTACCTCGATGATGCGCACGTTGGGCGGGTACTGCAATCGCATCGAACCTGCCAGGTCCGCGGCGGAATAAGCTCAGTAGTGGCAGCAAAACCCGACAATCTTCGGCTCAAACGATTCCATCATCGGACTCCTCAGTATAAGGTTTTGATCTTGGCGCTGATCTGATCGTCTTCATAATGGGCCACCTGGATGACCTTGGCCGGACATTCCGAGGCGCAGGTGCCGCAGCCCTGACACAGGGCCTCGTTGATCTCCGAAACATTATCCCGGTTGATCTGCGGGATGCCGTAGGGGCAGGTCCGGACGCACACCAGGCAGGCGGCGCACCGTTCCGGCTCAACATGCGCGGTGACCCCGCTGATGGTCTGGTTGACGTCCGCCAGGAACGCCCCGGCTCTCGCCGCCGCGGCCATGGCCTGGGCGATGCTCTCGCCGATGAGCTTGGGCGAATGCGCCATGCCGCACATGAAAATGCCTTCCGAGGCAAAGTCCACCGGCCGCAGCTTGGCGTGGGCCTCGATGAAAAACCCGTCGGCGTTCCGGGGGATTTTCAGGAGCGAGGCCAATTCCTCGGTATCATTGGCCCGGGCCCCGGCGCTCAACACCACCGCGTCCACGGCCATGCTCACCGGGCGCTCCAGCACATGATCCACAAAGGTGACGCTCAACTGGCCGTTGTCGCTACTGACCTGGGGCAAACGCTCCGGATCGAACCGGGAAAAGAGCACCCCCTTGTCCCGGGCCTCCCGGTAAAAATCCTCCATGAACCCGTAGGTGCGCATATCCCGGTAGAGGATCACCACGTCCATGTCGGGGTTGAGTTCCTTAAGCTGCAAGGCGTACTTCACCGCCCCCTGGCAGCAGATGCGGCTGCAGTTGGGGCTCTCCTCGTTTCTAGACCCGACGCACTGCACCATCACCACCCGGTCCCACTTGGCGACTTCATCCTTCGATTTATGGAGAAAATCGCCCAGCTCCAGCTGGGTCATCACCCCTTCGTGTTCCCCGTAGAGAAATTCCTTGGGCTGATACTCATGGGCGCCGGTGGCCACCACGGTGATCCCGTGGTCGATTTTCCGCTCGTACATGCCGGGGCCAACCAATACTTCCGTGGTGAAGTTGCCTTTGTAGCCGCTAAACCCCACCACCAGTGCATTGGCGAGCACCTGGATCTTGGCATGCCCCTTGACCCGCTCGATGAGCCCGTCCAGGTAGGCCTGGACGTCCAGGCCCTCGATGGTCTTGTGGACCCGGCGGCCGACCCCGCCCAACTGCGGCTCTTTCTCCAGGAGGATGGTCTCGAATCCCTGATCGCCCAGGTTGAGGGCGGCGTTGAGACCGGCGATGCCGCCGCCGATGACCAAGGCCCGCTGGTTGACGCTCAGGGGCTTCTCCAGCAACGGCTTGAGCAGGGAGGCCCGGGCCACCGCCATGCGCACCAGGTCTTTGGCCTTGTCCGTGGCCTTGTCGTGCTCCTTCATGTGCACCCAGGAATCCTGGTTGCGGATGTTGGCCATCTCAAACAGATATTTGTTCAGGCCGGCGTCGATCAACGTCTCCCGGAACAGGGCCTCATGGGTGATGGGGGTGCAAGCCGCCACCACCACCCGGTTGAGGTTGTGTTCCTCGATGATCCGGGTCATGTTGACCTGGGTGTCCTGGGAGCAGGTGAACAGGTTGTCTTCCACGTAGGCCACGTTGGGCAGCGTCTTGGAGTATTCCGACAGCGCCGGCACGTCGACGATGCCGCCGATATTGATGCCGCAGTTGCACACGAACACCCCGATGCGGGGGGGGTCTTCGGCTTTGATGTCCTTGGGTGTGACCGCCTGCCGGGTCTTGGTCTCGGTCCAGCGGACGTCCCCCAAAGAGGCGCTCACCGCCCCGGCCGCGGCCGACGCCTGCATGACCGATTCGGGAATGTCTTTGGGACCCTGCATGGCCCCGCAAACATAGATGCCCGGACGGCTTGCCGTCACCGGCGCCAAGGGCGAGGTGGCCACAAAGTCGTGGGCGTTGGTGTCCACCTTCAGGGTCGCATTCAGCTCCCGGGCGCCCTGGCTCACCTCCATGCCCACGGACAGCACCACCAGGTTAAAGGCCTCGGTCTTCTCGACGCCGCTTTCATCCACAAACCGGATGGCCAAATCACCGTCCGGCAAAGGATCGATGCTGTGGATGCGGGAGCGGATAAACCGCACCCCGTGTTCGTCTTTGGCGCGGTTATAGTAGAGTTCGAAGTCTTTGCCGAAGGTCCGCATGTCCATGAAGAAGATGGCGGCGTCCAGCGGATACGGCGCGTGCTCCTTGGCGATCACCGCCTCTTTGATGGCGTACATGCAGCAGACCGAGGAGCAGTAGGTGTGGTATTTCACATCCCGGGAGCCCACGCACTGGAGCCAGGCGATCTTCTTGGGCTCGGCGTGGTCCGAAGGCCGGACCAGATGGCCGCCGAAGGGCCCCGAGGCCGAGAGAATGCGCTCGAACTCCAGGGCGGTTACCACGTTGGGCAGACTGGAGTAATGGTAGGTCTCGCACTTGACGGGACTGAAGGCCTCAAATCCCGGCGACAGGATCACGGCCCCCACCTGAACCTCTTTGGTTTCGGCGACCATGGTGTGGTCGATGGCCCCGGCCTGGCAGGCGACGACGCACTGCATGCACTCGGAACAGACCCCGCAGTTGAGGCATCTCGCCGCCTCCCGCTGGGCCTGGTCCTCGGTGTAACCCTGGGCAATTTCATCAAAGCAGGCGCAGGTATGCTCCGGCGGCAGGGCCGCCATCACTTCCCGGGGCGCCCCTTCCTCGTCTTTGGGAATCTCGGCCCAGCGTTTGTGGGCCTCCTCCCCGATGGCGCGACCCGCCACCATATCCACCCCGCGGAGATAGCGGTCGATGGACTCCGCGGCTTCGATGCCGCCGCCCACCGCCTCGATGGCAATCCAGGGGCCGGTGTGCACGTCGCCAGCGGCAAAGACCCCGGGCCGCGAGGTCTCGTAGGTTACTTCGTTGACTTCGATGGTGCCCCAGCGGCTCAGCTTGATATCACAGGCCGCCAAAGGCCCCTGCGCCCCTTCCTGCCCGATGGCCGGCACGATCATGTCCACCGGCAGCTCGAACTCGGCCCCTTCGATGGGCACCGGCTTGCGCCGCCCGGAGGCATCCGGTTCGCCCAGTTCCATCTTCTGGCAGATAAGGCCCGTGACCTTGCCGTCGTGGCCGGTCACCGTTCTCAACGGCGCGGCCAGATAGACGATCTCAACCCCCTCGCAGGTGGCCTGTTCGACTTCATGGGCAAAGGCGGGCATTTCTTCCCGGGAGCGGCGGTAGACGATGGTCACTTCGGAGCCCAGCCGCCGGGCGGTGCAGGCCACGTCGATGGCGACGTTGCCGCCGCCGATGACCGCCAGCCGTTTGCCCACGGTCAGAGGTTCTTTGAGATTCGCCCGGCGCAGGAATTCCACCCCCTGGATAACGCCCTCGGCGTCCTCGCCGGGAATCCCCAGGGGTTTGCCCACATGGCAGCCGATCCCCAGAAACACGGCCTTATAGCCTTCTTCCTGCAGCTTATCCAGGGTAAAATCCCGGCCCAGGGCGGTGTTGGTCTTCAGTTCCACCCCCAGGCGCAGGATGTTGTCGATTTCCCGGTCCAGGATGTCCTTGGGCAGGCGGTAGTCGGGGATGCCCACCCGCAGCATGCCGCCGGCCTTGGGCAGTGCCTCCAGGATGGTGGGCCGGTAGCCTTTCAGCGCCAGGTGATAGGCGCAGGCCAACCCCGCCGGGCCGGAGCCGACGATGGCGACCTTATCACTCTTGGCCTCCACCAGCGGCGGCGAGATGGTGCTCAGGTCCACCTGGTCGGCGGCAAAGCGCTTCAGATTGCAGATGGCCACGGACTCGTCCATTTCGGCGCGCCGGCACTTGTCCTCGCAGGGGTGCGGACACACCCGCCCCAAAACCCCGGGCAGCGGCAGCCGCTCCATGATGAGCTTTACCGCCTCCTCGTATTTGCCCATCTTGATCAGCTGGACATAGCCCTGGACATTGATCTCCGCCGGACAGGTCAGGGTGCACGGCGCCCGGTCCAGCTTCTTGATGCCGAAGGCCGCCGGAATCGCCTGGGGATAGAGGCGATAAACCGCCTTCCAGTCGGCCAGTCCGGCGTTGAAGGCGTCCGATATGGTCACCGGGCAGACGTTGGCGCACTCGCCGCACCCGGTGCACTTGGCCGGATCGACGTAGCGCGGCTGTTTCTTCAGGGTGACGCTGAGGTTTCCCGCCTCCCCCTCGATCCCCGCCACATCGGTGAGGGTGTGGATCTCGATATTCAAATGCCGGCCGCACTCCACCAGTTTGGGAGAGATAATGCACATGGAGCAGTCGTTGGTGGGGAAGGTCTTGTCCAACTGGGCCATAACCCCGCCGATGGCCGGCTTGGTTTCCACCAGATGCACATAGAAGCCCGAGTTGGCCATATCCAGGGCCGCCTGGATGCCGGCGACGCCGCCGCCCACCACCATCACCGCGCCCACGTTGCCGGAACGCTGGGTTGATTCCTGAGCCGTTACGTCTTTTTCTTGGGGCATAATTCTATCCCTTATAACCAGGTTAAAATTCTCTGGAGTCCGCTATAAACCGGCCGCCGCCAGGATCGACGGTAGTTTGTCCTCCCAACCGACGGTGGAGATAAGCACTCCCGGGAATCCCTGCTTTTTGACCGCAGCCACGAATTCCGAGGCGATCTGCACACACTCCCGCACCCGGTCGGAACTTTTCTGAATCCGGGTGACAAAAGCTTCCGGGATTTTCATCTCCATGTGGGCGTTGATGTAGCGGGCCATGCCCACACTCTTCAAGAGCATCACCGTGGGAATGATGGCCGCGGGCCGCTGGCCCACCTGCTGCCGGAATTTTTCCAGGGTGGCCACGTCGAAAACCGGCTGGGTGGTGAAAAACCGGGCCCCGGCAGCAATCTTTTGGTCCAGCTCCGCCAGTTCCTGCTTCAAGGCTCCGGCATCATTGGTCACCTTGACGGTGGCGCCCACCAGGAATTGCGGCGACCCCTTGAGATCCACTCCGGCCAGGTCCCGGCCACCTTCCATGGTCTTAATGGCCGCCAGCATCTCCAGGAGGTTGAGGTCGTTAACCGTCTTGGCCTGATGATGGTCGCCATGGGTGATCTCGTCGCCGGCCACCACCATGACATTGGCAACCCCCAGGGCCTGCGCCGCCAACAGGTCGCCTTGCAGCGCCAGGCGGTTGCGGTCCCGGCAGCACACCTGCAGCACCGTTTCCAGCCCCTTAGTTTGCAACAGGAGTGCGGCGCCCAGAGAACTCAAGCGCATCACGGCGTTGTTCATCTCCGGGACCACAAAGGCGTCCACCATGCGTTTGACGCCGGTGGCGGCTCCCACCATGTCGGATACATCCGTACCTTTGGGCGGCTCGATCTCCGCCAGAATGACGAATTCGCCGGAAGTCAATTTCTCTTTTAATGACATCGCGGTCCCTCTCTGAGATTATTGGGATGATCGCACCATGGCGTTCGAGATGGCTAAAATCAGGTCATCCGGGCCAAAGGAGTTCACATGATAGTAAAAAATCCCCTGTTGCCGGATGCGGCTTTCCTGTTCCGGATTGTTTTCATCGGCAGTAATAATGATGGGGAGTTTGCGGTCCAGACCCTTGATGATGGAGATGGCCTCGTAACCCATATCTTCCGGCAGGCGAACATCCATGACCAGCACATTGATCTTTTCACTCTGCAGGGTCATGAGCAGGCCTTTGAGGTTGTCCACGGTTTTGAGCCGGTGTCCCTGTCCGGTGATCCAGAAATCCAGGGTCTGCGACAAGGCCCCGCCGCGTTCTGCGATCAACAGTGTGCCACCCTTTTCCTTCATCATCGGCGTCCCGGAGTTCCCGAACCGAGTTACTGGCACTGTGATTGGTTAAGGTGATTGGTTCTCGTTTTATTAATGCAAGGCCTATGCCCCGAACCCGGGGGCAGGAAACCCCGCGCCCAGGCTCATCCTTGGGAAAATAAGTTCAAACTTTCAGGGGAGAATGCGGGGGGTTTTGGGGCAGAGAAAATAAAGCTATCGATATATCTTATTGATATTGCAGCTTTTTAATAGATATGGGTAAAATTGCCACATTTGCTCCCATAATGCCACGCGGGTCAAAGGTGCATCCACAGGTTGGGTTTTGGGGCCCAGCGCCCCAGCCGGCGCCGCAGCCGCTAAACGAGATGGCTTATAGGTAACCGGGGCCTTTGGTGTTCCCCGGCGCTGCCGGTGCCGTGGAACACCGGCTACGGAAAAAAATCTATTATTTCTTTCTCTCGAAACCGCGCCAATGGCATCATGCCCTTGAAATAACTCGCTATTGCCCTTCTCACCGGCATATCCTACAAATCCGCCGGTTTTGCCTCAACCTGCCAGATTATTTGACAACCCGCTAGATTATTTGCCACCGGCCGCGGCTGCCGCGGACCTTCATCTGACACCGGGCAACCCGGCGACGTCATCCTTACCCGATTCCAGTCCAAGGGTAGCACAGGCTTTCCAGCCTGTGCCGGCAAAGGCTAAACGTCCATGAACCACAGGTGTCTCACCCCCGGAGATGAAAACTCCCCCCGGCCCCCCTTTTTCAAAGGGGGATTTAGGGGGATTTGGGTTTTCACGCTAAAGCCTGCGGCTACAAAAAACGCTCATTCCATAAACCGGCCGTCGTCTTTAGCGCCTGCCAGCCGGTCCAGATTTTCAGTCAGCCAGCCGCTGGTGGCCTCATCCCGGCGATCAAAACTGGGTACGTAAGGCTTAATGTCCAAAAGCGGCGTGCCGTCCACAATGTCCACCTCCCGGATGTAGAGCCGCGTGCCGTCGACGCGCTCCAACCGCACAATGGAGAGGCCGATGGGGTTCGGCCGGGCCGGGGCCCGGGTGGCGAACAGGCCGCGTTTTTGGTCATCCAGAAAGGGCTTCACCAGGAGGGAAAATCCCGGGGCCAGGTGAAAGTAGTAGAGCAAAATGATGTGGGAAAAACCTTCCAAATCTCTGAGGCCCTCCCCATATTCCGGGAACACCTCCACCATCCCCTGGACCCCGGCCGCGGCGCCCGGTTGAATGGGCGTGCCCGGCGGTTCCTTAAACGGCGAATGCACCGTGCCGATGGGCCTTACAATAATCTCGGTCAGCATATGACTCCGGGCTTCGACCCGGCCCGCGCCCCTCACGGTTCTGGTCCGCGGGCCGGACCATGATGGGTGAATCCGCCGGGTTACCGTATTTTACCTGCATCCCAGCAAACCGCGCCGGCGACCGCTGCCGCCAGCTGGCCGCTTAGCCTCCTGCCGGCCTCAGTGTACCGCCCTTTGCCGTGACTGGCAATAGAGTCATCCTGGGCCTCCAGGCCATCCAGCCGGTGCCCGCGCCCCTGGATAGGGCTTGGTTGCGGTCCGGCTGATTCAATGGTTGTGATTCAAACGCCCGTCTTTCAGATGGTAGACGGAGTCGAAACCCTCGATCATCCGCACGTCATGGGTCACGACGATGACCGCCGACTGGTTTTCTTTGGCGATCTTCTTCAGCAGTTCCATGACCCTTTTGCCGCGCCCGGTATCCAGCGACGCGGTGGGTTCATCAGCCAGGATGAGCCGGGGATTGTTGGCCAGGGCCCGGGCGATGGCCACCCGCTGTTGTTCGCCGCCCGAGAGCAGGGCCGGAAGATAATCGGCCCGCTCACTGATTTCCATGTATTCCAGGAGTTCCTTGACCCGGGCCTCGGCCGCCTCGCCTTTTATGCCCACCAGGCTTAACGGAAAGAGCACGTTCTGGCGTGCGGTCAGAAAGGGGATGAGGTTATGGGATTGGAAGATGAAGCCCATCTTTTCCCGGCGGATACGGCGGATATCCACGCCGGCCCAGCCGTTTTGTTGGTGGATGGTCTCGCCGTCGAAGACGATCTTGCCTCGGGTGGGTTCCAAAATCAGGCTGGCGCAGAGCAGCATGGTGGTTTTGCCCGAGCCGCTGGGTCCCAGGAGCGCCACCAAATCGCCGCCCGCGACGCTGAGGTTGATATCCTCCAGGGCCCTTACTTCCAGGCGGCCGCTGCCGAATATCTTGCTCAAGCCCGCGATGTTCAAGACTTCCATGCCTAGCCTCCCAGCGCCATGGCCGGTTGGGTCTTCAAGGCCTGCCACAACCCCAGCACACTGGCCAGGATGCCGCCAAACAAGGCCACCATAAAGGTAACGAAGTCATCTCCCGAGAGCAGGACCAGGGTCTTGGGAAAGAGGTGATAGGTATTATGAATGAGCAGGAAGCCAAATAAGAAGGCCCCCAGGGTGAGCAGCATGGATTGCTCCATCACCAGGCGCACGATGGTCAGATTGGGGGCGCCGATGAGTTTCATGACCGCGATGGAACGAATTTTTTCCATGGTGAAGGTGTAGATCACCAGGGAGATGATCACTACGGACACTATCAGCAGCAGGGTCCTGAACAGCAGCAGCTGCTTGGTCATGCCGGCCAGCCGCCCCTTTAACATTAATTGGGTTTCCTCGGCGGTGGTGAAGGTGGAAAAATACAGCCAGCTCTCGATGTGGCGGGAGACTGCCGCCCGGTCAGCCCCGGGCCTTAGCTTCACCAGGATGGCGTTGATGATATGGGTGTCAGGCTGGACCCCGGGAAGCACTTTTTCCGCTGCCTGCGGCGACAGAGATTTATTCAGGCTGCGGGACAGGCGGGCGCGCTGGTTGCGGATTTCCTCATTGTCCCGCTGAAACAGGACTTCCTGGGCGTCGGGCAGCGACAGGTACACCAGCGCCTCCCCATCCGGCGAGATCGCCTCTCTGGTCAAACCCACCACCGTATAGGTATGGAGCCCCAGGGGGACCTGGTCTCCCAGCTTCACCCCCAGCTTGTCGTGGGCCACCATCTCGTAGTGGGCCCGGGCGATACTCCTGCCGGCGTGAATCTTTTGCGGGCCGCCCAAGCCGTCAAAGACGTCGTAGCCGATGATGCTGAAATGCCGGCTCTGGCCGCCCACCTGTCTTTCCACGGTATAAAAGATAAAGGGGCTGGCCTGCGCCACCCCCGGGATGGCCTTGACGCTGTAATGGTAAGCCTCCGGCATGGTGGAGGTTTCATTGAACGGCCCGCCGCGCTGCCGTTCCACTACCCACAGGTCGGGATTCGTGGCCTTGATAACCGCCAGGCCTTCGTGAATGTTGCCCCGGTACAGGCCATTCATGGCCAGGACGATGGTAAATAGGAGGCCCACGCCCATCACGGTGGCGATAAACCGGCCCTTGTGCAGCTTCATGTCGTGGACGGCCAGATCCATTAATTGCCCTGGGCCGCGGCGGGCTGGAGTTCCGGCCGGATCTTTTTCCCCGGTGCCATGCCGATGGGGTTGAGGATGACCAATTCCCCTGCCTTCAGGCCGGTTAGGACCGCAGTCTGTTTGCCATCGTTAAGCCCCGGGGTAACCTTCCGGAAGCGCACCAGGCCCTTATCCGCCACCAGGACGCCCTGGTGGCCTTTTTTGTTGATAATGGCGGCTAAGGGAACAGCCGGGCCAGTCTGGCGGCCGGTGGTGATGTCCACTTCGGCTTCCTCGCCGATGACCAGGGGTTCGGGCAGCTTGGCAAATTTTACATCCACCTCCAATTCCCGGGTGACGGTGTCCGCCTCCTGGTTGAGCCGGGCCACTTCACCCTGAAATAACCGCCCGGAGCGCAGCTTGATGGCCGCGGGCTGACCTTTGCGCAATTGGGCCACCTGGGTGGCATCGATCCAGGCCGCCACCCAGATCTGGTTCAGATCCACCATTTGAAAGATGGGGCTGCCCGAGGGCACCGTGGTTCCCACCTCCGCCTTGCGCACGGTAATCAAGCCGTCCATGGGGGCGACGATCCGGGTATAGCCGTGCAGCGCCTCCGCCGCATGGGTTTCCGATTCCGCCTGTTTGACTGAGGCCTGCACCGCCGTTACCGCCGCCTGAAACGCCGCAACTTCGCTTTCGGCTACCCGGAGTTGGGCCTTGGTGGTGTCAAAGGAGGCTTTGGAGATGTAGCCGGGTTTGAATACCTCCAGGTCCCGCTGGTAATTGCTCCGGGCCAGGCCCAAGTTGGCCTGGGCCTTGACCAGGTCGGCCTGGGACCGGGCCAGGTCCCGTTGGGCCCGGCTCCTGGCCGCGGCCGCCGCCGCGGCCCGCGCCTTTAATTCTATGGAATCCAGTTCAGCCAGGAGTTGGCCTTTTTTTACCCGGTCGCCCTGATCGGCATAGAGTTTTTCCAGGATGCCGGTGATCTTGGGGCTCACGGTTACCGGCACCTTGCACTGCACCGTGCCCGGGCCATGCACCCGGCCGTGGATTTCCACCTGCTTGACCGCGATGACCGGCACCGGCGGCTTATACCAGACCATGCGGTAGCCCAGCAGAATAATGATGAGCATGCCGATGCCGGCCCAAACCGCCTTCTTGCCATGAGGCATTTTCACTTCTGCTGCCCTCCCCTGCCGCTCTCCGGCAAAGACTCCACAGCCTTGGAACCGGCGATCTGCTTGAGCCGCGCCCGGCCGATCTCATAGGCCACGGCATATTTGATATAGGAAAACCGGGAACTGGTCAGATCAACCTGGGCCTGCAGCACATCCAGACCGATGGCCTTGCCATGCCGGTACAGGGCCTCGGCGCTGGCATAAGCCTCTTGGTTGGTGGCTATGGTCTGCCGGGTCGTAGCCACTCCCTGGCGGGCGTTATCCTGGTCTTTCCAGGCCGTGGTCAGATCCACCTTGATGCCGTTGAGACGATCCCGCTTTTTCTCCAGCAGTTGCAGGCTCTGGGAGTGGGCTTTGGCCACCTGGGCCTTGGTCAGGCCCCCTTCAAAAAAGGGATACTCCATGAAAACCCCGGCGATCCATTCCGGCTTGGTGCCTCCCAGATCCCGGTGGCGGACGTCGCTACCCGCCTGCAGGCTGACTTCGGGCAAATAAGACCCCCGGGCCGCCTTGACCAGGGTCTGGCTCTGCTCGATCTCCAAACTGAGCCTCTTGAGCTCAGGATTGGTTCTCAACGTCTCTTGCCACAGGGTATCGACCGCCGCGGCGGCGGCGAATTCCTGGGGCAGTGTCCCCTTAATATCCACCGGCGCCGGATCTTTTAACCCTATGGTGCGTGACAGGATTTCCCGGGCCAGGCGCACCGCGTTGTCCCCTTCCACCACCGCCTGCTCCGCCTCCGACACCTGGGACTGGGCCCGGAACGAATCCAGGTGCGTGATTTTGCCGGCCTGGAAAAAGGCGTTAGTGAGTTTGGCGAATTCCTGCCGCTGCCCCAAGGCCTCCCGGGCCACCTTCAGGTTCTCCTTGGCCTCGATGAGGCGATAGAAGGCCTCGGTCACCGAAAACGCCACTTCGTCCGTGGTGCGCTGGACCTCCTCCTTCTGGGCCTCGCTGCCGTATCTGGCCGCCCGGGTATTGTTGTAGGTTTTCAGGCCGTCAAAGATGATCTGCTTGCCCGTAACCGCAGTTATGGCTTCTCGCTTGAACAGTTCCTGGTTGGTGAGGGCTCCGGCAGTGAACCGGTTGGGCGGCACCCGATCATAATAGGACGTCAGGACGAGCCGGGGAAAAAACTTGGAACGGGCCGCATTATAGTCTGCCAGCAATTCCCGGATTTTTTCCCGGGAGGCGCTGAGCACCGGGTTTTGTTCCCGGGCCAGGGCCAGGCATTCATCCAGGCTCAAGGCGCGATAATTTTGCCCCAGGGCCATAACCGGAGTGAGCAGAAAGAAGATCATGACCCAGACGCAGGCTGGAATCGGCCGGATACGGGTTAATCCGAAGTGCATGCAGGGCTCCCGGAGGCTGAAGGTCCCGGGGAGAGCGCCGGGGTTATCTATAGAACCCCAGGCGTCTAAAAAACCGGCGCGCCCCCAAAGATTTTTTTCGTTCTCCTAATGGGTTAGTTTTTCGTAGGGTGCGTCCTACGCACCACATGACTTATGGAGATCACCTGTAGCGGGTTTCAAACCCGCCTCTACAAACCGCACCTGGCATAACCCATTCAAATCCAAAGGCTTTTTATCATGGGGCGCAATGCGCGCCCGGCATTAAACTACCTTTGTCCTTGACTTTGAACCTTGAACCTGGAACCTTGAACTATGAGACATCTGCGAAAGTCTCTATCGCTATCCGCCCTCATCAAAATGTAGCGTAGGCGCCCTCGCCTGCGCCTAAATAGCGTATGGACAGCCGAGGGCGGCTATCCTACATGAGACTTTCGCAGAGGTCTCAACTAGAGAACTTTTCAAAACAGCAGATTCGTAGGGTGGGACTAAGATGCCCCCAAAAGTGAGACACTTTTTATGAGAGCCTTGGGGTGAGGGGGACGATATATGACGTTACCGTATTAATGAAACAGGGTACTGAAAAGATTTTCATAACGAAAAATCACCCGGAGCCGCACGCCCCGGGTTTATGCAACCCCACCGGGCCTGGCCCGGAAAAATTTATGGTATGATGCCTTAATGGTCAAATAAATGCGCCGCCTCGCTCCCTTCTGCCTCCTCCTGGGATATCTTCTGTGCGGCTGCGGCCCCAACGCCGCGGCGCCGACGGGAGCCTTTCCGCCCTTTTATCCCGAGGCCCAGCCCTTCCGGAGCGCCATCGGCCTGACCCAAAGCACCCCCCTGCCCTGCCGCATCACCGGTCTGACCGTGCCGCATCACCTGCTGGCCGCCGACCTCATCGCCGGCGCCTGCGCCCTGGCCTCCGGCCAGGTTTACCGGCGGATCATTATCCTCAGCCCCGATCATTTTCAGCGGAGTTCGACGCCCTTCGCCGTCGCCATACGCAATTTTCAGACGGTCATGGGCGAGGTCCCCATCGATGCCGCCGCCGTAGACATCATCCGGGAAAACCCCCTGGTGTCGGCGTCCAATCTCTTTTCCCACGAACACGGCGTCCGGGCGCTCCTGCCTTTTGTGGCACATTATTTTCCCGGCGCCCGGGTCGTGGCCGTGGCCCTACACCGGGACAGCCAGCCCTCCCAGTGGGATTCCCTGGCCCAAACCCTGGCCCCGCTCCTGACCTCCGACACCCTCGTGATCCAGAGCACGGATTTTTCCCATTACCTCCCCTGGCAAAAGGCCCGGGCCCATGACCAGGAAACCCTGCGGGTCCTGAGCAATGGTGACCCCGAGGCGGTGCTCGACCTCAAACAGCCGCAGCATCTGGATTCCCGGGGGGCCCAATACCTCCAGCTCCGGCTCCAAAAACAGGTGCATCAGGTGCGGCCGGCGGTGGTGGCGTCCCGCAACTCCCAGGAATATACCGCCCAGCCGCTTGATTCCACCACCAGCTACCTGGTCCAGGTCTATAGCCCCGACAACCTGCCCGTTCATGGGGTCCGGAGGTTCTTCTTCGCCGGCGACACCTTCTTTGGCCGCTACCTGGCCGCCAAACTGGCCCGGCCGACCTGGCGGCAGGGGCTGGTCAAGCGGGTGCGGCAGCTCACCGGCGGCGCCCCCCTCATCGTCAACCTGGAAGGCGTCGTGATGACCGAGTGCCCGGCCGATCCCGGCCCCCTGAAGTTGTGCATGGCCACCCGGCCGGCCCTGGATATCCTCCGGGACCTCAACGTGGTGGCGGTGAGCCTGGCCAACAATCACACCCATGACTTCGGCGACCCTGCCTACACTACCATGCAGCGCCTCCTTAGCAATGCCGGCATCACCTGGCTGGAAAACGGCGCCGTCAAAGATATGGGGCCTTTCCGATTGGCCGCCGCCACCGACCTGGACAACCGGGAAAAACCCCTACGGGCCTTGCTGACCGATGCCGATCTGCGCCGCTTCGCTGCCATGCCGCCGGACAAACCCCGTTTTGCCTTCCTGCACTGGGGCCAGGAGTTCACGGCCACCCCCGGTCCCCGGGAACAGGCCCTGGCGGCCAGGCTCAAAGCGGGGGGCGTCGAACTCGTCATCGGCAGCCATCCCCACCGGGCCGGCGCTCTCACCAGCGACCGCCAGCAGTGCCTGGTCTACTCCCTGGGCAACTTCATCTTTGACCAGCGCCGCCCGGAGGTTTCCGGAGCCCTCCTGGAAGTCATGTTCTTCCCCCAGGGGACGTATTTTCTGCAACTCCACCCCCTGGGCAATCTCTATGAGGAAAAATTTTCGGCCCGCCAGGATGCGGCGCCTTTCTCTCAGGTCACCGCTAGGGGCCTATCCGGCTGGGGCCAGGAATCAAAAACTTACCTCAACAAGTAACCTGACCGGAGGTTATGACCACCCCATGAAAAAAATCGGATTGGCGCTGGGCGCCGGCGGAGCCAAAGGAATCAGCCACATAGCCTTTCTCAAGGCCCTGGATGAATTGGGCCTGCGGCCGGCGGTCATCGCCGGTACCAGCATCGGGGCCGTCATCGGCGCCTTTTATGCAGCCGGGGTCTCCGGGGCGCGGCTGGAGCAACTGCTCCATGAAATCGGCTTCCGGGACCTCTACAAGATTGTCCTGGACTTTTCCATCCTGAGCCAGTCCGCCATCTTCACCGGCAAAGGCGTGGAAGATTTTCTCTCCCGGGAGATTCCGGCCCGTACCTTCGAAGAAATGGAGATTCCCTTTAAAGTTGTGGCCACGAATTTTTGGGATCGCCGCCAGGTGGTATTCGAAAGCGGCAGCCTCACCAACGCCATCCGGGCCTCCATGGCCATGCCGGCAATATTCGAGCCGGTACGCCTCAACGACATGGTCCTGATTGACGGCGGCGCGGTGAACCCCTTGCCTTACGACCTCATTCAATCGCAGTGTGATCTGACCATTGCCATTGATGTTTCCGGGGAAAAGACCTACGCCCCGGAGAACCCGGTCCCCAATATGGTGGAAAATATCCTGTCCACCTTCCAGATCATGCAAGCCTCCATTGTGGAGGCCAAGAGGAAACTGTCGCCGCCGGATATCTATGTCAAACCCGCCCTGACCAATATCCGGGTGCTGGATTTTTACCGCTATAAAGAAATCCTGGCGGGAGTGCAGGAAGAAGTGCAACGGTTTAAGGACACCTTGCAAAACCTGCTTTAGTATTTTTGTCCCGTGCAAATTTTTATAAAGGCATTATCTTATCTGCAGAGAACAAGAGACGCCCATCTGTGGGTGCGTCCCGCGGTTTAATTCGTCCATTTCCGCATGCAACTCGTTGATTTTTTCTCCGGCTGAAAACCCGGGCGCATGAGGGCCGGGAGGCAGGCAGCCGCGGACAGGGAGACAGGTATGGGGCAAGAGACCTGGGCTATCGGGGTTGACTTAGGCGGCACCAAAATGGAAGTGGCGATGGTGGAGGCAAACGGTAAAATTCTCCAGCGGCTCAAGCAGCCCACCCAGGTTGAGACCGGGCCGGACCGCATCATAGCGGCCATCGCCGGAATGGTGCGGCAGTTGCAGGACCGGGGCCCGCAGACACCACCTGCCGGCGTCGGAATGGGAGTGGCCGGCCAGATCGACGCCGTCACCGGGGTAGTCAGGTTCGCCCCCAACCTCAACTGGCGCGAGGTGCCGTTCCGGGACCGGCTCCAGGCGGCTCTCAAGTTGCCGGTGGTGGTTACCAACGACGTCAGGGCCGCGACCTGGGGCGAATGGCGCCACGGCGCCGGCCAGGGGGCCGATGACCTCATCTGCCTGTTTATCGGCACCGGCATCGGCGGCGGGGTGGTGAGCGGCGGCCGGATGCTCGAAGGCTGCACCAACACCGCCGGGGAACTGGGGCACATCACCACCGACCTCAACGGCCCCCCCTGCACCTGCGGCCACCGGGGCTGCCTCGAGGCCCTGGCCGGGGGCTGGGCCATCGCCCGCCGGGCCATGGAGGCCATCCGGGACGACCCCGCCTCGGGCCAGGCGTTCCTTCAAGCCGCGGGGCTCAAAGAACCGGTGGCCCCCGAAGACGTCAACGCCGCAGTGGTGGCCGCCGCGGCCCGGGCCCACGACCCCCTGGCCCGGCTCCTGGTAGACGAGGTGGCCCGGGCCCTGATCGCCGGAACGGTAAGCCTGGTCAACGCCTTTAACCCCTGCCGCCTGATCCTGGGGGGCGGCGTCATGGCTGGGCTGCCGGAGCTTACGGGCCGCATTGAAGCGGGCATCCGCAGCGCCGCCCTGAACACCGCCACCGAGGGCTTGGAAATCCTGCCGGCCAGGCTTAAAGGTGATGCCGGGGTAGTGGGGGCCGCCACCCTGGCCATCCGGTCCTTCGCACCTTGAGCCGGCGGAGGGCCGCGCTGGAGGCAAACTGATTTTAAAGTTTTACATCCAAGGCACGATATCTTTTCAAGGAGGGAGCAACGATGATTGAAGTGATGGCTGAAAGTCAGGGGAACGTTATCGGGGTAAGAATTAGCGGCAAAATCACCACCCGGGAATATGAAGACACCATCATCCCCCGGGTGGAGGCCGTCCTGAAGGAGCACGCCAAGGTCCGGTTTATGTATGTTCTGGACGGAGGTTTCCAGGGCGCCGAAGCCGGGGCCATGTGGGACGACACCAAGTTAGGCCTCAAGCACCGCCACGACTTCGAAAAAGTGGCCATGGTGGGCGGGGCCAGGTGGATGGAGTGGCTCACCAAGCTCTGCGCCACGTTTATTTCCGGTGAAATCAAGACGTTCCCGCTGGAGCAACTCCAGGAAGCCTGGGTCTGGCTCAAGTCATAGGGACGGTTGGCTTCTCAGCAATAACCGGCTGTGTACCTATAGCGGAAAAAGTGCTGGGTGAGTTCGCAGCCGCAGGTGCGGACGCACTCCAGGAGGGATATCTGTGTCCGCTCTCTATCAAATAATTTATCTCAATATGAGGGCCACGCAGCTTGGGCGGTAGTTCATCCGGGCCGCGTCGCCACGGCCGGCGATACCAGACTGGTCTTGGCGAACCTCGAGGGGCCGGTCAGGACCCGGCCAGGTTATCCAGCCGTCTCACTCCCGGTCGGCCGGACCCGGTCCGGTGGACCCCAAGGTCTGTTCTTTGAGCAACCGATGGTTATAAGCGGTGAGCACATCTTCAATTTTGAGGATGCCCACCACCACTTTATCCCGGGGGGACAGGACCACCGGCAGGAACGAAAAGTTTTTGTGCTCCAAAAGTTTAAAGGCCGTCTCAAAATCGTCTTCCGGGTGCACACTGACTACCTGTGAGATTTTGAGGTCCCGGGCAGTCAGCTTCTCCGTTGCCTCTTTAGGTTGTGCCATCACCTGCCGCAAATCCCAGAGGGTCAACACTCCGCTCAATTCATCCTGGTCATCCAGGACCACGAAAAACGGGTAAGCGCTCTCCTCGACCCGTTGCAGGATTTCCGGCAGCGGCGTTTCATCCCGGATCACTTCCATATTTTTGGTGATGTAGTCCTTCACCTGCATGGATTGGAGCATGCGGATCTCCTTGCCCCGGAAAATTTTGATGCCCCGGCGCAGGAGCTTGGTTTCGTAAGTGGAATAGCCATAGAGGGATTTGACCACCTGAAAACTGGCAATGCAGCTCACCATGGCGGGGACGATGATTTCATGGCTGTTGCTCAACTCAAAAATGAGAACGGTAGCGGTGATGGGCCCCAGGGTGGTGCCGCTGACCAGGGCGCCCATGCCCACCAGGGCATAATCCGTGGGTCGCAGGTGAAGTCCGGGGAAGAAATGATTGGCCGCCAGGGCCAGGGTAGTCCCCAGGGTCGCCCCCATGAAAAGGGAGGGTCCCATGATGCCGCCGCTCATGCCGGAACCCAGGCAGAGGACCGTGGCCAGATATTTGGCGGCCAGGAGAAAGACCGCCGCGGCCAGGGCGAATTTTCCGGCCAGGCTCAAATTGATGCTGTCGTAACCCACTCCCAGGATATAGGGGCAGGCCACCGCCAGGATTCCCAGGCCCAGGCCCCCCAGGGCCGGCTTGAGCCATTCCGGCAGGGGCAGCCGGCGAAAGGCGCCGTCGGTGGTATAGATGCCCCAGGTAAAGGCGATGGCCACCAAGCCCGCCAGCACTCCCAGAACCAGATAGACCAACAACTCGCTATTGTGGTGCAGGGTAAACGGGGCCAAGGTGAAGGTGGGAAAATCGCCCAAAAACTGTCGGGATATCAGGACCGCGACGATGGCGGCAATGACGATGTGGCCTAAATAGACGATCTCCAGGTCCGCCAGGATGACCTCGATGGTGAAGAGGGCCCCGGAGATGGGGGTGTTGAAGGTGGCGGCAAAGCCCGCGGCCACGCCGCAGGCCAGGCAGATCCGGCCCTTGCCGGAACTGAAGCTGAATAACCGGGTCATAAACGACCCGATGGCGGCGCCGATCCCCACCACCGGACCTTCACGTCCCACCGAGCCGCCGGTGGCGATGGTCAGGCCGGTGCACGAGGCCTTTAGCAAGGCCATGCGGGGCGAAATGTGACCTCCCCGCAAGGTCGCGGCTTCGATGACTTCAGGGACGCCGGGACCTCGGGCCTCCG
Organism: Deltaproteobacteria bacterium; assembly: GCA_030655955.1. Lineage (GTDB taxonomy): Bacteria > Desulfobacterota > Desulfobaccia > Desulfobaccales > 0-14-0-80-60-11 > 0-14-0-80-60-11. The sequence continues at coordinate 23,218 of JAUSOZ010000185.1, forward strand.
GAGCCCAGAAGGCGATGACCGGCCCTACCGCCAGGCCTCCCAGGGTGGGGATCAGGATCCGGAGCCACCAGGGGGTCGCCAGCACCCGGTCAATAAATTGCCCGTTTCCCGGCCAAGCCCCCCACTGCCCCACCTCGATGAGGGCCAGAAATCCCAGAGTCCCAACCCCGGCCAGGGCCCCGATGACTATGGCCAAGAGCAGGAAGAGGAATTCTTTGGTTTGGGGGCTCGGGTTCATGAGCATCGTCCGGCGCCACCCTTGGGCAACACCGGCCCGCCTCAGTCCTTTTCTTCCAGTTCCACCTTGAGAGAGAAGAAATCCAGCAGGTCTTTCAAGCTTACTATCCCCACCAGGCGGCCGTTTTCCACCACCAGCAGCCGGCTGGCCGCGCTCTGGTTCATCATGGCCAGGGCCTTGACGGCGTCGGTGTCAGGCGAGATGGTGTTTTCATCCGAACAGGGGCTGGCCGCTTCCCGGATGGTCTCCCGGTCCCACGCCTCCCGGGGGATATCCTTCACCTGCCGGGTGGTGATGCAGCCCGCCAGCTTATCCCCGGACATGACCGGAAACATCTTATGATGATATTTGTAGATATAATCTTCCACCAGTTGGGCCACGGTGATGGAATCCGGCACCGTCACCGGGTGGGGGGTCATGAAACGGCGCACCGGTTCGCCCTCCAGGGCCTTGCGCACCAAAAGCTGCTGGTACGAAATCTGGGCGGCGTTCCTTAAAAACATGCCGATCAAAAACATCCACACCCCGCCGATGACGTTGCCGTTGATGAACTGCAGGACGCCCAGGAAGATGAGGCCGAGGCCGAAGGCGCTGCCGATGGACGAAGAGACCCGGGTGGCCCAGCGCAGGTTGTCCTTGGCGCCCCACAGGATGGAGCGCAGCACCCGCCCGCCGTCCAGGGGGAAGGCCGGCAGGAGATTAAAGGCCGCCAGGATGAGGTTGATGTAGCAGAGGTAATAGGTGACGGCGTTGACCGGAGTACTCCAGCCGCCGGCCTCTCCCCCACGGTAAACCAGGTAAAAAACGGCCCCGATAGCCATACTGGACAGGGGGCCGGCGATGGCCATCATGAATTCGGCCTTGGCGGTGGGGGGCTCATCCCCCATCTCCGCCACCCCGCCGAAAATAAACAGGGTGATGCCTTTCATGTTCATACCATATTGCCGGGCCACCAGGGAATGACAGAACTCATGGGCCACAATGGAGACGAAGAGCCCCAGGGCCCCCACCACTCCCATGATCCAGTAGGTCTCCGGGGTGAGGTTCGGATACCAGGCGGGAAAGGCCCCTTTAGCCAGGGACCAGGTGACCAGCACCGCGATGACCAGCCAGCTGAGATCGATCTTGACCTCGAACCCGAAAAGCTTAAACAGTTTCATGGACCTACCGAACATTTTTTACCTCTCACCGAAAATTTAGCTGCATTGAGGCTGAGTCGTACTGCCACCTTCCCTGCTTCGAGCCCGCGTCGGGAAGCGGTTAACAAGTCTAAATCCCAATATACGGCGTGCTTAATCGATTGCTAGGTCCGGCTGGAATAATCCTGCGTGGCCGGCGCCGGCAGGGCCCGGGCCGGCTTGACCCCCATTTTGGCCAGAACGTCTTTGCCTCGCACCGTCAGATCACTGATGAATTGGAATTGTTCGCGGCTATCCAAGGGATAGGCCTTAAGTTGGTAATGCGTGCCCCAGGGCTG
>JAUSOZ010000189.1 GCA_030655955.1 Deltaproteobacteria bacterium
GGCTTTATTCCCTCTCCCCCAATGGGGGAGAGGGTTAGGGTGAGGGGGAAGTAATCACTTTCTCCCTGTCGTTAATAAATGCGTTCCAGGATTTTTTGACAGCTCCAGTGCTAAGTGAACAGTATTGCCCCTAAATCCCCCTTTTTCAAAGGGGTATTTTCGAAGTAATTACACATAGTTCCCCCCTTAAAAAAAAAGGGGGGGGTAGGGGGGATTTAGGTTCTTGGAGCAGGTGTCATAATGGAAAAACCTTTTGGCATTCCCTATAAGTGCGAAGACCGGGACGTGATGGATCACGCCCCGGTCCATTGGCTTACCGACCGATTCCCTCCCATCTTCAGATCCTGACCAGCTCCGGGGAAGTCCAACCGGGCGCGGCCGCACCCGGCGAGATTCCCTCCCCGTACTTGCCCGAAAGAACCGCCCTTACATGGCCTTGGGGGCTGGGGCGGGCTTGGCTGGCTCCTTGGGAGCCGGCGCCGAGCGCTTCCGGGGAACGGACCGCGGCCGGTCAGCCGGAACAGGCTGCAAGTAGCGCATGGAGGCCCAGCCGGTGCGATTGCGGCTCACATCCCCCACCCGGGCCCAGCCCCCGTTGGTCTCCAGGATCTCCACTTCATCGTTGAAATTCAGGGTACCAATCTGGGGCGCGCTGGTGGTGGGGCCCTCCCGGAGGGCCAGACTGGAAACGTTGACAAAATAAATCTGGGGGCCCGGCGGGGGCGGCGGCGGCGGTTCCATCATTACCGATGGCGGCGGGCCCGTTTCCACACAGCCCATGCACAGAGCCAAGGCCATCACACAGAGCGCCTGACCGATACGGGTGCGTCTCAGGGTCATGAAATTCTCCTTATGCGAGATTATGCGGCAGGCTAACCAGCTCCCGCCTCAAAGGGGCAGGCGAGACCTCTGGCCCGGCGGCAAATTTACACCCCGACCCTGGTCTCAAAGCCTAATCTTTGCGTGTGAGGCATGATAGCACAAAATTTTTAGAAAAAGCAATTCTCCCGAAAATTTCGAGCCTGCCGTACCACAGGCTGCCTGGGACAGCAGTGATTTTCGTTCCGAAAAACCCAGGCCGGAAGCAGGAGCTCCCGGCCTTTTTGGTCCATCTCATACAGGGAGTTGGGAGGGGAGCCGCAAAGGTGGTGAGCGTATCGCCCCTATACCACGGTCCTCCCCCCAGAACTTAACATCTCGCCCCTCACCGCAACCGAGTGGTACGGATGGCATCGCAGATGGCCGGAGGCAGCTTTTTGCCGGCCAGGTTGCCCCGTCTCCCGGCGTGGGCCGGGTGCTCGGAGTTGCAGGGGTACTCGCCGCACTCCTCGCACACCAGCATACTGCCCTTGCCGTATATGGTCCAGATGAGGTCCACAATGTTTCGGATGCGCTCCATGTTACCCCGCACCAGCTCCGGCATGCCCTCCACCGTCTTGAATTCCGCCGCGAACTCCGCGGCGCATTCCAGGAAGCGGAAAATTTTAGCCAGAAGTGACACCGACCAGGAAAAGGCGTCGGCGATTTCTTCCGCAAAGTCCAGGGCCTTCTCCTGCCTCTCCTTCAGGAAGGCTTCGGTCTCGTCTTCCCGGATCTCCTGCATGAACAGGCTGGCCAGGGATTTGGAGACCTCGCCCACCTCTTCCAGCAAGTGAAAAGCTATTTCCTGCACGGATAACACTTCGATATTATTTGCAAATATCGTATTAAGCATCTCCGCCATGCCTCTCATGGAAGCGGGTTTTTTGTGGGCGCGAGTTCTCCGGGCATATTCGTGGACGCAATCCTTGGTAAATTTCTTGAATTTTTCGTCCCGGTACTCCACCTCCTTGCTGGCCGCCAGACAGGTGCAGTAGGGATTGGCCTTAAAAAATGCGTTGATTTCCCGCATCTTCTGGGAGATCAGGTGCGACACCTCCTCCGTGGGCTGGCAGTGGGCGTGAATCCAGCGCCCCAAGCACACCGGGCAGACCCCGGGATATTTGAACCAGACGATGTCCGAGGGGGTGGTATTGATATAGGGGACGAGTTTCACCGCGTCGGTGGTATTCTTGGCCGGCTCTTGGGTGACCCGCCGGGCGAAGGTGAGCCACCACACCACTACCGCCCCCAGTTCCCTGGCCACCTTGTGCCAGCGGTTTTTCCTCACTTCCTCGCACACCTCGGTGGCGTGGGACAGCACGTGAATCCAGACCAGCCAGATGGGGCGGTCTTTGTCCTGGGGCCAGATGCTCCCGATGACTCCGGCGTACTCTTCGATGGACGCCTCGTCGGGATTTAACAAGATATTGGTGGTCAGTGGTTCGGCCCGTAAGATATTCATTTTCAAAACCTCCTGAAGGAGTTCTCCCCTTCGTTATTCCTTATTATCGGAAAACCTCATTGTGGGCTTGTATTATTGGGAAAATCTGCCGGTGGTGGCTAAAGGTCAGTCGATGATGCCGGACTCGGCTCCGCAAGCGTGTTTAGTGCAGAATGATGGAATATAACATTTCCCGGTCGGCCGGTCAAGGACTCCCCCGTTGGCATTCGGTAAGAATTTGTGGCGGCCGCGTGGGTGGGTTCAGAATTGGCGCAGGAATCTCAGGTCGTTGTCGAAGAAGAGGCGGATGTCGTCGACACCGTATTTCAGCATGGCGATGCGTTCGATGCCCAGCCCGAAGGCGAAGCCGGTGTAGGTTTCCGGGTCATAGCCCACGGCCTCGAAGACCGCGGGGTGGACCATGCCGGAGCCCAGGACCTCCAGCCAGCCGGTGGCCTGGCAGACCCGGCAGCCGTGGCCGCCGCACATGACGCATTCGATATCGACTTCGGCGGATGGTTCGGTGAAGGGAAAGTAGCTGGGGCGGAAGCGGACGCCCACCTCCGGGCCGAACATCTGGTGCACGAAGGCGGTGAGGACCCCCTTGAGGTCGGCAAACGTCACCCCCTTATCCACCAGCAGGCCTTCCACCTGGTGAAACATGGGGGAGTGGGTGATGTCCGAGTCCCGGCGGTAGACCTTGCCCGGGGCGATGATGCGCACCGGGGGCTGCCGGACTTCCATGGTGCGGATCTGCATGGGGGAGGTGTGAGTCCGGAGCAGCACCTTGTCGCTGAAATAAAAGGTGTCCTGCATGTCCCGGGCCGGGTGGTCCGGGGGCAGGTTGAGGGCCTCGAAGTTATACCAGTCCAGTTCCACCTCGGGGCCTTCCACCGTCTCAAAGCCCAGGTGGAGGAAGATGTCGCAGACCTCGGCCATGATGCGGTTCAAGGGGTGGAGCCGGCCCCGGGGCAGGCGCCGCCCCGGCAAGGTGACGTCGGTAGCAGGGGTTCCCGCCAGGCGGGCCGCGGTCTTCAAGGCGCTGAGGGCCTGATCCAGAGCTGCCTCCAGGGCCGTCTTGACCCGGTTGGCTTCCTGGCCCAACAAGCGGCGCAGTTCCGGGTCCTGGTCCTTCAAGCCCCGCAAGACCTGGGTAAGGTCCCCTTTACGGCCCAAATATTTGACCCGCAGCAGTTCCAGTTCCTCAGGGGTCCGGGCCTGCCGGATGTTTTGTAGGGCGGCGCTCTCGAGGCTTTTGACCTGGTCTATGGTCATCCCGGATGGTATCCTCTCGGGTCTTCAGGTCATTCTAACGAAGCAAAGCGAAGTGAAGAATCTATATACTTCGCTTCGCTTAGAATGACGATGGGCTAATCTAGGGCCACAAGGCCGCGCAGGCCGGATGCCTGCGCCTATAACCGAAAACCGGAAACTGCCTTTACAGCGCCTGGCGAGAGAGGTCGGCCACCTTGGCGAACCCCTGCGGGTCAACAATCGCCAGGTCGGCCAGGACCTTGCGGTCCAGATTGATCTCGGCCTTTTTCAGTCCGCCGATGAATTTGCTGTAGGACATCCCCAGGGGCCGCAAGGCGGCGTTGATGCGGACGATCCACAGGGCGCGGAATTCCCGCTTCCGAACCTTGCGGTCCCGGTAAGCAAAGGTCAGGGCGCGCTCCACGGCTTCCCGGGCGGAACGGTAGAGCCGCCGCCGGCCGGAGCGAAACCCCTTGGCCATCCCTAGCCATTTTTTCCGGCGCGCCCTTGAGGCAACGCTTTTCTTTACGCGTGGCATAACGAACTCCTATCTCATAGATAAGGCAGCAGGACCCTGAGGCACTTGGTCTCGGTGGTGGACATATAAGCCGCCTGCCGTAACTGCCGCTTGCGCTTGGCGGTCTTGCTGGTCAGAATGTGGCTGGTGTAGGGCTGCTTGTGCTTCAGGCGGCCTTTGCCCGTAGCCTTGAAGCGTTTAGCTGCCCCCCGATGGGTTTTCATCTTGGGCATGGTTAAACCTCACATGGTGCTAACACTGCCAGCCGCCAGTCAGGCGGCCGGGTGGATTATCTGATTCCTGGAGCTCATAGGTCGCTGACAGGTAAACTTATATTTTATACTCTATTCATCACATTTTAACAACATGTCTGCAAAAAAATCCTTTCCCCCGCTCCACCGGGTGGTAGAACCGCCAGGACACCGGAAAGAGCTCAGGACTATTTGGGGGTAACGATCATGGAGAGGTTCCGGCCTTCCAGCTTGGGATTCGACTCCACGGTTCCCACATCCGCCAGGGCTTCGACCATCTGGGACAGAAGGCGAAAGCCGCGGTCCGTGTGGGCGATCTCCCGGCCTCGAAAAATCACCGAGATCTTGACCTTGTCGCCCTCTCCCAAAAAGCGCCGGGTATTCTTCAATTTGAAGTTCATGTCGTGCTCTTCGATCTTGGGCCGGACCTTGATTTCCTTTACCTGGATCGTGGTCGCTTTACGCCGGGCTTCTTGCAGTTTCTTGCTCTGCTCATACTTGAATTTGCCGTAATCCATGATACGGCAAACCGGCGGGGCGGCCTGGGGTGCAACCTCCACCAGGTCCAGGTGCGCCTCTGCTGCCAGGGCTAACGCCTCTTTGATGGGCATAACGCCCATCTGTTGCGCGTCGGCGCTGATAAGCCGCACCTCCGGCACCCTGATCTGCTCGTTAATCCGTACTCTTTGCTGCTTCTGTATGGCCGTCACCTCCTGAGATTTATGAAGAGTTGGCGGGGGACGGAGTCCGGGATTCCTCCTGGAGGCGCTGGATAAAATCCTCCAGGGAAACGCCCTTCAACTCCGTGCCGTCCCGCAGGCGGGGCGCCAGGGTACGGTCAGCCGCTTCCCGGTCCCCCATGATAACCATATAAGGTATTTTCTGCCCCTGGGCTTCTCTAATCTTGTAGCGCAGCGTTTCCTGCCGTGTATCCACTTCCACCCGCACGTCGGCCTCCCGCAGCAAACCGGCCACTTCCTGGGCGTAGGCATGGGTGCGGTCGGTGATGGGCAGCAGGATGGCCTGCACCGGCGCCAGCCAGACCGGGAAGGCCCCGGCGAAGTGCTCGATCAGGACTCCCATGAAGCGTTCCAGGGAGCCCAGGATCACCCGGTGCAGCATCACCGGGCGGTGGCGTTCCCCATCCGAACCGATGTATGCAAGATCAAAGCGCTCCGGCAGGGTGAAATCGCACTGAATGGTGGCGCATTGCCAGCGGCGCTGCAGGGCGTCTTTAAGCTTGATGTCAATTTTGGGCCCGTAGAAGGCCCCTTCCCCGGCGCAGATGTCGTAGGGCAGCCCCCAGGTCTTGAGCGCCCCGACGAGGGCGTTGTTGGCCAGTTCCCACTCGGCGTCGGTGCCGATGGATTTCTCCGGCCGGGTCGACAGCTCCACTTCGTAGTCGAAGCCGAAAATCGCCATGACCTCGGCCACAAATTTCAGCACCCCCAGGATTTCGCTTTCCACCTGCTCCGGCATGCACAGGATATGGGCATCGTCCTGGGTAAACTGGCGCACCCGGGTGAGGCCGTGCAGCACCCCGGAACGCTCGTGGCGCAAGACGGTGCCCAGTTCGAAGTAGCGTAGCGGCAGATCCCGGTAGCTCCGGGTCTGAGATTGGTAAATCAGCATGTGGGCCAGGCAGTTCATGGGCTTGACGCCATACATCTGGCCTTCCACTTCGGTGAAATACATGTGGTCCCGGTAGTTGTCCCAGTGGCCGGATCGTTTCCACAGGTCGGCCTTGAGCATCTGGGGGCCCATAACCATCTGATAGCCCCGTTTGAGATGCTCCCGGCGCTCGAAAGTCTCGATGAGGCTCCGAAGCATGGCGCCCTTGGGGTGATAGATCACCATCCCCGGGCCAGCTTCCTCTTCAATGCTAAACAGTCCCAACTCCCGGCCCAGGCGGCGGTGGTCCCGGCGTTTGGCCTCCTCCAGAAGTTCCAGGTGGCGCTTCAGTTCCTTCCGGGTGGCAAAGGCGGTGCCGTAAATCCGCTGGAGCATGGGCCGGCGTTCGTCTCCCCGCCAGTAGGCCCCGGAGGTGGCGGTGAGCTTGAAGGCCTTGATGAACCTGGTGGAAGGGATATGGGGACCCCGGCAGAGATCGATGAAATTCCCCTGTTGATAGAGGCTCACCTTATCCTGGGGGATCTCCTCTAAAAGTTCTACCTTGTAGACTTCGTCTTCGCTCCGGAAGTAGTTGATGGCCTGCTCCCGGCTCATGTCGTCCCGCCGGAAGGGCTGGTCCTGGGCCGTCAACTCGGCCATGTGAGTTTCAATTTTCGCCAAATCTTCCGGCGTAAAGGGCTCGGGCACGCCAAAGTCATAGTAAAAGCCCGATTCGATGGCCGGGCCGATGGCCACTTTGACCCCGGGAAACAGGTTCCGCACCGCCTCGGCCATCAGGTGGGCAGCGGAATGACGCATGATCTCCAGACCCTCGGGGCTGTCCAGGCGGATGGGGGCAATGGTGCAATCGCCCGCCAGCGGCAGAGACAGGTCCACCAGGTCACCGTTGATCCGGGCTGCCACCACCGGCGCATCTTTGCCCAGACCCAGGGCCTCAAGGGCTTGGGCCACCGTCGCCCCTGGCTATAGAGTAATGGTGGAACCTTGATCCAGCGTAACTTTGATCATGCCTGCCTCAATAAAAAAGGCATCTCAGGCCCCCTTGAGAGCCTTCCCAGATGCCGTCAAATACGCCAATATGTTACATACGGTTAAAATTCAAGGGGTTGCCGTTAAATTCCTCAATCTCCGGTTTCGAGACCAGCTGATTGACCTCATTCCGCTCATCTTTTTCGCATAAATACCTGTGTTTGTCAAGAAATTATCGCAGGGCAGCTAACTTAAGCTGGTGAATGAGCTTGATTGCCCCACGCCCCGGGGGACCCATGCCGCGGCCCTCCGGCCCGCCGGGGCTGATGTCACCGGCCTTGGAAATTATTCTTGCATGCGGTCCCTATTAGTGACAAGGTGCGAAAAAGGCCTGCAGGCAGGTTCGACGATTGGTAGCGGGCGTCCCCTGCGGTTGACAGGCCTCGGCGGCAAAAATTACGGTGGCGTCTGTTAGACATCCATGGCCAAAGAATTAGCCACCCCCAAGGATAAAATTCACTGTAGGGGCGGGTCGCGAACCGCCCCTACGGGAGACTTTTACAGTAAAGCCTGCGCCTCCATGGCGCCTCCCGTGCCGGCGGTGATCATGAGAAAAATTCACCTCATTCTGCTTGTCCTCCTCTCTATGCTCTGCCTTGCCTGCCAACTGGACCCGACGAAGGCCCGGGTGGAGCGGGTGCTCACCGCGTCCTGGCAGAGCTACTGCCGGCACTTCATCTCAAGCGACGGCCAGGTCATCATCCCGGAAGAAGGCGGCGGCACCATCTCCGAGGCCCAGGCCTACGCCCTGCTCAGGGCGGTGTGGGCCGGAGATAAAAAGATTTTCAACCGGGTCTATGCCTGGACCTACAAAAATCTTTCCCGGGTCCAGACGCACGGGGACAATTTGCTGGCCTGGCGCTGGGGCCGGCTCCCGGACGGTTCTTGGGGAGTGCTGGACGCCAACAGCGCCACCGACGGCGACCTGGATTACGCCCTGGCCCTGGTCCTGGCGCACCGCTTGGGATGGCGGGCCCCGCCCGGCCTCCCGGACTACCGGGAAGAGGCCCGCCGGGTCCAGGCGGATATCCTGGCCAAGGAAGTGGTGGCCCTCCCCGGGGGCGAACTGCTCCTCACTCCGGGCAACTGGCATGAGCTTAAGCCCCCCTACCTGGTGAACCCCTCGTACTTTTCTCCCGCGGCATATCGTTTGTTTGCGTCTACCCCAGGCGCAAGCGCTGGACCCGTAGGGGCGGTTCGAGAACCGCCCTTGCAAGTTGAGGTCGGGGCAACCACGGATCGCTCCCGGTGGAGCCGCCTGCACCAATCCACCTATAAGCTGCTGGGGCAATTGACCCAGGGGCTGGGGGGCCAAACCGGCGTGGGCCTGTTTCCCGACTGGTGCCGGGTGGACGCCGCCGGGGGCCTGGCGCCGGCGCCCGGCAAAGACACCCGCTTCGGCTGGGAGGCGGTGCGGCTCCCCTATCGGGTGGCCCTGGACGGGCTCTGGTTTAAGGAACCCCTGGCGGCCCAGCTCCTTACGAAAAAATTCCTGCCGTGGTTCAAATCCCAATGGCAGGCGCGCGCCAGGCTGGCTGCGGTCTATAACTTCGACGGCTCCCCGGCGGTGGACTATGAAAGCCCGGTGCTCTATGCCGGGGTGCTGGCCGGGGCCCTGGCCGCCGGTGACCGGGACTTTGCCCACCAGATGGCCCTAAAAATCCTCTCCTTCTACCATGAGGACGGCAACCAGGCCTATTTCGAGGCCCCGAACCACTACTACGCCAACAACTGGGCCTGGCTGGGCCTGGCGCTGTATGCCGGGTGGGTTGAACCGGGCAAACCGAAATAGATCAATTCCTGTTGTCATTACTTTGACAGCAGTAGGGTGCGTTTTACGCGCCACGTTATGGTGCGTAAGACGCACCCTACATTTACACCGTGCCATTCTGGTGTGCGCCTCCGGTGGAATTTTCCCCCGCCAACCTGGGGAATATGATATAATTTCTTAATATTATATGAACCAGGAATTACCCCACATCTACACGGTGAGCGCCCTCACCCGGGAGATTCGCGACCGGTTGGAGACCTATTTCTCCCTGGTCTGGGTTAGCGGTGAGGTCTCCAATCTTAGGCAACCTCTGAGCGGTCACTACTACTTCACCCTCAAGGATGCCGGGTCCCAACTTAAGGCGGTGCTCTTCAAGGGCAGCCACCAGCACATGCGCTTCAAGCCCCAGGAGGGCAGCCAGTTCCTGTGCCGGGGGCGCCTGACGGTCTATGAACCCCGGGGTGAATACCAGCTCATCGTGGATTACCTGGAGCCCCTGGGGCAGGGGGCTTTGGCCCAGGCCTTCGAGGTCCTGAAAACCCGGCTGAAGGATGAGGGCCTGTTTGCCCCGGAGTTG
>JAUSOZ010000216.1 GCA_030655955.1 Deltaproteobacteria bacterium
TGACCGGTGATTGGCACCCCGGTTGTCCGCCCGGTTCCTGCGTGGCCTTCAAGCGGGTTGACGATGGCGGCAAATAGCATTAACGGTTTCCAGACCCGGACCGCTAAACCGGGGCGAAGCCTGGCGTGGGTGTTGCTGTTGCTGGGGACGTGGCCGTGGGCGGCAACGGTGGCTGCCCTTTCCGCTGCAGCCCGGTGGCCCGCGGGGACGCCGTGGTGAGAGTAATGCCGGGGGCACCGTTGTTCCGGTTATTTTCCTCCCGGGCGAGAGGACCGAGCCATTTCCACCATCAAGAGATTGCTTTTAACCACCCTCTCCAGGTCTTCGGAGCCTAATTGATCCTGGGTTATACTGGGGGCGGCGCACACACTCTCAATGGTGCACACCCGGTTGAAGGCCACTTTGATGCCCTTGGCCCGGGGCAGCGCCTGCTTGAGATAGCCGATGGCCTGGTCATATTTGCCCAGCTTGACCATAATGGCCGCGAGGTTGTTCAGGGCCAGGGGGGGGCCCGGGTCTTTTTGGAGCAACGATTCATAGACCTTTTGCGCCTGGTCGAACTTGCCCTGCTCCAACAGGTCGAACCCCGCGTTTATGATTCCAGCGACCTCAAACTTTCCATATCCAGTGCATATCTTCAACTTATTGGAATCTTTGAGAAGAAAGGATAATGGCAAGCCATCAGCACATCCATCAATAATCTCTGCCCATTTTGCTTTACTATTGCCGGGCGGTGATGGCCTGGGGATCATAGGCTTACCAGCCAGATAGCATCTGGTCGCCGAGGGATTGGTATGCTCGAAATCTGGGGAAAATTGACTTTCCGCCCTAATTTGTGCTATTTTTCCACCTGCGAGAAGAACTGGCTTCGTGAAGAGGACCGTTTGAGAGATTTTACTCGGCCAAAGAGGCTCCAAAACCTCGTCGGGACAGAAACAGCTATGGATGCGTAGAGCCGAGGAAAGGCTCGGTGGTCAGAGTTTCTCCGTTTCCCTTCCCCGCTCATCGAACCGGACGCGCCGAATTTCGACATCTGGCTCTCCGACTGGCTGCATTTCTCGGCACACGGCGGCTGGCCCTAAGCGGTTTGGGGCATCCCTTCGACATTATCGTCATGGCCACGGAGCGCTTCGAGGAAAGTAAGGGCGTCATCGGGGGCCTATCCTATCAAGCCAACAAGTATGGGGAAGTGATCTATGAGGCCACCTGAGGAAGTGAAACGCTCAACCCCCGAGGGTGAGAGGGCATCCCCGCCAAACGATATCAACAGATCCCCTGCATCATTTTGTATCGTTGTGCCGACGTACAACAATCAACTCACCATGGGTGACGTGATAAAGGATATTCTGAAAGTAACACCGGACCTGATAGTAGTGAATGATGGCTCAACCGATGGGGCCGACAAGGTCTTGTCGACGATCCCGCAGATCACGGTAATTACCCATAAACGCAACCTGGGGAAGGGTGCGGCTTTACTAAGTGGCCTTCGGTTTGCTGCTCGCTCTAATTATAATTATACGGTAACCATGGACGGAGACGGGCAACATCTGGCAGTGGACTTATCGAAATTTCTTGAGGAAATGGAAAACCACCCAGACGCTCTGATCGTTGGGCGGCGTAATCTGGCTGGAGGAGGTAAGCGACTAAAAAGCCGGCTCTTGCGGGCCCATTCCAATTTCTGGGTATGGGTTCTCACCCAAAAATGGGTGGGTGATTCACAATGCGGGTTCCGGGCCTATCCCGTGGCTTCCATTCTTGAACTTCCCTTGAGGAAGCAAAAATATGATTTTGAAATTGAAGTATTGGTAATGGCCCTGTGGGCGGGCACCCCGATCCGGGAAGTCCCCATTGCTGTAGACTATATCCCAGGCAGTAAGTCGCATTTTCGTCCTTTTCGAGATTTCATGTTGGTTTTCGCTTTGATTATTTCTCTGTTATTCCAAAAGATAATTCAGAAAATGCCATGTGCGTACGGCAAGGGAACTGGTCGAAATACTTAGTTCAAATGGGAAGTAATGGCAATTTTTCCTTTCAACCTCTCCGAATGCCTAAATCCCTCTGAGGTATGCGGGGCCAGTTCATGGCCTTAAAGCAATATTTTTCCGTTTCGACTATTGCCAATGTTCCCCAATCTATCGGCTTCCTGCCGTCGCTCCCCTATGCGCCGCAACTTCTTGGGCTTTGCCAGGTCCCCGGAGCGGAACATGAAACCTGAAAATCGGCGACGCTGGGGAGCCATCCTCGCTATGGGTACTCTCTTAATTTTGAGTCTGATTTCAGCTAGCCGGCTGCATCTGGACGAACGGCTTACGTCCATGCTGCCGGATACCGACCCGATATTCAACCGATACCTGTTCGTAGCCCAGCGCTTCCACGTGTTGGATGCAGTCTATGTGGATATCGAATCCGAGTCGGCAAAGCTAGGAGACCAACAGGATGCCGAATCCGTGGCCGATGCCTTTTACGAGAGGTTGCAGCGTTCTGGGATGTTCGCCAATATTTTTTATAAAATTTCCGGCGATCAATTCGGCAACCTTATCGCCTTACTGAGTTCCAGAAAGGCCCGTCTGGCGGGGGAGACTGATATGGCTCGTTATGGCTCTCGCCTGAAGGATGAGGAGGTTCGCCGGTTGCTTGCGGCTGCCAAGCGCCGTCTGCTCGAGCCCGCCGGAGTATTCCGGAGTGGCCAGGTGAGCCGGGATCCTCTGAACCTTGATGACCTGGTTTTACAAAAGCTGGAAATTCTACGGGCGGATTCGGCCGGAACCCAGATGCAAGCCGGCCGTTTGTGGAACGAGGATGGCAAGCATATTCTTATGATCGCCCTTCCAGACTTCCCGGCAGTAGATACCAAACGGGGAGAGAAGCTGGTGGAACTACTTACCCAGGCGCGCCGCGAGTCGGTCGAGGTCTCCCCCGGGAGTCGGGTCGGAATCAGTTTTACCGGCAGTCATATATCTACCCTCGATAATTCTTTAACCATCAAAGGTGACGTTACCCGGGCCACCATTTCCATGTCGCTTGGCCTGTTGTTGCTGGGCTTCTTGGTCTTTCGCCGCAGACTGTTCGTGCTCCTGATCTTTTTGCCGGCCGCATTTGGTCTGACCATGGCGGCCGGGGTAATAGCTCTCTGGGACCCATTCTTTTCTGCTATCGCCCTGGGCTGCGGCACAGTGCTGGTAGGGATTGCGGTGGATTATGGCGTTTTACTTCTCTACCACCTGGACAACGTGGAAACCGGGAGGACGAAGCGGAAACAGGTGCTGCGCGCCCTGGTATTTCCATTGGTGATGGGCGCGGCCACCACTATTGCCGGATTCGCGGGTCTGACTTTCATGTCCCTGCCAGGTCAGCGGCAGATGGGGTGGTTTGCCAGTCTCGGGATTATCGGCGCCAT
>JAUSOZ010000234.1 GCA_030655955.1 Deltaproteobacteria bacterium
TGAGGGACTGTCCTGAAAAGTCTTTCGTAGGGTGCGTCCTACGCACCATCAATCCAGTTGAGTGGCGGGCGAGGACGCCCGCCCTACCTGACTTTTCATGCTTTATGGGTGGGCCGAAGGCCCATGAGCAACTGCCCTGACCACAAGCCTATTCCCAGGAGTCCTCGATCTGGGTGAGGACCGCCAGCTTGACGGCCTGGACCTTGCGGTAGACCTGATCCGGTGCCCTCAGGCGCGCTTCCACGGTGAGGAGGTCCTCCTCAATGGAAATACCGAAAAGGCGCTCGTTTTCCTGGAGATACGGCAGGATGAGGTCCCAGTCAGCCGCGGTCAGCGGCACGATCTCGCCGCCGTTCAACTGCTCCTCCACCACCTGCTGGTAGGGGTCGCGGATGAAGATGGCGCCCCCCGAGGCCAGGGAAAAGAGGTTGCCGCCGGGGTAGGGGGTGCGCTGGGCGCGGATGCGGCCCCGGGAGTCGAACTCCAGGCCGTTGACGATGATAAAGCCGCCGCCGGCATGGGGGTTGCCGGCCATGAAGGACTCGGCCAAAAAGTCCAGGGCGGTGCCGTTAATCACCACCCGGGGGCGGCCCACCGCATTGATGAAGGGCCGGCCGGCGGCATTGCCCAGGACGTAGACGTCACCGCCTTTGGCGCCGTACATGAAGGTCTGACCCACGTCGCCATGGACCACCAGCTTACCCCGCTTCATGATCTGGCCCAACTGGTCCTGGGCGTTGCCGTGGATGCAGAGGGACATGCCGTCGATGCCCGAGGCCAGGTAGTCGCCGGTGCTGCCGTAGGCGTCGATCTTGACCTCATCGGTGTCGGCCCCGAAGCCGCAGCCGAGGAAACGCTGCCCCTTGTAGCCGTAAGTGAGGAATTGCCTCCACCCGAGCTCAAAGGCCCGGCACAGGAAACGGGCGTCGCAGCCGTCCCCTTCCGGGGGGAACCCGGCGGCGTCCAGGATCAGCACCGCGTCGTCTCGGGGCGGGGCGCGCAAGAGATCCTGGGTCTCAAAATCGACCCAGCGGTAGCGGCTGGCGTGCTTTTTGCCCAGGCGGGGGGTGGCCTGAAAGATCTCGGTCAGGGCCTCCATGAGCAGGCGCAGCAAGTGGCTGCGTTTCTTGTCGCCGGCATCGTAGCGCCGGTCCAGGAGCAGGGTGAGTCCGTTGATGGCCGCAGCCTTGGGGCCGTCGCCACCAGTGGCCTGGGCCGCGATCACCGTAAGTGCTTCCCGGAAACTGGCATAGGACCATATGGGGGTATGCCCTTTGATCCAGCCGAAGAGTTTGTGGCCGCTGGCATCCTCCAGGTGGGATTTGATTAACCGGCTCAACTCCGAATCTTCATCGATGGTAATATCCAGCCGGGTGCCGTCCCAGGGACGCTGGTACCAGGGCACGGTTTTGGGCTTGCCGAACTTGTCGTGGCAGGTGAGCACCCGTTGGCCGTTCTTGCCTTCCAGGGAGAAGATGAAGGAGCCGCCATCGGTGGCGCTGCCGCCCCGGGCGTTCCAATAGAGGTCGGCCACGGGGCAGAACCGGGAGTCCTCCGCCGCCAGGCTCTCAAGGGTGGCGTCGATGGCCTGCTTCTCGGAGCAGACCAGGCCGATCTGCACCTCGCCGTCTTGCAGGGCAAAGACCTGGGGCCGGAGCATGGAAGTGTCGGTGATGCCGATGAGCTCCAGGCGGTTTTTGTCCGGGTCGTTCCGGGCGATGATGAAGAACCAGGGGCCGTCGGGGGAGCCGTGGATGTTGGTGGCCTGGAGATGACGGTAAATGCGCTGGCGTTCCGGGTCCAGGAGGTCGAAGTCCCGCTCGGTGGTGGGGGCCATGGACTCGATGACGTACTCCAGGGGGAAGCCGTAGAGGCGGTGCCACAGGTCGAAGGTCAAGACCGCCACCTCGGTGTCCGTCAGGAACTGGGGATAGAAATGGCGCTGGCTCAGGTATTCGCTGACCGAAAAGTAGTTGGCGAAGTCGCCGTTGTGCACCAGGGCGGTGTTCAGGGCCGCGAAGGGGTGGGCGCCGCCGGGGTGCCACACCCGTCCCCGGGTGGGGTAGCGCTGGTGGGCGATCCAGATGTGGGCCTTAAAATCCAGGAGATCGTAATAGAGGGCGGCTTCTTCGGCATAGCCCACGATCTTGAGGATCATCAGGTTGCGCCCCTGGGAGAGCACAAAGGCCTTTTTCTCCCCCAGGGAGGCATAATAGGTCTCGTTGAGCTTGTAGCAGTTCTGGGCCACGAACTCGTCTTCCACCTTGCGCCCGGGGACGTGGTAGAGCTTGTGCTTCTGGATGAAATGCTGCAGCACCTCGGGCTTCACCCGCACGAAGTATTGCCAGACCTCCGGGGGTTTGACCATCAGGCCCGGCAAATCCCGCCAGTCGTCGATGGTGGGCTGGCGCCGGGCATGTTCCACCCGGAAGACCTCGGCAATGAACCGGGCCTCCACCGTGGCCCGGGCCTCGGCGTCCAGGTAGGCGATCTGAATCAGGTAATCGTCATCCAGGATGTCCTGGGAAACCCCTAAGGTGTCGGCATCCAGGCCCACCGCAGCGATGCCGCCGCCCTTGCCGTTGCCCCGGTTGTGCATCTGCACCGAGGGCTGGAAAATGTGGCGGCCGGCCACCGGGATGCTGCAGGCAAAACCGGTGACCCCGCAGCCGCCTTCTTCATCGGCCTTATAAACCCGGCCCGAGGGAAAGGGCGAGGTGAAATCCCGGCGGGTGTCGAGTAAGGCGAGCCCAGGGTGATTATTCAGGTTGGCATTGGACTTCATTGATACCCTCTTTTAGCTTTCAGCTTTCAGAAGTCAGCTGACGACTTGAAACCATAGTTATTCACTTGGTAATTCCACTTCCTGGACCTGTTGCGGAACATGGAGGTCCCTCCATAGTTCCATCGCTGTTGCGGTCCGGTATTCGACGTGTCGGCGTAGCGTTTTTTCTAGTGCGAAGTTATAGGGAACCGGCAATTTTAAGGCCATTTCACGCGGCTTGCCGTTAAGTATTTCTTCTTTAGTAAAACGCAATTCTTTGCCACAAGCAAGTTCAAGCAATAGGAGGCCAACGTGGTATATGTCTATTCGATTATCTATAGGGCCAAATTCAGCAGCATTTAGAATTTCTGGCGGAACCATCCATTGCGCCCTTGTATTAGATGCATCAACTTCATGGAGTAGTTTTGCCACACCTAAATCACCAAGCTTAAACTGAATTACCGTTGATGGGCCGTTAGGAACCATTTCATCTTTCACAAAGGCAGCAAACACATTACCAGCGTGGATGTCCTGGTGTACATAATTATTAATGTGCAGATAATGAACTGCTTGCAGAAGACAGCGAGCTATGGGCATTAGCCACGCCTGATAATCGTAATTTTCTAGAGTAAAAAGAGCAGTTAACGGGCTATGGCAGCATTCTGTAATGATATAAAAAGTGTCCCGGTACTCAAACGCGTCGTAAACAAAGGTGATATAAGGATTACGGAGCTGCAAAAGTTTATGGAATTCAGCCTCTGCTGCAGCTCTTACCTTTTCATAAGTTCCAATAGGTTTTAGCACTTTGGCGGCGAGATCGTTTTGCCATACATCCTTGCATGAATATACAATACCGAAATTCCCCTCGCCAATCTGCTCACCTATTGTATAAGTATTACGTGTGAGCAAACTTGTGATATTCTCCCCAGGCAATGGCTGGATAGCAAGTTTCTTAGGTTCCTCAGAGGAGGGATTGATCTCTGTACCGTTTAATCCACTATCTTCCGTCATTAGCTTTGTCCTTGGCAAACTATAGGGCGTGCTGTGCACGCCGAATCCCGGCGGCCACGGGCCGCCAAATTAATTAATGCCGCTCAAACAGGGCGACCCGCCGGGTCGCCCCTACGGGCTTACTTCCGCCGCAGATCGTCGTCCACCGGGCGGTCGAAGTAGTCCAGGTGGGCCAGGACGTCGGTGCGGCCCACCAGTTCCCGGATGCTCCTGAGGCCCAGGCGGCGCAAAATTTCCTTCAACTGCCAGCTCCAGGAGTAATACAGGTTGCTGATGCGGTCGGTGCCCCACTGTACGGTCATCAGGTCCACCAGTTCGGGGTCGGTGGTGGCGATGCCCCGGGCGCAACCCCGGCCGGACTCGCAGTTGTGGCAGCGCAGGCATTCCAGGGCCACCAGGTCGGCGGTGCCGATCTGGACCCCGTCAGCCCCCAGGGCGATGGCCTTGGCGATGTCGTAGGCGGTGCGGATGCCGCCGGAGGCAATGAGGGTGACGTGGTCCCGGATGCCTTCAGCCCTCAGGAACTGGTGCACCTTGGGGATGGCGTACTCCACCGGCATGGCGATGTTCTTCTTGGCGATGTCCGGGGCGGCGCCGGTGCCGCCGTAGCTGCCGTCCAACTGGACCACATGGGCGCCGGCGTAATAGCTGCCCACGGCCACCATGTCCACGTCGGTGGGGGTGGACACCTTGACGGCCACCAAGGCCCGGGGGTTGATCTCCTTGACCCAGTCGATGTGCTTTTTGTGGTCTTCCACGGAGTAGACGCTGTGGAAGGGGAAGGGCGAAAACAGGGAACTGCCCGCCACCGATTCCCGCATGCGGGCTACGGAGGGGGTGACCTTTTCTCCCAGGAGATGGCCGCCCAGGCCGGGTTTGGCCCCCTGGGCGTACTTGAATTCCACCATCCGCACCCGCTGGATGGTCTCCTCCCGGACGCCGAAGAGCCCGGTGGCCAACTGGGTAACGATGTTGTGGTCATAGGGGTAAAGCGCTTCCGGGTAGCCGCCTTCCCCGGTGCTCACCATGGTGTCGAAGCGGATGGCGGCCTGGACCCGGGAGATGATGGTGTTGATGGAGACCGAGCCGAAGGACATGCCGCCGCC
>JAUSOZ010000235.1 GCA_030655955.1 Deltaproteobacteria bacterium
AGGGGCGGTTCGCGAACCGCCCCTACGGGGGATTTTCAGGCAAGGTCGAGCGGTAGTGAACATTCCATGCTGGGGCGTTGTTGCGAAAATTTTTCAAACCGTCCGTTCAAGGGGCTATACGTGAAAAAAAGTATAAGAAACCTCTTTCATTTTCGGCGGATTCGTTCTATGTAATTAAGCCAGTAGACCTGGGCGTCCCCAGGTGGAGCTTGAGTTTTGCCCCGGCCCCGATCCGGCAGTCAACCGGGAAGTCAACCAGACGAAACTATGAATGATACCGCACGCATAGCATTGGTGACCGGCGGTGCCCGGGGCATAGGCCGGGCCATTGCCCTGGCCCTGGCCCAACCGGGCCTGACCATCTATTTGAACGATGTGGTCTTGGGCGAGGAAGCCGTCAAGACCCAACAGGAGGTGGAGGCCAAAGGCGCGGTGGCCCGGCTGGTGGAATTCAATGTGGCCGATGCCGCGGCGGTCAACCAGGGCCTGGACCTCATCCTTAAAGAGAGCGGGCGCCTCGATCTCCTGGTGAATAATGCCGGCATCACCCGGGACAATCTCATCGTGCGCATGAAAGAGAGCGAATGGGACGCGGTCCTGGGAGTCAATCTCAAGGGCGCCTTTAATTGTATCCGGGCCGCGAGCCGGCCCATGGTCAAGCAGCGGGGCGGGCGCATCATCAATATCAGTTCGGTGGTGGGCGTCATGGGCAACGCCGGCCAGGCCAACTACGTGGCCTCCAAGGCCGGCCTGATCGGGCTCACCAAGACGGTGGCCCGGGAACTGGCCTCCCGGAACATCACGGTCAACGCCGTAGCTCCGGGTTTTATCCAGACTGAAATGACCGAGGCCTTACCGGAAGCCGTCCGGAACCTGATGCTGGCCCAGATACCTCTGGGCCGCTTCGGCACCTCGGAAGAGGTAGCCCAGGCGGTGGCTTTCCTGGCTTCTGATGCTGCAGCCTACATCACCGGTCAGGTGATTCATGTCAACGGCGGAATGTTGATGGTTTAAGAAAAGAGGAGGTTGTGAAACGATGGGAGCAATTGACGAAAAGGTGATCGACATAATCGTGGACAAATTGGGGGTGGAGCGTTCCGAGGCCACGCCCGAAGCCGTGTTTGTCGATGACCTGGGGGCCGATTCACTGGACCTGGTGGAATTGATCATGGCCATGGAAGAAGAATTCGGCATGGAAATCGCGGATGAGGACGCGGAAAAGCTAAGGACTGTTCAGGATGTCATCAGTTTCGTCACCTCCCGGGCCGGCTGAGCCGGAAATCATCGCCATCGGCTGCGATCACGCCGGCCATGGCCTGAAACGGGAAGTCCTGAAATTATTGCACGAGCTTAAGGTGCCCTACGTGGACCTCGGCTGCGCCAGCCCGGATGAATCGGTACATTATCCGCTCTATGGCAAAAAAGTGGTGGAAGCGGTATTGGCGCGGCCCCATGCCCGGGGTATACTAATATGTGGCACCGGCCTCGGCATGAGTATCATGGCCAACCGTTTCCCCGGCATCCGGGCCGCCTTGTGTCATGACATCTTCAGCGCCATGATGAGCCGCCGCCACAATGACGCCAACCTGTTGGTTATGGGGGGCCGTGTCATCGGCGCCGACCTGGGGAAGGAAGTTGTCCGGGTTTGGCTCACCACGCCCTTTGAAGGCGGCCGCCACCAGGAGCGTTTGGATCTCCTTGAACAATTAGCCCAAGAGGCCTGACCGGCAGGAGTTTTTACTGGATGGAAGAACTGGCCCGCACTGACCCTGAAATTTTTGCCGTCATTGAGCGTGAGCGCCAACGACAGCTGAACAAGTTGGAGATGATCGCCTCCGAAAACTTCGTCAGTGGCGCGGTGCTGCAAGCCCAGGGTTCCATTTTGACCCATAAATACGCCGAGGGCTATCCAGGCCGGCGTTTTTATGGCGGCTGCGAATATGTCGATACCGCCGAAAATCTGGCCCTGAACCGGGTCAAGGAGCTCTTCGGGGCGGCCTACGCCAATGTGCAGCCCCATTCCGGCACCCAGGCCAATATGGCCGTCTATTTTTCCTTCCTGAAGCCCGGTGATACCATTTTGGGCATGGACCTGGCTCATGGTGGCCATTTGAGCCACGGCGCCTCGGTGAATTTTTCCGGACGCCTGTTCAAGGCCGTCACTTACGGCGTGGACCGCAGCACCGAAGAAATCGATTTCGAGGTGGTGGCGGAAATAGCGCGGCAGCACCGCCCCAAGATGATCATCGCCGGGGCCAGCGCCTATCCCCGCTTATTGGATTTTGACCGTTTCGCCGAAATTGCCCGGGAGGTGGGGGCCTATCTCATGGTGGATATGGCCCATATCGCCGGGTTGATCGCCGCCGGGATTCATCCCAATCCGGTGCCTATCGCGGATTTCATCACTTCCACCACCCACAAGACCCTGCGCGGCCCCCGGGGCGGCCTCATCCTGGCCCAACCCCAATACGGCAAGGCCCTGGACAGCCAGATCTTCCCGGGGATTCAGGGCGGCCCCCTCATGCACATCATCGCCGCCAAGGCAGTGGCCTTCAAGGAAGCCCTGGGCCCCTCATTTCGCCGCTACCAGGAGCAGACCGTGGCCAACGCCCGGACCCTGGCCCGGGAATTCATCAAGCAAGGGTACCGCCTGGTGGCGGGCGGCACCGACACCCATCTCATCCTGCTGGACCTGACTCCCACCGGCCTCACCGGCCGGGAGGCGGAAGAGGCCCTGGATCAGGCCGGCATCACCGTCAATAAGAACTCCATCCCCTTCGACCAGCGGTCGCCCCGCACCACCAGCGGCATCCGCATCGGCACCCCGGCTTTGACTACCCGGGGCATGAAGGAGCCGGAGATGGAGATCATCGCCGGACTCATTCACCAGGCCCTGTCCGCGACCACGGATGTGCCCCGCCTCCAGAAATTGGAAGGCCAGGTAAAAGAGCTCTGCCGGAGTTATCCACTGCTGTTCTCCGAGGAATGGCTCATGAACCAACCGGCGCCGTCCTGCGCCGCCCGGGGTTCATTCTGAGCTGAACTTGGCTTAAAAACCGGCGCTTCCCCGGCTGATCTTGCTTTGGTAGCACAGGCTTTCAGCCTGTGAGCTTTCCCGTCTGACCCCCTCCGGCCCTCCGGCCAATTCTGCCTCATTCCCCTGGCCAGGTAAATTTGTTATTTACGGAGCCGCTTTTTTATAAGAAGATATGCCATGCGCTGTCCTTATTGCCACAGCACCAACAACAAGGTCATCGATTCCCGTCCCAGCCGGGAGGCCAACGCCATTCGGCGGCGGCGAGAGTGCCTCCACTGCCTGCGCCGCTTTACCACCTACGAACAGGTGGAAGAAACTATGCCGCTGGTGGTCAAAAAGGACGGACGCCGGGAACCCTTCCAGCGCTCCAAGCTCTACGAGGGCATTACCAAGGCCTGCGAAAAACGGCCCGTCTCCATCGATGCCATTGAGAATTTTCTCGACAGCCTGGAGCGGGAAATGCTGGAGTCCGGCCAGCGCGAAATCGCCTCCACCTGGATCGGCGAGCGGGTCATGGCCGAACTGCGCCAGTGGGATGAAGTGGCCTACGTGCGCTTTGCCTCGGTGTACCGTCACTTTACCGACGCCACTGACTTCATGGAAGAGATTCGCCACCTTTTGGCGACGCGGAAGGAGGAGAAAGAAAAGGAAAAGGGATGAGTTGCGGGGAAGGCCGGGGGAAAACAGTGGTCAGGGGTCATACCATTTCGCAATCAATCGGTGGCACAGGCGTCTCGCCTGTGCAGGCGCAGGCTAAAGCCTGCGGCTACCATAAATTGCGGTTTGATTGCAACTCGGTATCAGTGGTCAGAAAAATAATTGACTGACTCTTGGCGACTGCCCATTAACGTCCTTCGCCTCCTCTCCAGCCCCCTGCAGGGGCGGACCTGCGTGTCCGCCCATGGGCGCTCCAAAAACCCAAATCCCCCCTGCCCCCCTTTTCCAAAGGGGGGGAACTTAGCGGAATTCCTTTGAAAGTCCCCCTTTGGAAAAGGGGGATTTAGGGGGATTTAAGAACCATCAATGGGAAGGAATTTTTGGCAAAGACTTTAGGAGCCCCCTACATAAAACCTAAACTGGGTTGGAGGAAGGATTGATAGGGCCCCTGGCCCCCTCCCCCCGAAAATCGCCATGAACGATATTGACGTAACTCACATGAAGCTGGCATTAACCCTATCCGCCCGGGGCGCGGGCTGGGTATCGCCCAACCCCATGGTGGGCGCGGTGGTGGTCAAAGACGGCCAGGTGGTGGGCCGGGGCTACCACCGCCGGGCCGGGGCGCCCCATGCCGAGGTGGAGGCGTTGGCCGCCGCGGGTGAGGCGGCCCGGGGCGCGGACTTATACGTCACCTTGGAACCCTGCAACCACCAGGGCAAGACGCCGCCCTGCACCCAGGCCATCCTGGCGGCCGGGGTGCGCCGGGTGATTATCGCGGCTCATGACCCCAATCCCCAGGTCACCGGCGGCGGGGCCGAGTTTTTGGCGGCCCGGGGGGTGGAGGTGGACGTGGGGCTGCTGGCGCCCGAGGCCCGGCGTTTGAACGAAGCCTGGCTGCACTATGTCAACACCGGCCGGCCATGGGTCGTGGCCAAGGCGGCCTGCTCCCTGGACGGCAAGATCGCCACCGTGGGCGGCGAGAGCCAGTGGCTCACGGGCGAGGCCGCCCGCGCCCTGGGGCACCGCCTGCGGCACCGGCTGGACGCCATCGTTGTAGGGATCGGCACGGTGCTGGCCGATGACCCCCAGCTCACCACCCGGCGGCCCCGGGGCCAGGGCGCCGGACGAGACCCCATCCGCGTCGTCCTGGACAGCCGCCTGCGCCTGCCCCTGACGTCCCGGCTGCTGCACCTGGACTCCGCCGCCCCCACCTGGGTGGCCACCACCAGCCAGGCGCCGCCGGATGCGATCCGCTCCCTTGAAGCGCGGGGCGCCCAGGTCCTGGTGCTGCCCGCCGACGCCGGCCGAGTCTCCCTTGCCGCCCTGCTGGAGGAGTTGGGGACCCGCCAGGTCCAGAGCCTCCTGGTGGAAGGCGGGGCCGAGACCCTGGGGACGTTCTTCGACCAGCGGTTAGTCAACCAGTTTTATTTTTTCTATGCCCCCAAGATCCTGGGGGGCCAACAGGCCCCAGGGATGGTGGGAGGTCATGGCATCGTCCACCTGGGCCAGGCCCATATCGCCCGAGACCTCAGCATCCGCCGCCTCGGCGTCGACCTGCTGGTGTCAGGATATTTATAGATAAGCGCTTAATCTGATCCAGCAGCCGCCACTTGTTTTCGGTATCCTCTTGAAAGTCTCCTACCGCCAGACCTGATATACTTTTCAAATCCGAACTCTCCCCTCCCACCGAAAAGGGCTTATCATGGCAAGTTATCGACGCCGCTCCCTCAGAATAATTCTGCGGTCGAAGGCCATAAAAAAGTCAGGGCCATGGCTGACCCTGCCTGGAATAATTGCCATTAATTAGTTGACTTAGCCCTTCCCGAACCTCCGCCATCCCACCAGGTCCAGGAGGCCGGAGCCGAGGAGCCAGAAGGTGGGGGGAAGGGGGACGGTACTATGAACGGGTGGCCCTGTAATCTGCAGTCTTAATCTTTCATGACCGATTTCACTCAACTTTCCGATTTGCCATACAGATTCATCCAAACCCACCAGGCTGAAGCTGAGCAGATTCCAATCGGTGATGGTATCGGCAAATAAGAAGTCCCAGAAGTTACCCGCCGAAAGTTTATAGCCACCAATAAAATCAAACTCGATGTTCCCACCGCTAAAGGTCGCAACACCGTTGATTTGCAGCACGCTGTATTGCCCGACGGCCAGCCCGCCGATATCAAACACTCAGGGGTGTTTTCGCAACTAAATAGGGATACTTTTTGCTCAGAGAGGGGAGGTGGGGGAGCTGGTGGAGGATAAGTGGATTCACCCACACCTATTGAGGCATACCTTCGCCACCGACCTTTTGCGGAAAACCAAAAACTTGCGCTTGGTGCAGAAGGCTATGGGGCATACCGACATCAGCACAACTCAGATTTTCACACATATCATTGATGACGAGTTGGAAGATGCCACTAAAAATTTGAGGGGGTAGAAAATGGAATAAGGGGGGGGCAGTTGGCCCACCTCAGCCCCCCCTTTTTTGTCACTTTTGGGGTTGCAAGTCTTTGGTTTCCTTGTCTTGTTTGGCTTTCAGATCCTTGGCTTCCTTGTCTTGTTTGGCCTTTAGATCTTTGGCTTCTTTGGCATACTTGGCCTTCAAGGTTTTAGGCTTGTCTTTCAAGGCCTTAGCCTCTTGCTCTTGTTTTGCCTTCAGGTCAAAAGCCTCTTTGTCTTGTTTTGCCTTCAGGGCTTGGGCTTCCTTGGCCTGTTCAACCTTCAGGTCTTGGGCTTCCTTGGCCTGTTCAGCCTTCAGGTTTTCGGCCGTCTTTACGGTGGTAGCTTTGGCTTTGTGGGTTTCTTTGACTCCCTGAGCCAACGAAATAGCTGAAAGACCCAGCATGAACACGCCAATGCTTACCAATACCAAAAATTTTTTCATACCTTCTCCTTGTCCTTGCGTCTATTTGGTTTTTTCGGGCAACCCGGCTATCTCATCTGAGATTATGCCGCATAAGACAGGAGCCGGCCAGTCCATGCTCTGTCGGTTGGAGATTTAAACAAGTGCGGATTATCCCTTGGGAGTTTGGGCCTCCCCGCCACTCCTATAAGGAATAGCACAAGAATAACCCTTATTATAGTCTTCCAAGAAGAAATAATATAAGAAGAATTAGCAATACTGTGCCTAGAATACCACCACCGTAGTACATAGAATCGCCCTCCTCTCCCTCTGCCCTGTTTTACAGGGGCTCGGACTGAAATTTTAACTAAATTAATCACTACTTAACGAAAAAACAAGGGAAAGGGAGATTTTTTGAAAAATAATTTAGGGTGCCTTGGATAGGGAAGCCTCGCTTTATAAAGCAGGGGTAATGGCAAAATCTCAAATGGCCGACTACCAGCTTTCACGGCATCAAAGGTAGGGGCTCCCGGTCCAAAATTCTTGCGGCGTAAGGGCAGCTTACTCCTCGGAATTGGCGAGTAGAAAGGACAACTGTGTATGGGCTGGATCCCATACCAGCCGATGACGCAGCTCTTGCTTATCTGGTGGTTCTTCCCGGTCCCACTGACATCTGGACCACTCAGAAATGATAGCCAGCCACAGGGCTTCGGTCCATATGTCTTCCATAATCGTTCCTCAATCCTCGCGCCTCACTCTCCCGGTGCCGTCCACTAAGGACATTCGTTTTCTACCCAACCCAAACCCTCGAATTGCGGACAGCCACCCGGATACTTTTCAGACTGTCCCTGACACAATGGACATTGTTCGGTTAATATTTCGGCATCAAATCTGGGGCAACCTGGCTGTCCATAATATCGCCCTCCCTTTGGTTAATTGCCCTCGTGGGTTGATCTGCTCGCACTTTGCCTGCCAGAAAAATGGCTGGGCGAAAAGAAAGTCCCCAACTCCAGAAAGTTCCATCCACCCAGCCGCGTCTGGAGGAGAAAGCGGATGTAACTATATTAACGTAGGTTTGTGAAAATAAGGTTTGGGTGTTATTAATTTTTGATTAATTTGTTGGAAGTGTTCCCATGGGAGGGACGATGAGACAAGTCAGTTTGGTGAGGGTGGCCCAAAATCAAGGCTTGGCTGGCTGGGGAACAGCTTAATCTGGTACCGACCATCTGCAATGGGGTCGAGATCATAGGTCGGTGTTCTCCAGCCAATGCAGTCTTATATATCGGATTTCCAGACTCCTACCGAGCCATGTGAACAGGAGAAGGAATTACGATGGGCTTCGGGTCGTTCGCAATTCCCTGCGGAAGATGTTTCATCTAAATTGCTGCACGATGGGCTTCGGCAGAAGAAGCGATACCTGCTATCTATGTGTTCCAGGCTACTCAATAGATATGCATTGATATGGTGAGCCTAACTGCATTTCAAACCGGTAGTCCTATCACCCTTTTACCCTGGGCAGGATTGTCTTACAACCGAGGTCCAGGCGGTAGGCGATGGGGCCGGGGTCCCGGTCGAATTCCGGGGCGCGTTTGAAACCCAGTTTTTC
Organism: Deltaproteobacteria bacterium; assembly: GCA_030655955.1. GTDB lineage: Bacteria > Desulfobacterota > Desulfobaccia > Desulfobaccales > 0-14-0-80-60-11 > 0-14-0-80-60-11. Next base: position 8,134 of record JAUSOZ010000235.1, read on the forward strand.
ATAGAGCTGACGGGCCGCGGTCATAAAGGTGCCGGTGAACAGGAAAATGGTGGGTATGGCGAGGTCCCGGGCGCGGTCCAGGCAGGCCTGGGTCAACAGTCGGCCATAGCCCCGGCCGCGGCTGGCGGGAGCCACGGCCAGCAGCCGGATGGAGGCGGCCCCGGCGGGCCACTCCCCCTGGTGAGCCTGGCCGGCATCGGGGTAAAACTTGACGGCCCCTTTGAGGCGACCCTGGTCCCCGGCCACCAGCACCACGCCTTCGGGTCCCTGCAGCGTCTCCCTGATATTGTCCATCCACCGGTCCCAGGCCGCGGCTGGCATGAGGGGCTGGAATTCCCGGTAGGCGGCTTTCACCAGGTTCTCAACTTCTGCCAGTTCCTCGGCCCCGGCCGGCCTGATATTAATCGCCTGCGTCATGATTGGCCCCGATGGGTAAGGCTTATGGCCTCCGCCCCAACCCCATACCGCATTTTTCGGTAGGGGCGCACCTATAATCGTGTCCCCCTGACACCCTGCAAAATGTTGGCCGCAATAACTCCCCCTCCCCTGGTGGGAGGGGGTTGGGGGGAGGGGGAGAGGTGGAAGCCATGCAGAGCAATTTCACCCCCACCCCAGCCCTCCCCCATCAAGGGAGAGGGAGAAAAAACCTTCGACCTTTGGTAAGATAATCCTAAGTAGATACACTAGGTGTGCGCCCGCCTGAGGCGGACACGCAGGTCCGCCCCTACTGGATTAGAGGTGTTTGATACCAGATTGTCGTCACAGGGTGGCACAGGCGTTCCAGCCCGTGCAGGCGCAGGCTAAAGCCTGCGGCTACCGCAATATGCTTCCCCCGGCATTCCCCTCAACCGCGTTTACTCTCCCCGCAGCCGCCTGGTGCTCGATGCGCACCCTATATCAACTTATGGGGGTTGGGAGATGGGGTTTGGGGAAGGGGGGAGAGGCCGTCGGCCCATGGCCCCCTTCCCCAAATTTTTCTCAATTCCCCCGCAACGGCGCCTTGAGCGCGGCGATGAAATCGCCCACCTCTTGGATCAGTTCCTGGCCCCGCAACCGGGCCACCCGCTGGACGATGGCGCTGCCCACCACCACCCCGTCCACATAAGGGGCCAGTCCGGCCACCTGCTCCGGGGTGGAAATGCCGAAACCCACCGCCAGAGGACACTTCACCAGGGAACGCACTTCCTTCAGAGACTCCACCAGGTCCAGGGGGAGTTCGGTGCGGGCCCCGGTGATCCCGGTCACCGACACGTAGTAGAGAAACCCCTTGGTGAGACGCCCCAGGGTCCGGATGCGTTCGGCGCCGCTGGTGGGCGCCGCCAGGAAAATGGTGGCGATTTTCGCCTTGGCCGCCGCCACCCGCCAGGGGCCCGCCTCCTCCGGGGGCAGGTCCGGAATGATGAAGCCGTCCACACCGTTGGCCGCGGCCTCGGTGGCGGTGCGCTCCAGCCCGTACTGCAGGATGGGATTGTAGTAGCCCATGAGGATCAACGGGATCTGGGTCTGGGCCCGCAATTCCCCCGCCAGGTTCAGGACGTTCTCCAGATGAACGCCGCCTTGCATGGCCCGGAGGCTGGCGGCCTGAATGGTGGGGCCGTCGGCCAGGGGATCGGAAAAAGGCACGCCCAATTCCAGAATATCGGCGCCCCGGGCGGCCATCTCCAGGGCCAGGGCCCGGGTGGTGGCCAGATCCGGATCACCCGCAGTGATAAAGGGGATGAGGGCCTTTTCGCCCTTGGCCTTGAGCTGTTTGAACACCCTGTCAATGCGCGGCACCGGACACCTCCATTGCTTCGGCCACTGCGTCCACGTCCTTGTCACCCCGGCCGGAGAGGTTGACGATAACGATGTCATCGGCGGTGTATTCGGGCGCCAGCCGCCTCAGATAGGCGATGGCGTGGGCGGACTCCAGGGCCGGGAGAATGCCCTCGGTCCGGGAGAGCAGGTTGAACCCCTCCAGGGCCTCGGTGTCCGTCACCGCCACGTATTCGGCGCGGCCTTGGTCCTTAAACCAGGCGTGCTCCGGGCCGACGCCGGGGTAATCCAGCCCCGGGGCCAGGGAGTGGGCCTCCTGGATGTTGCCCCAGGGGTCTTGTAAGAGGTAACTGAAGGCCCCGTGAAGCACTCCCACGCTTCCGGCCACCAGGGTGGCGGAATGGTGGTGGGTGTCGACTCCATGGCCCGCGGCCTCGACCCCCACGAACCGCACCGCCTCGTCCCGAAAGGCATGGAACAGCCCCATGGCGTTGCTGCCGCCGCCGACGCAGGCCACCAGGCACTGGGGCAGCTTGCCGGTGCGGCGCCGCAACTGCCCCCGGGCCTCCCGGCCGATCACCGCTTGAAAATCCCGAACAATCATGGGATAGGGGTGGGGGCCGCCCACGGAACCCAGGACATAGTGGGTGTGGCGCACGTTGGTGACCCAATCCCGGATGGCCTCATTCATGGCATCCTTCAGGGTGCGGCTGCCCGACTCCACCGGCACCACCTTGGCCCCCAACAGATTCATGCGGATGACGTTGAGGCGCTGGCGCCGGATGTCTTCGGTGCCCATGTAGATGTCGCAGGACAGCCCCAGCAGGGCCGCCACCGTGGCGGTGGCCACCCCGTGCTGGCCCGCCCCGGTCTCGGCGATAAGCCGGGTTTTGCCCATGCGCCGGGCCAATAACCCCTGCCCCAGGGTGTTGTTGATCTTGTGCGCCCCGGTGTGGGCCAGGTCCTCCCGTTTGATGTAAATCTGCGGTCCTCCCAACTCCGCACTCAGGTGCCGGGCGAAGTACAGGGGCGTGGGACGGCCGACATAATCCTTCAGGTACCAGGCCAACTCCTGGCGAAACTCCCCGGTGCGATGGATAGTGCGATAGGCCTCCTCCAACTCCAACAAGGCCGGCATCAGGGTCTCCGGCACAAACCGACCCCCATACCGCCCATACCTGCCATGTCGATCCGGTAACAAGGTAACCTCCTTTATGAGCTGTCAGCAGTTAGCCATTAGCTTTTAGCTTTTTTTGCTAACTATACTTTAAGTCAGCGGTGGAATTTGTTGCAGATGCAACCTAACAACGCATTTGTCCAATTAAGTCTTTGCTAACAGCTAACAGTTAATTGCTAACTGCTGCCTTAAAAAACGCCCGCAACTTGGCCGGGTCCTTTTTGCCCGGGGCGGCCTCAGTGCCGCTGGCCGCGTCCACCGCCGCGGGTAAAGCGGTGGCGATGGCCTGGGCCACGTTGTCTGAGGTCAGGCCCCCGGCCAGGATGATGTGCCCGTATTGTTTGGCCTTCCGGGCCAGATGCCAGTCAAAAATCTCGCCGGTGCCTCCCACCTGCCCCTTTTTATAGGTGTCCAGCAGCATCGCCTGGGCCGCGCCCTGGTAGTCGGCCAGCCGGCGCAGGGAGTCTTCGTCTTGGATGCGAAAGGCTTTAATCACTTTACGCCCCAGGTTCCGGCAGTACTCCGGGGATTCCTGGCCGTGCAACTGGACCCAGTCCAGGCCCACCCAGGCCGCCAACTCCTGCACCACCGCGGCGGCTTCGTCCACGAAGACCCCGACGCTGGCAACGAAAGGCGGCAGTTGGGCAATGATCTCCCGGGCGGTTTCCGGGGCCACCTTCCGGGGGCTTTTGGCATAAAAGATAAACCCCAGGGCGTCCGCCCCCAATTCGGCCGCCAAGAGTGCGTCTTCCAGATTAGTAATGCCGCAGATTTTTACGCGTACCATATATCAAATCCGATTCAAAAGTGTGGAACTTGCGTTACAATCTTCAATAATTATTCAGTAAATCTTTTTTTGCATTGATCGCATTCCAAACAGAAACCGCAACACACCAAACCGTTTCACTATCGTGTCATAAATCGCCACAATGAGAACGAAAGAAACCACATTGATTAATATGTACTTAACAATCAATGAAAAATCAGTATTCACGATGTAGTAGCCAAAGATTATTATAATAGTCTGGTGCAGAATATAAATCGGCAACACAGCCTCACTTGCATATTCCAGGAAACGATTACTGAAGTTTAAGGTTCGCTGCGAGAAGCCCAATAATACAATTAACCAGCACAATGTAGCTAACGAATTAATACCAAGTTGAAGTAGATTTGGAACGTTATAACCAAAAACTAATCTGTAGTTAAAAAGATGCATAATGATTATAAAGGTGGAAATAGCCACACCTGTAGCAAACGCTACACCAAAATTTCGTTCCAGGGATTCCCTAAACCAAGGAAATATGTAGAACAGCACACCATATAAGAAAATAACTATCATGAACAAAATACGTGCCCAATCCGATACAATATTCTGTGGTCCTGGATATGCTACTTTCAAAGTCATCTGGATTATGGCAAGCGGAATGAATAGCAATAAAATGCGGTGACCTTTCGCCAACCATGTACAAAAGCTTTCTATGAAGGATGCCCCTCTGCCTGATTTCCAATTTAATATTAATGGAAGAACGATTAAAGAGATAAAGAAGAGATAGAACAGGAACCAAAGGTGATTCCACGTCAAATTGCCTTTAGGATAGCCATCGAAAAGATGAGAATAAAAGTAAAAATAATTGCCGCTAAACGCTGATTTCTGAATTCTTTCGCAAAATGTTTGTGGTGGAACAATTACAATTATACCAAATACCAATGGAACAATAAGCCGCAGAAAACGTTCCTTTACAAAGACAACGGTGGTGCGTTTTTTTAATGCAAGCCACGTAGAAGCTCCTGCCAAAAGGAAAAACAGAGGCATATGCCAATTATCTATAAATACATCAATAATAGTAAGTCCAGTGCTGGTGACGTTGTTTTTTATATGGAAATCATAATTTGCAAAAATCGCACCAGTATGATAAGGGATTAATAATATTACCGCAAACACTCTCAGCCAGTCCAGATAATAAAGTCGCTCATTCTTTAATTGTTGTTGCATAATAGTGTTTTAGTAAATTTTCACATATAGCCTAATGGAGCAAATCCTCTGACTATAGAGCCTCTTGCAAAATGCTCCGGGGTTGTCCGGGAGAAATCGCCGGTAATAGCCAATATGGAGACTTCGGTAACTTGTGTAATGAATTTCTTGAAGTT
>JAUSOZ010000236.1 GCA_030655955.1 Deltaproteobacteria bacterium
GGACTACTACCTCAACCTCCTCACGTCCCAGCTGGAAGTGGACCCGGCGGCCTTCCGGGAGCAATATTACCACCTGGCGCTCTGCCGAAATCTACAAATTCTAGGGGCTTACGGCTACCTGACCAAGGTGAAGGGCAAGGATCAGTTCGCCCGCTACATCCCCACGGCCGTTAAGGCGTTGCAGCGGCAGCTGCTGGCGCGGCCGGAAGCCTTTCCGCGCCTGACCCGGCTGGCGGCCGAACTATAAAAGAAAACGTTCAGCTGTCAGCTATAAACTTTCCCTTACCCTCAATTTTTCTGACTGGAGGCACAGCCTTTCCAGGCTGTGCGAAAATCCTTGCACCGGCTAAACCCGCTTGGCCATTTTGGGCCACCCCCACTCATGAAATTCCTTGTAGGGGCGGTTCGCGAACCGCCCCTACGACGGGTGCGACCATAAAGCCAGAATTACCTCTATGACGGCAACTTGGTATTAGGCGCAGGCGAGGGCGCCTACGCTACATTTTGATGATGAAGGATAGGGATAGAGACTTTCGCAGAGGTCTCGAGTCGGTATCAAGCAAACTTCACGAGTCGTTACGCCAGACGCCAGCAGAGCACGGCCATTCCTAAGGCCATGGCCGCCCCGTAGGGAATGGTGGTTCGTTGGCGGGGTGCGGACGGCGGGGGTTTGGAGTCGAAAGGGCGGCAGAGGACCCAGTTCAGGAGAAAATTCCCCATCTCGCGGATTCCGGATAGAAGACGCCGCTGCCACAGCAATACGACCAGGATGATCAGCCCCCCGGCGAGGCCCATATAGACAAAGAGGGCAAAGGCGCGCCACAGGCCCAGCCAGGCGCCCAGGGCCGCACTGGCCTTGACATCGCCCGCCCCCATGCCCCCCATCAGATAGGGGCCCAGCAGCAGGATAAACCCCAGCCCCAACCCCGCCAACCCATCCAGGAGACCCGGGAGACCGTGATACCCGAGTTGAAAACCCAACCCCCCCAGGGCGCCGGCAAAGGTCAGATAATTGGGGATTCGCCTGGTCTTGAGGTCGCAGCCGGCCATCCCCAGGCTGAGCAGAAGCGGGAGGATCAGGTCAGGGTGGGTTTTAAGCCAGGGGCCCAAGTTAGACAGCCAGTCGGACAACTTCGCCTCCGGAACGGATTATGTTTCTCTTCCTTTAATCCTCGGAATTTTCTTGCATTAAAGTTAATTTTTCCGGGGCAAAAATGACCCGGGCCGCATAAATCCTTGAGGGTCTGGCGGCCCTGGTGATACATTGGCGTAACTAAACGAAGGACAGATAAGGAAAACGGCATGGCAAAAATTATTCTCATCCAGGCGCTTCCGGCGCCCCGCCTGGACAGCCGGGAGAATCTGACCCGGGCGTTGACGCTGCTCCAGGGTTGTCAGGGACAGGAAGCTGATCTGATCTGCTTTCCCGAGTATTTTCCCTTCCGGGGCGAGGAGGAACTGGCCGCGGCGGCAGCCCGCCTCCAGGTCCATATCATCGCCGGGCTGGTGGAAGAAGCCGACGGGAGGCGGTACAACACCGCCACCCTGTTCGACCGCCGGGGCCGGTTGCTGGGCCGCCAGCGCAAGCACAACCTGGGTAACCTGGAGCGTCGGGGCTTCGACGTAGTCCCGGGCTCGGGTTGGCAGGTGTGGGACACCGACTTCGGACGCCTGGGCGCCCCGGTGTGCATCGATTTTTGGGGCCAGCCCGAGGCGGCCCGGCACCTGGCGGCTCAAGGGGTGGATCTCATCGTCAATCCCGCCATTTTTCCCATTCTCCGCGGCCACTGGCAGACCGGGGCCCTGACCCGGGCCTTCGATTATTACCTGCCGGTGGTGGGGGTAAATACGGCGGCGGCGGCAGTGGAGATTGCCGGACGCCTCTACCCGCTTCAGGGGGGGCGTTCCTTTGCCATCCAACCTCCGGCTCCCGAAGATAACGCTGCCTTGGCCCGGCAGGTGCGGACCTGGGATGACCTGACCGGGTGGATCGTCAGGCGCGGCAGCGAAACCGAGGCCCTGATCACCGTCAACCTGGATCTGGACGGTCCCCGCCGCTGGCGGCCGGTGATCCAGGAGCGCTTCGGCATAACCGGGTGAAACGCCACCGCGGGCCGGGTTATGGCTTGACGGCGCCGGTGGGTGGAGCCGCAACACCCTCGGGCCTTCGGTCCAGGGACCGGTTACCCCCAAAATATCTGGGGCGCACCGGGGGTCTCGAGCCGACCCAGAGGCATAATTTTTTCCTCTAAAACCACCTTAATAGAGGTTTAAGACAGTACTTTTCTTGACATTGATGAAAAAATCCTTAATTATCTATGCAGGTCGAACGGGGCGGTTTGACTTGAAGCTCTAAATCCTAAGGAGAGATATTATGCGAAACACCCGTAAATATGTAATCTTAGCCGTTGTGGCGGCCCTCTGCCTGTTCATGGCACTGCCGGTCATGGCCCAGCCCAAGGGCGGCGCCATGATGGCGATGGATGTTTACACCCCCATAGCCGCTGGCTATGATTTCGTCCGGGAAGGCAAATATGACGCTGCCAAAAATGAATTTGCCAAGGCGATGAAAGCCGATCCTAACAACTCCTTTGCCTATAACAACAATGCGGTTTTGCTCGAGCGGGAAGGCAAACTGAACGACGCTCTGGCGCTTCTGAATCGGGCCTCCGATCATGCCAATGAATATCTCGACAAGGTAACCCAAACCTGCTTTGCCGGCGGCGGCTGTCTGGCGGTTAAACCTCTGCGCGAGGTAGGCGAAAAGAGCTCCATTGCTCCGATCGTCCAGGAAAATATCGCCAAACTCCAGGCCAAGATTGCAGCAACCGGTACTGCGAAGCCTGCTGGCAGCCCCCCGCCGATGGTGCCACCCGCGAAGACGAAGTAACCTTGGGGGCCTTCGGGCCCCCTCCGCCCCGTTTTTCTTTTTAAGTGGCGCTGTTGGATGATGAGCATCGAAACCGAGCAGCCTTAATTCAGCCAATCTCATTTTGGGGGCCAGGGGTCACAAGACCCCCCCTGGCCCTTCTTTCACCTTCTCCTGCATCAGCTTCCCGCAAAACTTAAGAAGTCATAAAGGCAGGTTCCCGGTCTTTTGGCGGGAGAAATCCCCTTATCCGAAGTCGCAGTCAAAAGAGCCTCTTGCAAAATGTTCCGGGGTTGTCCGGGAGAAATCGCCGGTAATAGCCAATATGGAGACTTCGGTAACTTGTGTAATGAATTTCTTGAAGTT
>JAUSOZ010000257.1 GCA_030655955.1 Deltaproteobacteria bacterium
CCGCACCAGTTCGATGATGGGCAACTCCGCCGAAGGCAGCGCCGCCACCCACCCCAGGCGCCGCATGACTTCAAACCGCACCCGGTCTACCAGGGCAAAAGCGGTGTCCATGATCTTCATCTTGATGTCATTATCCAGATCATCCAGGCGAAAGCGCACCGACCCCCCCAGCCCCTGGGCCCCCATGACCAGGTCGAAGAAGACGAAAAGATTTTCTTCCCCGGGGGTAGCCAGGTACAGCAGGGTGGAGGGACTCAGATCCTGGAGCCGGGTGTCGGGCCCGAATTGCTCCTGGAAGCGGGCCAGCCAGGAACGGAACCCCTGGTCCGCGGCGACCTTGGACCGAAAGTGCGACAGATTGATAATTTCAGCCACTGCCGTTCTCTTTGGCCCCGTTGCCCTGGAACATGTTGGTTTGCTTGATGCCGCGATAAAAGTATTGCATCCCGGAAATAACGGTCAAGGCGCCGGTAACCCAGAAAAAGACCGGCAAAACCAGGGGAGGGAAGGCCCAGATCTTGCTCAGCAGCACGAAACCCACCGTGGTGAGCTGGAAGGTAGTGGTCCATTTGCCCGCCAGGGAGGGCCTGACCACCAGGGGAATATCCGCCAGCCGGAAGATCACCACCCCCACGGCCAGGACCACATCCCGGCTGAGCACGACCACCGTCAGCCAGGAGGGAATCTGGTGATAGATGCTCAGGGTGACAAAACTGGCCGCCATGAGGAGTTTATCCGCCAGGGGGTCGAGGTAACTCCCCAGGCGGGACTTCTGCTGCCAGGCCCGGGCGATGAGGCCGTCCGCCATATCGCTCACCCCGGCCAGGATAAACACCACCAGGGCTTTGCGATAGTTCCCCTGGATCAGAAAGATGATGAACAGGGGAGTGAGGATGATGCGAAATAGGGTAATGAGATTGGGAATAGTTAATCTGGCTTGCGAAACGGGGCTGGAAGCCATGATGGCGGAATCGATTTCCTCTAGAGAAATTTTACTGACAAAACTTTAACATACCCGCAACCGATAAAACAATCCATTAACGCTGGGTCCAGGTGATTTCCCCGGTCCCGGGAATGGTCTGGGGACGGCGGGCGGCCTGGTGGGCCGGGGAATCCGCCAAAAAATCCCGTGCCGCCAGATTGATGATACTCCCCAGAACCGTCGCCGGCCCCACCTGGGGGCTTCAGAAAACCTGGCGAGCTTGACACCCTTACTCAACTTCATATATCCTGGTGCGAAATGTTCCCGTAGGGGCGGTTCGCGAACCGCCCCTACAACGGCATTTCATAGTTTATAAAAGGGCCGAAGGCCCATGCATGATTGACCTGAAGGCAACGGGGGGGCGCGGTCACGATTACGGCCGCCGGTCATGGGCGGGCGCCGTCCGGCTCCCATTGGGGCTTCGTTTCTCCTTCATTCGCCGACAAACGGGGGATAGGCATGCGGGCGGTGGTGCAACGGGTCAAAGAGGCCTGGGTTCGGGTGGATGGAGAAGAAGTGGCCAGGATTGGCGTTGGCCTGCTGATTCTGGTGGGAGTGGCGGCCGATGACGGCCCCGACGACGTCGCCTTCCTGGCGCAAAAGCTGGCACACCTTCGGGTCTTTGCCGGGGACGGACGCCTGATGCACCTTGCCCTCCTGGACCTGAAGGCCGAGGTCCTCCTGGTATCCCAATTCACTATCCTGGGGGATTGCCGCAAGGGGCGGCGACCTTCCTTTGATGGCGCGGCCACCCCGGAGACGGCGGAGAAGCTCTACGAGGACCTGGTCCAGGTTATGGCCGGCTATGGCCTGCGGGTGGCCACCGGCCGCTTTCGCCAAATGATGGACGTGGGCCTCATCAATGACGGGCCGGTCACCCTGCTCCTGGACAGCAAGAAGGTATTTTAGGCTCCCAGTGGGGATTGACAAAACCAGTTAATAACATTATGATTTTCAAAAATTTATCTACGGCGATCGGGGATTCTGCTCCACTCCCCCGGAATGATTCGGGGTGCGGGCGAGACTTTGGCGAAACCTCTATCTCATACCCGGGACCCCTGACCGGCGGGTAAGCGAGAGAAGGGTTGAGAGGTTTTTCGACCCAGGGCCCCTGGAGGGGAAATGAAATTCATCGACTTGAATAAAGTGGATCGATTCACACCTGATAAGCCGCATCGGGAACTCTTGTATGATTCCCCCAATCTGCGGGTGTTGACTTTCAACTTTGAGCCCGGGCAGGAATTGCCGGTCCATTCCCACTCCACCGACTCGGACGTCGCCCTCATCATGCTGGAAGGGGAAGGCGAGTTTACCGGGGCGCATGAAATGCCGGCCAGGGCCGGACAGACCCAGATCATGCCGGTGGCCGAACCCCACGGCCTCAAGGCCCATACCCGGGTGCGGCTTCTGGTGATCATCGCGCCTACCCTGTAGCGCCGGCCCAAATCGGCCCTGCCGCCTTCGAGGCACCGGGATTTCTCCCGATGGAGGCGCCGGCCGGTCCCGAACCGCCAGGAACCACCAGGCCAACCGAAGCGCCTGCAACCATGAACCATTCGGCTTTCCGAGGCTAAAACTGCTGAGCTTGGGATCTCATGACTAAACTTTTATGAACCACAAATGCTTTATCCCTGAGGATGGAAATCCCCCCTACCCCCCTTTTTCAAAGGGGGGTTTTAAAGTCCCCCTTTGGCAAAGGGGGATTTAGGGGGATTTGTATTCGACCCTAGAGCTCTATGTTACCTATCTACCTGAAAGACCGGGATTTCAGCCCACCCGAAGACACCATCTATTACCTCCTCAGCCGGGATGGCTTATTCCTGGTGAAGCGCACCCCGTTTTTTGAGGCCGTGGTCCCGGCCCCGGGCATTCCCTGGCTTGAGTCCCAGGAGGCTGAAGTTCTTCTCACCGCCCCTCCCCTGCCCGCCGCCCTTCTCCTCCAGGCCGTGGCCTTTTTCCGGGCGGTTTATACCCGCTACGAAGCCGAAGCCGTGGTCCTGCTGACCTGGCGGGAGGCCACCCGGAATTATGAACTCGTCGTGCCGCACCAGACCGTGGGGGGCGGCCACTGCGATTACGAAGTCAGGGAGTTCCCGGCCGGGCTGATGCGCCTGGGCACCATCCACAGCCATGCCGGGATAGACGCGTTTCACTCTTTACGAGACTCCCAGGACGAGCGCTTCGAAGACGGCTTCCACCTCACCATCGGCAATTTGGACACCGACCTCAGCCTGTCGTGCTCCGTGGTCGTCCAGGGGGCTCGGGGCCCCATCCCCCCGGAGCACCTCTTCTCCCCCTTTCCTATTCCCTGGGAGCAGGCGCCGCCGGAGTCGGAATGGACCGAAGAAGTGGACCGGAAAGTCACTCCCCTGCCGCCGCCCATCGAGTTTGGGCCTTGAGGGAAGCAAGTAGCGAGCAGTAAAGAGCCCATGCCTCTCTGAAAGTTGAATGATTTTATGATAATGGCAAGATAATGAGCGCAAGGACCCCGACCAAATCTTCCCAGTCTTGACAACTTCCCTTCCTTGTAGCAGTGTGAATTTCAGAAATACAGCCGAAATGCAGGATTATTACAAAATCTTCAAGGCGTCGGGGCTGCTCCAAGAGGGGCGCCGGAAGTTTACGGCTACATATCGCAACACAGCTTAGATTGCCTTCTAGAACTGGACAGTTCGTGGTATTTTGTCCATAGTCGGTTAATTTGCAGTTAATTCGGTTCGGACACATTGAAAAAACTAACCCAAGCGCTTAGGTTTATGCTATAATGTCAACTGTTGACAGGATTGGCGGACGTCGTGTGGTGATTTACCCGAACGATCACAGACCGGCCCACGTGCATGTTATAGGCAGCTGTGAAGCCGTTTTCAAACTCAATTGCCCAGAAGGGCCACCGGAATTGCGAGATAATTACGGTTGTCCGGCGAGTGAGCTTTCAAGGATTAAGACGGCTTTGGCGGAAAGAATGGCGCACTTATGCACCGAATGGAGCAGGATTCATGAATTACCCTAAAGACGAAATCGAAGCGGCAAACAAGCGGGCAGCGGCACGACTGGCCAAAACGCCGACCGCTGTAAGGGCGCGCTATGACCGCCGCAGCAGACGCGTGGTAATCGACCTGAGCACAGGCTTTTCAATTATGTTCAAGCCGCATGCTGCGCAAGGGCTCGAAGAAGCCAAGCCAGAGCAGCTTGCCAAAATCGAGATTTCACCGTCAGGCTTCGGCATATACTTTCCAGACCTTGACGCCGATCTTTACTTGCCCGGCCTTCTGGAAGGCTTTCGTGGCTCGCAGAGGTGGATGGCTTCGCAGTTGGGTAAGACAGGGGGACGGTCAACTTCGGCGGCTAAAACCGCCGCTTCACGGAGGAACGGCAAACGGGGAGGACGACCGAAAAAGGAACCTCACATCCCGGACGCGGCCTACGTTGGGGGAGGGGAAATAGCCAATTTTATTAATCCCTCACAACCATCTCAAACCGTACAACCCTATCAAGCGAAGCCAACCGTATTTTTAAAATATGGGAAAGCCAAGCAAGAAGAAGAAGAAGAAAGACAAAAAGAATTGCCAGGCCAATTAGCAAATTACATGAAAATGCCGATGGAGAATTGGAATGAAACTGCTTTCCGTTAAGCAAGCGCGCTCTATATGGCTTGTAAGCATTGTGGACCTTAACCCGCGGGGATTAAGTTTATTTGGCTTAATTACGCCTATCGTTAATAAGTATAAATTTCAAATATATCCAACCAAGCCTGAGGAACTTATTGGTAAAGACGTCATAGAAATTAAATTTAATGGGGGTAGTTTTCAGAAAGACACAAAGCATAATATAGCTGTTGATCTTACGATCTTTAATGATGGTTTAGTTGTAGATACTCGATCATCCACAAAGGATTCGGACGCCTTCCTAAATGATTTTCTTAATTATTTATCTAAAGAATTTAGTCTAACTCCATATCTGGAAGTTATTAGATCGAAAATCTATGTTAGTGAAGTGTGGGTGCAAACAGATAAATTATTGAATTCGCTTAACCCTAAATTAGATAGTTTTGCAAAACGTATAAATTCATTAATAGAGGGTCATAGCCACCACCCTATTGCCTATGAAACTTCTGGAATTATTTTCTGCACTGATCCTGTCGTCACTTACCCTCCAACGTCCTTTAGATTTGAACGAATTATTGACCGACCATTTGCAGAAAATCGTTATTATTCATTAGCCCCATTACAAACGGATGTTCACCTTGAGATGCTGGATGAATTAGAAAGCATCCTC
>JAUSOZ010000259.1 GCA_030655955.1 Deltaproteobacteria bacterium
CTGGCCACGGCCTTTAAGAGGGTCATTAATATCGCCCAAGGGGCCGAGCCCGGCGAGGTTGATCCCACCCTCTTCCAATATGGGGAAGAGAACATCCTGTATCAGTCCACGAAATTAATGGAGTCGCAGGTGACCCTGACCCTGGAAAGCCGGGATTACCCAGGGGTCTGTCGGGCCTTGGCCGGCCTCAGAGGTCCGGTGGACGCCTATTTTGAAAAAGTGATGGTGATGGCCGAGGATGCCGACCTGCGCCGCAACCGGCTGGCCTTGCTGGTCCGTATCAGCCAGACTTTCCTCCTCATGGCCGATTTCTCCAAGATTACGACGTCCTAGCGATGCGCCGCTGGTTTCGCCGCAAAGGCAAGGATACCGACCAGGACGAGGACAACGGCACCGCGCCCCTGGTGGAGGAGACTGAACCGGGCCCCGAGGCCGCCTCGGGCCCCGGAGTCACCGGGGAAGAAGCGTTGGCCGAACCCGAGCCGGAGGCTCAGGAAGCGGCGCTGGCCCAAACCGAGACCACCAACGGCCCCCAGCGCCGCGGTTTTCTGCGCCGCTGGCGCCGGGAAGCGGAGCCTTCGGACGCGGCCCCACCGGCGTTAGTTGAGGTCGCGGCCGAGGCCGAGGCCGAGGCTGTTTTCATTGAACCGCCCCCGGCGCCCCCTTTGGTACCCCCTCCAACCCCGGAGCCGGAAACGACCCCGGCCATCCCCACCGCCCCCCCCGAAACCGAGCCGGCTGCGACCCCTCCGGAGCCCGGGGAGGCGGAGGCAACTCCGGAAATCCTGGCGGTTGAGGACCTGGAGGAGACCGGGGAGGTTCCCGCCGAAGCAGAGCGGCGGGGAATGTTTCGCCGTCTGCGGGAACGGTTGGGCCGGACCCGGGAGGCCCTGAGCGGCGGTATAGACCGGCTTTTCAGGGGACGCAAGGTTGTTGATGCCGAACTCCTGGAAGAGCTTGAGGAATTGTTGATTACCGCCGATATAGGGGTAGAGACCAGCCTTTTTCTGATCCAGGCCTTAGAGGACAAATTGCGCCGCCGGGAACTGGGGGACGTGGAAAGGCTCAAGGCCGCGCTCAAGGCGGAAATGGTCGGCCTGCTTGCGAGTCCCGTTGTCCTGGACCGCAGCGCCCGTCCCTGGGTAGTGCTGGTGGTGGGGATCAACGGCGTGGGCAAGACCACCACCATTGCCAAGCTGGCCCACCAGGACCGGCATCAGGGCCTTACCCCTCTGCTGGTGGCCGCCGACACCTTCAGGGCGGCCGCGGTTGAGCAGTTGGAGATTTGGGGCGAGCGCATCGGCGCCGCGGTGGTCAAACAGAAGACCGGGGCCGACCCGGCCGCAGTGGTCTTCGACGGCCTGGCCGCGGGCCTGGCCCGGGGCGCCGACACGGTGTACGTGGATACTGCCGGACGGCTCCACACCAAGGTCAACCTGATGGAGGAATTGAAGAAGATTCACCGCACCGCGGCCAAAAAAATCCCCGGCGCGCCCCATGAGGTGCTGCTCATCCTGGACGCCACCACGGGTCAAAACGCCATGAACCAGGCCAGGTTATTTCACGAGGCCGTAGGCGTGACCGGACTCATCCTCACCAAGATGGACGGCACCGCCAAAGGCGGCGTGGCCCTGGGGGTGGTCCACGAGACCGGCATACCCTTGAAGTACATCGGGGTGGGGGAGGCCATGGAGGACTTGCGCCCCTTTGACGCCGAGGCCTTTGTCGAGGCGATCCTGGGATAAAAGGGACCACGGGCTGAGCCCGGCGGGCGTCTCAGCCTTAACTCCGGCCCGGCCGGGGTTCACCGTGGAAAATTGCCTTTAAGATAATTTTATGAAAAAAAGCAACCTGTTGCCATATTTACCGGAAATTCTTTGGCTCTATGCCTTAATAAAACCCTGAGAAGGTGAGTCTAATTATAGTTAAGGGGGTGCCTGCCGAGGCATCCGGCCGACCCAGCCAGGGGTGAAGGGATGGAACCTGTGGGTAGCGCACCACCATTTTGGCGGAAACCCAATTTTCTGTATTATTGGCTGCCCCCGGTACTTTGGGGCCTGGCAGTGCTGTCTCTATCGGGAGATGTGGGTTCGAATACCAACACCAGGCACTTGCTCCAATGGCTGCTGTCCTGGCTTGTGGCCCTGAAACCGGCCCAGATTGATCTGATCAATTTCTTCCTCCGGAAAACCGGCCACGTCCTGGCTTACGGGTGTATGTATTTTCTCTGGTTCCGGGCTTTTCGGGGCTATGCGAACTACGGGCCGTGGCGCGCCTGCCTCTGGTCTTTGGGGTTTTGCCTGCTCTATTCTTCGACGGACGAGGGGCGCCAATGGTTTCACGCCTCCCGGGGAGCCAGTATCTACGATGTCATCCTGGATATGTCCGGCGCCAGCCTGACGGCGCTGATTGTCGGCGCAGTTTGGACGCCCGGCTCCAAAAACGCCGCCATATCCGGGATAGCCGAAGGACAAACCATCGGACCGGAATAATCTTTGCGCCGCTCCCTTGAAATCCAGCCAGGGAGAAATTAGGTTAAATCAATAACCGGTTAGGGATTATGCCCCTGGTGCTTCCTGACCGCAACCCTATTCTGAAGATCGAAACCCTATGACTTTTTTTCCACGGCATCTGAAATTTGGCGGCGCCGGCCGTTGCGGGGCTTGGTGGGCTCCCAACCGGCTACGGTTGTGGCTGCTCATAGCCCTCATGGCCGCGTCATGGCTGGGGCTCGCCGCCATCCCCCTCAAAGCGGCGGAGGATGGCAACCTCTTTAACAAGGTGGTGGAGCACAAACTGGCCAATGGCCTCAAAGTACTGCTCCTGCGAGAGCCCCGGGCCCCCATTATCACCCTCCAGGTGTGGTATCGGGTGGGCTCCAGAAATGAAGCCCTGGGAAAAACCGGCCTCTCCCACCTGGCCGAGCACATGATGTTCAAAGGCACGGCCAAGTATGGCCCCAAGTATTTTTCCCGGGAAGTGCAGAAGGTAGGGGGCACGGATAATGCCTTTACCTCCCGGAATTACACCGCCTACTTCGAAACCGGCCCCAAGGAGCAGTTGCGGCACTGGCTGGAGATGGAAGCCGACCGCTTGCGGGGCATCAATATCGACGAAAAGGCCTTCGAAACCGAAAAGAAGGTGGTGATCGAAGAACGGCGGATGCGCACCGAAGACGACCCGGCGAGCTTCATGCAGGAAGCCGCCATGGCCGCCACCTTTGAGGCCCACCCTTACCAGTGGCCGATAATCGGTTGGCTCTCTGACCTCGAAAG
Source organism: Deltaproteobacteria bacterium (assembly GCA_030655955.1). Taxonomy (GTDB): domain Bacteria; phylum Desulfobacterota; class Desulfobaccia; order Desulfobaccales; family 0-14-0-80-60-11; genus 0-14-0-80-60-11. The sequence goes on from JAUSOZ010000259.1 coordinate 3,276, forward strand.
CATCTCCCTGGATGATTACCGCACTTACTACCACCGTTACTATCTCCCCAACAACTGCACCCTGGTGGTGGTGGGTGATATTGACCCCAAGGAGGCGCTCACCCAGATCGAAGCGACCTTCGGCAGATTACCGGCGGGACCGGAGCCTCCCAAGGTTACCGCCAAGGAACCGAAACATTTCGGGCCGCGCCGGGTTGAGGTCCACCGGGAGGCGCAGTTTCCGGTTCTCCTGATGAACTATCACGTTCCCAACTGGGAGAGTCCCGACGCCTATCCCCTGGAGTTGCTGGCCCGCATCCTGTCTTCGGGGCGCAGTTCCCGCCTGTATCACAACCTGGTGTACCAGCAGAAACTGGCCCTGGAGGCCGACGCGGACTATAATTTCGACACCGTCGACCCGTTTATCTTTTCGCTGGGCGGCCAACCTATGCCGGGCAAGACCGTAGCCCAGTTGGAAGCGGCCCTGAATGCGGAGATCAAGCGGCTGCAAACCGACCTGGTGAGTGACCAGGAACTGCAAAAGGTCAAAAATCAGGTGGCGGCCGCCTTTTATATGGCCCTGGATTCCATTTTCTACCGGGGCATGCTCTTGGGGCGGACGGCAACCGTGGCCCGCTGGACCCTGCTCAAAGAGTTCGTTCCCAAGATCCAGCAGGTCACCCGGGAACAGATCCGGGAAGTGGCCAAAAAATATTTGGTGGCCAACAACCTGACCGTGGGGATCCTGGTGCCCATCAAGAGCGCTAAGGCCCCCACCGGCCGTTCCCGACCGCCACACGAGATTCGCTGATCCCTGGGACCTTTTGTCTGTGGACGGCTTCAACCCGGCAGGCGCGATCGTCATGGAGAAAAAATTGCTCAAACGCTTCACTTGGGTAGTCATGGGAGTTTTGCTGTGGACTAGTGCGGTCCTGGCGGCGCCGGCGTCCCCGGTGCTGGGAACCCGCCACCAACTGCCCAATAACCTGGTGTGGCTGTTTTCCCCCCAGACCGAACTACCCCTGGTGACCCTGGAACTCCTCATTAAGGCCGGAACCTTGACGGACCCCCCGGGAAAAGAGGGCTTGGCCAACCTGACGGCCTCCCTGCTGCTCAACGGCACCAAATCCCGCTCCTCGTCCAAAATTGCCGCCGAACTGGATTTTATGGGGGCGCGCCTTTCAGCCGCCGGAGGCGGTGATTTCGCCACGGTGAGCCTGACGGTGCTGAAAAAGGATCTGGGCCCGGCCCTGGAACTGCTCCAAGATATCTTGATGCACCCCACCTTCCCAGCGGCGGAAGTTACGCGGAAAGTGAACCAGTTCAAGGCGGCTCTGGCCAGCGCCGAAGATGAGCCCAAGGTGGTGGCGTCCCGAACCTTTATCAAGGATCTCTATGGCGCCTTTCCTTACAACCATCCGGTCATGGGCACTCCCCAGGGACTTACCGCCATTACCCGCCAAGACCTGATAACCTTTCACCGGAACTACTACCGGCCCAACAATACCGTTTTAAGCCTGGTGGGCGACTTAACCCCGGAGGAGGCGCAACAATGGGTCACCAAAATCTTCGGGGGCTGGGCCGCGGCTCCCCTCCCGGAGGTTAAGCTTCCCCCCATTCCGCCGCTGAACCAGCGCCAAGAGGTGGTGATCAATAAAGATATCACTCAGGCCAACATCATCCTGGGCAACCTCGGGATCGCCCGCAATAATCCGGATTTCTACGCCTTCCAGGTGATGAATTACCTTCTGGGGGGCGGAGGCTTCGTCTCCCGGCTCATGGACGACATCCGGGTCAACCGGGGACTGGCCTACAGCGTCTATAGCTCCTTTGACCCGGGCCTGGAACCCGGGCCTTTCATCGTCGCCCTGGAGACCAAAAATGCCTCGGCTGGTGAGGCCATTACCCAGGTGGTGGCCCAACTCCAGCGCATCATGACGCAGCCGGTGACGCCGGAGGAGCTCAAAGAGGCCAAATCTTATCTGATCGGCAGTTTTCCCCGGAAAATGGATTCCATCTCCAAGCGGGCCTGGCTCCTGGGATATGCGGAAGTCTACGGCCTGGGCCTCGATTACCCCTGGCGCTATCCGGAACTCATTGGGCACCTGACTCCCGAGGATATCCAGAAAGTGGCCGAAAAATATCTCCGGCCGGAAAAATATCTCCTGGTAGTAGTGGGAAACAAATCTGCCATGTCACCCCTGCCGGGCAACCTGCCCAGCCAGAAGAAAGAGGAGAAGAAGTGATGAAGAAAAGCTGTCTCATAATTAGCCTCCTGGTAATGTGGGCCTTGTTGGGCTTTGGGCCTCTAGGCCCGGCCCCGCAGCCGTCGTTGGCCCAGACCCCGGCCCCGGTCCAGGCCCCGGCCCCGGCCGTTCTGGCCCCGGATACCTTTGCCAATCTGGCCAAGCAGGTCTCGGGCGCGGTGGTCAATATCAGCGCCGAAAAAATAGTCAAGAACCAGATGCGGGAGATGTTCCAGGAAGGCGCCAAGCGGCCGAAACAGGGCCCGGCCCCGGAGATGCCCTTCGGTCCTGACGGCAACTTCAAGGATTTCCGGGATTTCTTCGATAAGTTTTTCGGCGAAATGCCCAAGAGCTACAAAGCTCGCAGTCTCGGTTCCGGCTTCATCATCGATGCCAAGGGCTACGTGGTGACCAATAACCACGTGGTGGAAGGCGCCGATAAGATCAAGATCATCTTGGTGGGAGGCAAAGAATACCAGGCCACCGTCAAGGGCCGGGACCCCAAAACCGACCTGGCCTTGATCCAGATCGTCAACCCGCCGGCGGATTTGGCGTTTCTCAAGATGGGGGATTCCGACGCCATCCAGGTGGGTGACTGGGTCCTGGCCGTGGGCAACCCCTTTGGCCTGGGCCATACCGTTACCCAGGGGATTATCAGCGCCAAGGGCCGGGTTATCGGCGCCGGTCCCTATGACAACTTCCTCCAGACCGACGCCTCCATCAACCCGGGCAACAGCGGCGGCCCCCTCCTTAATCTCAAGGGAGAGGTGATCGGCATCAACACCGCCATCCTGGCCTCCGGACAGGGCATCGGGTTTGCCACCCCCAGCAATATCGCCAAGTCCGTCATTCCCCAACTGGAGTCCAAGGGCAAAGTGGTTCGGGGCATGATCGGGGTGCAGGTCCAGAACGTCACCCCGGAGCTGGCCAAGTCCTTCGGGATGAGCGAGGCCCGTGGCGCCCTGGTGGCCGAAGTCAACCCCGACTCGCCGGCGCAAAAAGCCGGCATTCACCAGGGGGATATCATCATCGAGTTCAACGGCCACCCCATCCATGAGATGAATGAATTGCCCCGGATGGTGGCGAGCATAGCCCCGGGGGCTAAGGCCACTCTCAAGGTCCTGCGCGATGGCAAGGAGAAGACCCTGAACCTGACCATCGTAGAACTTACCGATGAAAAGCAGGCTCAGGCCAAAGAAGAAGGGAAGGCCGAGAAAACCCCTCTGGGTCTGGAGGTCCAGAACCTGACTCCGGCTCTGGCCCAGCAGTTTCGCCTCCGGGACAACAAGGGGGTGGTGGTGGTCCAGGTGGAGTCCGGCAGCCCGGCGGCTGATGCCAACATCCGGGCGGGAGACCTGATTCTGGAAGTGAACGGCACGGTCGTCGGCACGATTAAGGAATATATGGAGGCCGTTGCCAAGGTGAAAAAAGACGCCGTCGCCCGCTTTTTAGTCAAGCGCGCTGGCCGCACCCTCTACCTGACGGTGGAGAATCCTAAATAATTACGCCCGTCCCCCTGGGGGACCGGCGCGCCACAGATAGTTGCGAAGGGCGGTGACACACCGCCCTTCCTTTTACTGATTAACGTTATCCCCGATGGTCTGCAAACCGTAGCCGCCGAACAGAACTTTAACGCGGTTATGAGGACAACAAAAAGGGCAGACCTTGGTCTGCCCTTTAGACGTCCCGACCGTGGCCCATACCACCCGGCCCGGCTACGATATAATTGGCGTAGCTACTGCTTGGTGATAACTACCAGCGTTTTGTTATTTACCAGGGGATAGATCTCCTGCAGGTCTTTATTGAGCAAGGAAATGCAGCCCTTGGTCCAGTTTTGCCCGGTGAGGTTCCGGAAAGGGTCTTCAGTCCCGTGGATGCCGACCTCGCCGCCGATATCCGCCTCCGGGGGGATTTTCCCCGCCTTTTTAGCCCGGGAGAACTTCAGCCAGTTCTTGGTGTTGGGATAATCCAGCCAGATAAAACTGTCCCACCTGGCGTGGGGATACTTGGCCCGGACCCGGTACACACCTTCCGGGGTGCAGGTATCGCCCTGGCACAACTTATCGTTGAGCGGATCGTTTCCCAGGACCACGGGGAACGTCTTAAGGGGCGTCAGGCCCCGGTAACAGGTGAGTTTGCGGCTGAGTTTATGGACCACGATGACCGTGGGCTTATCACGATTAATGTCGTAACCATTCTCAATTAACACTTGCGCCACGTACTGTTGTTCCGGTGTCAGTTGGGTTTCTTGTTGTTGATACTCAGGCAGCGGCTCGTCCAGGGTGGCGGTTTCGGGCTTCCCCAAGCCCCCGCCGCACCCTGCGCCCGCCGCCAAAAGCAGCACCACGCACATGCAGTAAAATAAGTAACGCATATTTTTCACATCCCCCCCATTACGATAATTTAACGTAACAGGGACCCACTATAACAAGAAAAAATCATATTTACAATAATATTTTTGCATGAAGGCCCTTTATTCTAAATATTCTAGTATCCTATTAACATGCACCTCATTGTTGACGGCTACAACGTAATTAGGCAGTCACCCCGGTTGCAGCTTCTGGATGTCATGGACCTGCAGGCCGGCCGGGAAGCCTTGCTGGAACTGCTGGCCCATTATCGCCGCCGGTCCCATCACCAGATTACCGTGGTGTTTGACGGCTGGCAGCACGGTGATCTTAAAGAAAGCCGGGACCGGTATCAGGGCATCCTGGTCATTTATTCCCGCCGGGGAGAGCGGGCCGACGAGGTTATGAAGCGGTTGCTGACCCGGGAGCGGGAACGCGCCCTGGTGGTCACCTCCGACCGGGAGATCCAGGTGTGCGCTGAGCAGGCCAAGGCAGCCTGGATTAACGCGGCTCAGTTTGAATCGTCTCATCTGCACGACCCGTCAGGGGCAGCCGACCCTGACGCCGAGGCGGACTCCTCAGCCCGGGGCACCCACAAAAAGGGTCCCGCCCGGCGCTTATCCAAGCAGCTGCGCCAGCGCCAACAGCGATTAAAGAAGCTGTAACGATTTGAAATAGTATTAGAGTTGAGAGCTCTGATACAAAAAATAAAAAACCGGGAAAGGTGGATTGACCCTTCCCGGCCAGATGCTCCGGCCCCTTCAGGCCGGAGACTTTTTTAAGCCAGTTTGCGGTTTGGGTGCAAGGGAGACAAATTTTCTACCGGCCCGGAATTACTTCGCGCCCTCTTGGGTTTTCTTCATGGGAGCGCCGGCTTTCGGCTCGATCTTAGCCTTCGGGGCTGCCTTCTTGGCGTCTTTCTTGACCTTGCCTTGGTCCCCAGATTGCGTCACCTTTTGGGTTTTGTCGCCAGTGGCAACGGTTTCCTTGGCCACCGGCTTGGCGGCTTCCTTGGGGGCTACCTGGGGCTGGACCGACTGGGTGCTCTGCACCGCAGGTTTTTCCGGGGTCTTGGCCACCTGAGCCTGGCCCGCAGCGGCCAGACCCAAAGCAAAAGTCACAGCAGTCAACGTGGTGATGATCTTTTTCATGTTTTTCTCCTACCGGTTTAATGGGTCGCGCCTGGCGACCTATCTCCTATCAATGCATAAAGCCTGCCAGGCCAAAACTTAAGCCGCGCTTACTTAACCTACTGAATTTAATAAATAAATTATCTTCGCCGCCATTCTCCCGCCGGGGCTGCGCCGATCCGGCGCCCCGCCAATCTTAAATTGAGACCACGGGTGCTCCGCTGGCTTTTTCCGTGTCAAATTGACAAAGTGATCCGAGGAACCGCAAGCCGTAGGGGCGCACCTGTGTGCGCGCCCTCAGGGGGGACACATGGGTCCCCCCCTACAGAAATTTTCCATTGCGCAGTAATCGGTATGAGATACCGGGGTTTGGCAAAACGAAAAGATGACAACAGGATAAATTTCTAGGTGCCCCTGATCGCGCCGGGGTGAGCCGGGCTGGAGGCTTAGGGCTCAGGCCGGGCGGCGTTGGGCCAGATACGTCTCCAGCCGGCGCAGGGCCTCGGCCAGATTTTCCAGGGAGTTGGCGTAGGAGAAGCGGAGAAAGCCTTCGCCGCCGGGGCCGAAATCGATGCCCGGGGCTACCCCGACTTTGACTTTTTCCAGGATGTCGAAGGCCAGGGCGTAGGAGTCGGCCGAGAGGTGGCGGGCATTGACAAAGACATAGAAGGCCCCGGTGGGGGGGACGGGAATCTTAAACCCCAATTTTGCCAGACCCGCCAGGAGAAACCGGCGGCGGGCGTCGTAGGCGGACCGCATGGCTTCGATCTCGTCCCCGGCCTGGGTCAGGGCCGCAATGCCGGCCCGTTGCACAAAGGGGTTGGCCGAGATGAAGAAATTCTGCATCAATTTCTGCAGGGGCCGGATGAAATCCGGCGGGGCGATGAGGTACCCCAGGCGCCAGCCGGTCATGGCGTAGAGCTTGGAAAAACCGTTGATGACAAAGGCCTTGTCGGTGAACTCCAGGATGGAGTGCTCCTTGCCTTCGTAAACCAGGCCGTGATAAATCTCGTCGGAAATGACGTAAGGACCTAACTCCGCCAGGCCAGCCATCCACTCCGGCGACATCAAAGTCCCGGTGGGGTTCCCGGGAGAATTGACCAGCACCGCCTTGGTGCGGGGCGTGAGATAAGGGCCCAATGCCGCCGGGTTCATCTGGAAGCCGTCTTCCTCCCTGACCGGCACGTAGCGGGGCACTGCGTCCACCAATTTCAAGATGTTGGGGTAACAGGCGTAATGCAGGTTGGGGAGCAGCACCTCGTCCCCCGGGTCCAGCAGGGCCCCGAAGATGAGGATCATGGCCGGGGAGGTGCCCGACGTGACGATGAATTGCTCCGGGGCCACCGACACCCGGTACGTGTCCCAATAATGCCGGCACAGGGCCTGCCGCAACTCCATGAGCCCCTGGGAGTGGGTGTACTGGGTCTCCCCCGCGGCCATGGCCCGGTAGGCCGCGTCCTTGACCACCTGGGGCGTGTCGAAGTCCGGTTCCCCGATCTCCAGGTGGATGACGTGCTCGCCGGCGCGCTCCAACTCCTGGGCCCGCTCCAGAATGTCCATCACCAGAAACGGGGTGATCTCTCGGGCCCGCCGGGACACGGCGTCAGCAGACGGTGCTTTCATAGAGGATTACCATATCAGGGAGGAGCCGAGAACACAAGAAAAGGCAGCGAAGGGGCAGGCCCGGGAAATACCGGGCCCCGCCCCTTTCGGAATGGTTGAGCAGGCTTATTTCGCCTTCGGCTTGCCCTTGGGGAGATAGATCAGGTCGACATCGAGGTCATAGGTCCAGGGCAGGTTGGAAATTTTCCAGCCGTCTTTCATCCGCTTGCCCTTGTTGGGGCTCTGCGGATCTTTGACCTTATCGCCTTCGAAGCCGTCGATGATGCTGTAAACCTTGGTGAACCCGGCCTTGGCCAACAGGTTCACCGATGCGGCGCTGCGCTGCCCGGAGCGGCACGTCACCAAGATAATGTCATCCTTGGCAAATCTCTTTTGGATCTCCTTCACGAAGTTCGGGTTGACCTTCATGGCGTATTCTTTCTTCTTTGCATCCCAGTCGTAGGTCATAAATTTGCTGGGGATATTCACGGCCATGGGCGCGTGGCCGACAAAGGCGTATTCCTCCGGGGTCCGGCAGTCGATAATCTTCACTTTCTGTTGGTCTTTCTGCCACAGGTCATAGGCTTCCTTAGAGGTAACATACAGACCCGGGGTGGTTTGCTTATCCTTGGGAATCTCCGGCGCCGCCTTCGGCGCTACGGTTGCGGCCACGGCGGGTTTCTCAGCGGGAGGCGCCACCGCCGGCTTGTCGCCCTGGGCTCCTAAGGGGAGCGCCCAGCACCACAGCAATGATACGGCCAGTACGACCAGAAAAGTCTTCTTTGACATCGGGTTTCCCTCCTTTGGGCTTGAATCACGTGGGTTATTTTATGCACCCAAATTCATGGTGTCAATCTTGATGCCCCCGAACTTCCCCGGTTGATGTGCCGCTCCTCCCCATTGCCTTCCCCTCAAAAACATTTTAACTATTCTCTTGACACGTATTCTTTTGTATAGTAGTTTATGACCATGAAGCCATTAACCGACCGACAACAGGCCGTGCTGACCTTTGTGGAGGAGTTTTGCGAGCACCAGGGCTATCCGCCCACGGTGCGGGAGGTGGCCGCCGCCTTCGGCATCCAGCCCCGGGCCGCGGTGGATCACCTGGCGGCCTTGAGACGCAAGGGCTACCTCCACCGGGAGCCGGGGCTCTCCCGGGGTCTGTCCCTGACCTCCAAGAGCCCCGGGCCGGTGGTGGAAGTGCCGCTGCTGGGCCGCATCGCCGCCGGCCAACCTCTCCTGGCCAGCGAAAACGTCGAGGAGACCCTGCCCCTGCCCCGGTCCTGGGTCCGGGGCGAGGAGGCCTTTCTCCTGAGAGTTACCGGGGAGTCCATGGCGCCGGTGATCCTGCCCGACGACCTGGTGATGGTCCGGGTCCAGTCCCGGGTGGCTCGGGGCGAAATCGCGGTGGCGCTCATCGACGATGAGGCCACGTTAAAGCGGGTGTACGAGGAGGCCGGCGGGCTG
>JAUSOZ010000276.1 GCA_030655955.1 Deltaproteobacteria bacterium
GAACCCTGGCAGGCCTCCCCAGGGCAATTCACCATGATTTTGTGCTCACCTACCAAAACGAGCCTATCGTTACCCATGGGGGGATAAGAAACTCCTTTATAACGGCCTGTGGTAAGGCAGGAATCCCCCACGGCCAGAAAACGCCCAACGGGGTAACCTTTCACGACATCCGGCGAACGGTGAAGACGAACATGGTCAACGCGGGTGTTGACCATGTGCACCGGGACATCATCTTAGGCCACAGTCTTCACGGGATGGATGTTCGTTACATGGCCCCCTCAGAGGAAGACCTCCACCGCGCCATGGCCCGTTATACCGAGTGGTTAGATGGCCAGTTGATTTTGCAAAGTGTTGACCAAAACGTTGACCAAACCCCCAAAACTGATCTTGACTGATTTATAACTTATTGTTTATTTGGGTATTTATAGACAGCCAACGTATCTGCATTAAGAAGTCATGATCCTGACTATAGGCCAGGGAAAAGATCGCTCCCACGAGCAGCACTGGCAGAAGCCAAAGGAGCCAGCGGAACTTGTCAGTCTTCCAGGCGATATAGAAGATTATCCCCAGAGAGCAGAGGGAGAGGAGCAGAATCAGAATAACGCCGGATGACATACTAGGCATACACCTGCCTCGGGTCCATGGCGGAACGCCAGGTCGGCCGGATAATGACCGCCAACACCAGGTCCCCCAAGATCCAGATGATTAAGGCGGAAAATATAGAGTTGAAAAAGATCAGCCGGGGCTCCGCCCATCCTAGCCAGAGTGCCAGCACCGGCAGGCTCACGTGCAGGAAAATGAATCCCAAATGCGGCGCCAGATGCCACCATGATCCATGCGAGGCGAAGGGCTGAAGATTGTTGAGCCGATAAACGGGTTTGCGACCCGGCGGTCGCTGGTTCATGTACCGTCGTTAACCACCATAGATTTCAATGTGTTATGCTCAAGAGCTTAACCCCTCCTTTTTTATTCCCCACAGTATTCCCCACAGGAAAGACTAATTCAGGGCAAAAATCGCCCGCCTTTTTCCATTGCCCCGCTCCCTATCCCAAGCCGTTACAGTCGCCCTTTCTTCCCGGGTCTGCCCTTATCGCCTCTCCTGGGGGTTCTCATGCAGCCGTTTTAGTGTGGTGGAGGGGCTAAACCGAAAAAGGCGGCCCGGGAGCCGCCATGAGGATAAAAAACCGTGCATTGTGTTCAACGGTCTTTTATTGTCATGTAACCTTTTAACGCGTCAAGAATAATTAGCCCAATCGGGCCGCTACGAAGTTCGGGGTGAGCCAGGAGATGCATATAGATTTTTTCAGATATCTCCGCATATTTTATGTACCGGTTAAATATAATTTCCTTATTAAAAATGCGTACTGTCTGATTCATACCCCCCAGGAAACCAACCACATAAGCGTCTCTATCAGCTTTAGGGGACTGCATCCACATATAAGCCGGTAAATCGCTGGGTTGTAGGGTTTCTTTATCCGCTGAGGAACAATTCACCATAACCAAAATTATCAGGGTTACAAAAATAGCAGTCGCTGTTTTCATAGCTCACCCCGTTCCGCTCCACCGTTTTCTTGTTTCGTAATGCCCCGTACCCAGGCCATCAGGTCAGGCTTATAGAAAAACCATCGCTTGCCTTCCTTCCTGCCTGGTATAGCCCCCGCTTGGCATATTCCCGCATGATAAAGGCGCTCACCCCAGGAATTGCGCCACGTCCTTCTTAGGCTCAAGATGCGCGCACCACTGGGGAAATGTCAAAAGATATTTAAGGGAATGTCTATGCAGGAAAATATTTTAATAGAGGTGGCGGAAAAGCATCAGATACAAAAACTCCCTCTTGAATTGCCCCAAGGAGAGCACCAGATACTGGGTCATGAGGTTCTATATAATTTTTTGAGATAGCATCCTCTAATAAGTGAATCTCTGTCTCAAAGGCATCACCATAATTAATTACAGATTCGTGGCGTATAAATATATGATCACCTTTTTGCAATATACACGTATCATCATTATCCGTTTTTCTTGTCGTAACATTCACAACTAATGCTTTACCGCTAATAATGAAAGATATAATTATATAAAGATGTTTGGTCGCGTAGGGGGGCCGTCTACTAAGGAAGGTAAAACCCGGGAAGATCATTATTGTGGGGATAATATAGCTCTAACATAATTTAAATCTGAAACTTCATCATCAATAAATGCAATGTCTCTTTCTGTTTTTTTAACTTCTCGCAATATATCTTCTACCCGAATTGGAATTGATGTACCATCGGGGTCTCTCCACTCTGGTAATATATCATGACAAATTTTAACCATCTGCCATTTGTCAAATTCCTTATATTTTGCAAATATATGTAAAAGAAGGTTTTTTTCTCTTTTGCTTAATTCATCAAATTGAGGTTCTTGTTTTAATAATTTAACATTGTAACCTTCAGGACTTGAAATATATTTATGCCAATAAGATTTAACTCCTGATGGACCCCTTCCTGAATTGATTTTATCCAAAACCTTACTTAATACAGGACCATTATCCATTGAGACATATACATCGCCTGTTATGGGCCTCTCCCACTGAGATAGTGCTTCTCGATCAGCAAGATATAACAATTTGATAAGTTTCATGTAATTCATTTTGCCGCCATTCTCTTTTAGGAGAAAAGCGGCTGCTTGAGTAGTTTTAGTCTCATTGAATTTAAAGCGAATCATTTTTATACCATTCCCATAAGGGAATTTATCAGAAAATATACTAGAATGTCAAAAGATATTATGCCGTAGAAGCCCACGCAGACAAGCATTTTTAAACGATCTCCCGAAGTGAAGGGTAGGCAAGGGGGCTGCCCTATCGTTCAACATGGGGGTTCTCATGCGCCAGGTTGTGGGGTTTAATGCAATTGTGCCCCCTGTTCATCTTCAAGTTTAGCGGGCCGTTCTTTCATCGGTGGCAAACCAATGGAAGGGCCAGAGCGTTTGTCGTCAATCGTGCTATGAGATTTCCGCACGGCCACAGCCCGATAATAAATATCCAGAGCCTTGAGCTTCACGCGGTCATTTTCACCAGAAAAGGCAATCCTGGCTAATTCCTGGCCCGCAGAGCTCTTATTATCTTTGCCAGCTTTTTTGAATGCCTTGACAAGATCATTAACCTGCTTTTCGCCCAGGTCCAGGGGTTTCCGGCCAGCGCCGGGACGTGCGCCGCCATGTTTGTTTTTTCCCTGTTCCATTAGTGCGTTTCCTTCAAACTTTCTTCTCCCGATAATTCAAGCAACTCTTGGGCCTGCTCATCGTCAAGGAAGGTGGACATAACCTCAAAGAACACCCGCATGGCTTGCACCCGGGCCAGCGCCGGGGTTGCGGGATCGTAAATTAGCTCAAGCAGAAAGTCCCCCACGCTCTTGCCAGTTTCCTTCTTTACTTTTTGGGCCGCTTCATAGAAATTGTAAGCCACTTCGTCAGAAACTTGCTTACGATTCAAACGGTTAAGGCTCATTTTTAATCTCCTGTTGTTTTTGATTGTTTCGTGGATTCATCTTGAAGCATAAAAAATCAAAAAATCGCACAAGAACGGGCTCACATGGAGTACTAATGGCCCCCGGTCCCGAACCCCTCCCCCCCCGGGGGTCTGCCATTCTGAATTGATTTTTTTACCTTTCCCTGCCGCCAGGTCTGGAGGCTGCCCCGGGAAAGGGTAGGGGCCGGAATGTCCCGCCCTTACTTCTCGCATAGCGCCTCCACCAGCCAGGCCAAGCCGCCGATAACCACAAGTATCCAGGCAATCTCAGTTAACATGGCTGTCTCTCCTGTCGGTTGTGGCTATTGCCCTTCGTCTAAAACCCACTTGCCCCCGGCAGGTTGTGGGGTGTTAGAGTGCTGGTATCCTTCCACGCCGCCAAACTCAGCCGCACCCTTGAGAAAGGGGACACCGAAGGGGGCGCTTTCCCGTAGCAGATAGTTACGCAAGAAGCCCAGATTTCCTTTTCCCATTGTGCCTAATGCAGACAGCAGGGCGAAGCCGTTAGCCACAACGACGCCCTCCACGCCGCCGGCCAGGTAGCCGCCCCCACTCAAGGCCCCGAGTTTAAAGGTGGGCAGGATTTCTCGGCCACGCTCGCCGTATCGCTTGTAGTCCTTCAGGAGCCCCTTGCTCACGTTGTACCACTCTTGCAGGGCTGGGGCGTGTTCCGGCATAATCTCCCCTGCTCCCTTGCCGTACTTATCAAACCAGTTGATATAGGCTCCGGGTTGAAAGACAGTCTCGCCGGTATCCTCACTTAACTTTGTGGCTCGTTTAAACACGCCTTCAAGATAGCTGGCCTTAGTCGTATCCCACAGGTCTTTATTGCCGGTGCTCAAAAGGTGATCCCGAATCGCCAGAGCATCTTGTCTGTGCCCCTCTGAAAACAGGTTGAAAAACTGTCTTGCCTTGGCTTGCGGCCTGCCCGCCTTCATTAAGTCGCCAGCTAAAGGGGTGTTCTGCAAGAATGTCTCAGCCTGCTTATAAGCATCATCCGCCGCCGTCCTGATTGCCCCAAGGGTTTGGCCCAACTCGGGATCTAAAATGGTATCTAAATCCTTAAGTACCCCTTCCTTGAGCTTCCCAGCCGCCGCCCGGGCTTCCGGGTCCATGTCCGCCCACTTGCGCCAGATGGTTTTGTTAAAAAAGTCAAGCTCATCTTTGGTAATCACGCCATCACGGTTTATCACCCGCTTGAGTAATCCAAATTCCCGAGGCGCGCTGCCACTTTTGCCTGCATACATTCCATGAATGGCATTGAGCCCACCAATATCATCTAGGGCTTGCATGAGGTTAGGCACGGCCATTTCAGTCTCAGCCGGGATCCTTCCCATCGCTTCATTAAATTGAGCATGGGTCAACTTCTTATTGGATAGTTGCCGGAGATACCCCGCCAGGTCCCCCGCCGCTTCCGTAGGGGCCAGGGGTGCGGGTAAGCCCAAATCGTCTAACACTTTTCCCGCCGCTTCACTTGCTCCTTGTACCAGTTCCCCGCGCTGCCTGGTGGTGAAGTATTTCCCCACGCCGGTATCCGCCAGCCCTTGCGCCAATTTAGACCGCCATATAGGAGCCACGGCATCGGGGGAATAAGGTAAGTTATTTTTCTTGGCAAACTCCATAAAGCTGCGTCCTGCATCGGTGATCTTCCCCGCCGCCGGTGCCAGAAGTTTACCTGCTCCCCAAGCGATACCGCGTCCGCCAAATTCAGCCCCCACGCCGGTTAAGAAATCCCTTGCCATGTCGCCGGTAGCAAAGGGCAAGCCCTGATCCATTAAGGTCTGTTCTTCCGGGGTTATTGGGGAATCTTTGCCAGTATAAGCCCGATTCAGCAAGCCGCCGGCCGCAACCGCCATGCCGGTAATAGGGGCTGCAACTACCCCGGGCAATTTAGTTGCCGCCGTTGCTAAGGTGCCCACAGCCTGCCCGTGTTCCGCCACTTGCTTGCCCAACTCCTTAGCCCCGGCCACGGGATTAAACATCCCCACACTCGCCGCCATTGGGTCTTCCATTGAGGGGGCGGGGGGAGGGGTAGTCTGGGGGGGTGCTGCCGGCGCACCCACTTGAGGTTGAGCCATAACCTTTCCCAACTGAGCATCTAAGTCAGCAAATGGGTCCACTTGCTGAGTCTGGTATGCTTTGGCCGTTGCCTGCCTACCTAATGACTGTATCGGCTGATTCCCCGCTTCACCCCATACAGCCGGGTTAATCTTAGTGGGAGATTCATACCTCACCTGAGATTGCATGAACATGGCAAGGGGGATTTGCGTCAAAGGGGTTTCAGGACTTACCCCCAGCATCGCAGCGGTTTCTTTAATCCTCTGGGGCGTTCCGGGGTTTTCAGATATTGGAGCAAACTTGTTAATCGCTTGGGAAACAGTCAGGTGTGCATAGTCCCTCTGGATCAAATGAGTAGCCGCTGCAACCCCTTGTTCTGGAGTGGCGAACTGCGTAAATTTACCATCCGGTGCCAGAGTTCCACCGAAGTCTTTTACCCAATCGCTTTTGCTTGGATACTTTACATTATAGGGGTTATTGTACCGAGTAGACTTCTGTCCCTCTGGTGACATTTCCACCATGCCGGGAGAAACTGCCTCTGGAGGCACTCCCAATACTGCACCTAATTGAGCATCCAAATCTTTGAACGGGTCCATTTGCCCCGTCATGTTTTTGTCGGGTATTTCCACATCAATAAATTTTCCACCTGCCGGTTCATCCAAAACCCATTTGCCACCAGGAGGCCCAATTACGGGCTTACCGCCAATGGTCAAGGGCTGGCTTCCGGGAGTAGAAACGGGAGGGTCGGCAACCTGGGATACTTGCGCCGGGGGCGGATCCGCCCATGCCTGGGAAGGGCCTAAATTTAGCTTCCAGGGTTGCGCCCCCGGGGTGGTTTGCTGCCCCTGCCCCTGGGCGATAATCTCTGGCAATCCCATCATTTTGTCGGGAGATACAGGGGGCATATTGCCTTGAAAGGTGGCCGGGAATTGCAGATTTGGGCCAGGTATAGGGGTATCCGTATTTAGCCCGTATAACCAGGCCGCACGATAGTTGTAATTGTTTCCCGGTGCGTCCGGGTCCGGGGACAAACCTAACCCTTTGGCCAGGTCTGCATACCAGTCTTTAAAACGATTCTCCATTAATTCAGGATTAAAAGTAGTGGTCATGCGTTTTGCCCTCCATTTTTATAAGGGAAGCCCGAAGGCGTGCCTTTATGAGTTTTAGTTCCTTTCATACACCGCTCGCCGTGATCTGGCCGCACATTGCAGCACTCCAACCGGGTCCACAAAATCATATACCGTTGCCTTGTCCTTCCCTGGCGCGGGCCGCAACACCCGCCCCAAGTATTGCAGGAGACGGCCATTGAATTTAATGGGGGTCGCCAGGAATAAGGTAGAAAGGTCCCGGCAATCGAACCCCTCGCCTATCAACTGGCCGGTGGCCACCAGCACCCGCACCTGGCCGTTATTCAGGGATTCGACTACCCGTTGCCGCTCCCCATTAGTTAAATCGCCGGTGAGCAATTCGGCCTTGATTCCATGCCCCTGTAATGCCGCTTGTAGGGCTTCACAATGGGCCTTCCGGTCACTCAGTACCAGACACACCCCGCCGCCGTTCCGGGCTTCCTGGGCCACGTCAGAAGCTATCAAAGCATTTCTGGCCGGGTCCTGGGTAAGCTCACTCAGCATCTTGGAATATTCAAGGCTGGGGTCATGCCACGGGGTGAAGTCGGTTTCTCTCCAAACCACCTCAGCCTGCAAGACGTGGCCAGCGTCCACCAGCGCCGCCTTGTCCACCTCGTGAACCTTATCTCCCACATACCAGTAAATGAGCCGGGAGAGACTATCCCGCCGCCAGGGGGTAGCGCTCAACCCGGTCATGTATCGGCAATCAAAGGACGTGACCGCTTCCGTAAACGTCCGGGAAGGGGAGCGGTGACACTCATCTATCACCAGGTGGCCGATGAACGGCGAGATAGCGCCGGCGCACTTGTAAAGGCTCTGCACCAGGGCCACGGTGATCTTATCCCCGGTACGTTTCGTGCCACCCCCGATTCGCCCCACTTCATTCGCCGGAATTCCCAGGAAGGTTTCTATCCGGTCAATCCATTGCTCTTGCAGTTCCTTGGTATGCACCACAATCAAGCCCGGTTGCCGCCGCCTGGCCACCAGCGCCAGGGCCATAACGGTCTTACCTGATCCTGTTGCCGCCGCCAGAGTTCCAAAGTCTCGGGCTGCCATTGCGTCAACCGCCGTTTCCTGAAAATCCCGGAGCTCGCCCTTGAAGGTGAAGTCAACCTCTGGCATGGTCCGCCGCCGGTCGTCTATCCGGTATTGCACACGGGATTTCTTGAGTATCTCCACTAGTTGCCGGGCAAAGCCGCGGGGTATGGTGAGCCGGCCGCCGTGGTCCGCCAGATAGCAAAGCTCTTGTGGGGTCTGCCAATTGGAAAACCCCCGCTTTTCGTTTTCTTCCCATTGGGGATTCGTGAAGGTGAGACGTTCCCGGATAGTATCCCTAACCTGGCCGGGTATGCGTCCGGTGAGTTCAACCCCATTACTGACGGTGACGGTAATCAATGTTTCACCCTCAAATCGGGGTACATCTCCACCAGAAGCCCCCAATCACAGGCCATGCACAGGGGCCGCCCCTCATAATCGGGGGCAAAGCAGCAGCCGCCGCACCGGGGGCAGTATGACTTGAGAAAGTAAATGGCTTCGGGCTTGTGCGCCTTCACCGTCTCAAGTAAGGGCCGCACCGTGTCCGGGTCCGGGGTGTCGGGGCCTTCATATTGATACCGCAGCCGGTCCCCGGCCAACTCAAAACGATAACCAAGGCTTGAAAGTTTTTTGACGGCCTCTATCGCCTTCATATTTCACCCCCCAAGGGGTCAACCTCATCCCCAGAAAAAAGTGATGATTTTTTTTCTGCCATACCCCCCGTTTCACCTGTCCCCTCTGTCCCCTCAACTAATTCTTTAGTATTCTCATATAGTTCCTGGGGGACACACCCAACTATGGGGACAGGTCCCGGTCTGTCCCCCTCGTTTCCATCGCCAGGGGACAGGTGAGGACGTGTCCCCGATTTTTGACCTGTCCCCTGTATGCCATTTGAATCATTATTGTTTTCGTTCGAGGACAGAGGGGACAGGTCATTTTGGGGGATACCCTGCAAAAATATTTCGATAATTTTTAGGACGCGGGGCCGGTTGAAGGTGTAAGCCGTCACCTTCTTTCCTTGGCGCTTCACCCGCCCTTTCTTGCTAAAAAGGCTAAACTTCCCCAGGGTTTCGCCAATCCACTTCGCCCCCGGTTTCTCTTTTGAGTCAACCTGCATGGCCTCGATTAAGTCGCCAGCCGTCATCTCAAAAAACTCGGGGGATGCCTGGGCGCAGTTTTCCAGGGCCTCAAGCAAACCGAGTTCCCAGCCGTCCGGGACGTGCCGGGCCTCTTCCGCCTTTGCCATGAAAAACTTTTGAACGGATCTAAATTCCACTTCCCCCACGTCCAGGGCCGTGAGCACCGCCGCCAGGGGCCGCCAAAGTTCTGCTATCCGGGTCCCGTTGCCGGTAGTGGCCTGGTATGCCGCCGCCACCTTTCGAAAGGCACCCAGGGCAAACCGATAGCACTTGTCTCTTAAGTCCCCCCACACCGCTTCGTGTCCCTCCAGGTCGGGAAGCCGCTGCCCTGTTCGGGTCATGGCAATAGGGATACATCGATCGGCCAAGTCCGGGTCAAGGTTTTTGGTGGAAGCGAAGCCCTTGAAGCCGAAGGTGGAAAATTCCAGGACACGCCGCCCGCCGGCGCTCATTTCCACCACTC
The DNA here is from genome assembly GCA_030655955.1 of Deltaproteobacteria bacterium. Lineage (GTDB taxonomy): Bacteria > Desulfobacterota > Desulfobaccia > Desulfobaccales > 0-14-0-80-60-11 > 0-14-0-80-60-11. Next base: position 9,328 of record JAUSOZ010000276.1, read on the forward strand.
GCCGCCGGCCACCCGCCTTCTTGTAAGAATCCGCCAGCAAGCCCACCAGGTTCACCATGCCTTCGCCGGCCTTGCCTACCATCCCCAGGCGTTCGGCTTGGTCAATGAGCACCACGCCCCTCATGCCGTCAACCGTGTCCCCCAAGGCCGCCGCCGTTATATCTCGCCCCTTGTATGCGTTAAAACAGGAGAATCGCAGGGTTTCCAGGGCTTTTGACTTGCCGGTTTCCTTTGGGCCATAAAAGTGAATGAAAGGCACCGCCGCGAAGATTTGAGTCAGGTAGGTTCCCACGGTCCAGGCCGTCATAAAGCCGTAAGCCGCCGGGTCTTGCAAGTCAAGGTAGGTCTTGAAGGCCGCCACCAGGTCTTGATAAAGCCCCGCCGGTCGTGTCGGGGCCTCTACAAAAGATTTGATCCCCGCCAGGGTCCACACATCTTCTAAGAGGGGGGGACAGCCGCCGGTTATTTGATAGTCAACGTCTTCCAGCTTCACCGATTCAGCATTGACCTCTGCCCTCACGCCGCGGCCATCGGATAAAACCAGAAGTACCCCCTCCTTGCTGTCCGGCAGGGGCACCCGAAAACCGTAAGTCATGGCCTGGGGGACAGGGCCGCCCAGAAAGTCGGTTGCAAGGTGGCACCTTCGCACATCCTCAAGCTCGGCCAGGGCCAGGGCCGGGGCATCCTGCTTTGATTTTTTTTCCAGGGATTTCCGGGCCGCCTTAACGTCCGCCTTCAATCCCACCAGGTCGGTCGCCCGCAGTTTCAAGCGTTCCCGTAGTTCTTCTATAATGGCCGCCGCTTCCAGGTGAGACAGTTTCGCCAGGAGAGGGACCAGGGGTGACAATCCTTTGATCTTGTCAATGGTGGGGGTATCCGCGGTAAGGTCATGGGTTAGCAGCGCTATTGGGTCTGCCGTTCCCGTGGCCTCTTTCTTCTCGGTATCCGGGGCAAACTCCGAAGCCGTTTCCGCCAAGGCCGTCAACTGCCCCACGGTGCCCCCGCCCTCAATCCAGTCGCTTACATCCCCTTTCCCGGGTAATCCTGGCAATGTCAAGATTTTGACACTGGCGGCTACCCCATTCAGAGATCCAGCTATGTCCTGAGCATGGGCACGTCCAGGATCATCATTATCGGGGAGGATGATTGCCCGCTTTCCCTTGAAGTGCTGGGCATAGTCCGCCCTCCACTTCCCGGCGCCGCCGGGGTTACAGGTGGCCGTCAATGCCAGGGTGCGCAGCCGATCAACGTCTTTTTCCCCTTCCGGGATATAAACGATGTCGGCCTTGAGCAGTTCGGGAAGTCGGTAAGGAACGCGGTCCACGCCTTCAAGGTTCCATATCCAGCCGCCTTTACCATCGGGCCGTCTCTGGGGAAATTCCTTGTTATCTTTGCGGCAAACCTGGAATATGAGCTTGCCGGCCGCATCATGGTAGCCATACGTCGCCACGATCCGGGGCTTGTGGGCCTGGGGCTGGTCGCCGTTCTTTGACGGCCATAACCCCTTTTCCTTTAGGGCTTCAATCACCCGGTCCTGGCCACAGCCGCCAAAGTCTTTCACCAGGATTTTGCCGTCTTTCTCAGTTACCGATAGACTCGGGGTCGTGTCGTCATGGGCCGGGCAATGCACCAGGCCGTTAGGCTTGTGGCAGGCGCACGAGGGGTTATCGCATTGGAGTGCCTGGCGGATGGTGTCAGCCGTTACCATGCCGCCTCCCAATCTACCAAAGCCCGATCAATTCCAAGCGATAAACTGGGCTCAAAAAAACCATCTGCGGGAATTAAAGATTCCAGAAAAAAAAGGCGGCAACTGGCTTGAAATTTTGCAGAAAACCGGCTATAATAACTAAAATCAAATTGCTGATTTACCCCACATCCAGCCCCGGTTCGCCTGCCCGCGCCGGGGTTTTCCACTTCCAGGGGCCGCATTAAAGCCCCCTCTCCGGCTCAACTCGATAGCTGTCCATTATCGCCAGGATTTCTGCAAGGGCGTATCTGACAGACTTACCCAATTTCCGGTAAGGGAAACCTTTGCCCACATGGCGATCGTTTCTCAGCGATTGAAGAGCGCGGCCGGTGAGCAGAGAAACTTGCTGCTCCGTTATGAACCTGAATTTTTGAAGTTCGGGGGGTAATGCGCGGGCGTTGTACGGGGTGGGGGTATTCATAGAAAGACCTCCAGAGCGTTCCCCAATTGGGGGGATTTACGCCGGGGGAGGTCTTTAAAGACGTGCGCCGGGTTTGTTTATAAGCCGGGCGGCCTTTTCGGGCGGGCCGGGCGGTTTCTTCACACCGAATGGCGGGAAACCCTTTTGTTTGTTATATTACATGGTTTTTCCCTAATGTCAAGCGGTTTTTTAATTTACTTGCCCCGTCAGTAACAACGCGGTCAATGATGCTTCCGGGATAACCAGGTCATATTTTTTTCTCCTTAGCCGCTTTCTCAGCCTGCAATTGCTTTTTTAGTTCTCTCTTGTCTTGTGAATACTCGCAACATATCTCCATTATCCAACCCATGCCCCCGACAATCACAATAGCCCAAATAATACCCCTAATTAAATCTTCGGGAATCCACATGGCTTTTAGTCTCTCATTACATCCATTGCGTCAAGTTCTGTTGCGGTGGCAATCCGGTCTAGGAGTTGAATTTGATCATTTAATTTATCTTCAATGCTCCCCAATTTCTCAGCAAGGGCTGCCAAATGCTTCAATTGAAGGACAGCATAGGCATATTTAAATTCCTCTGATTCGCAACTTTCGCATTTTTCCAATAATTCCAAAATTTCCCGATCTGATTTGATCCAAAGGTTTTTCAAGTTCCTGTTCATCGTTTCTTCTCCTCACCCTGTAATGAATCCGGGGAAGGCGGCCAGGATAACCGCCGTGTCGGGCTGCAGACCCTATCCCCGGAAATTGGTTGTTACGGCCAAGTCCGCCTTTGCTGCTGTCCGTAGGGGGTGACTTGCGGTTGGGGTTGGGTATAGGGGTTCACGGTCCCCATTTGCCCGGTATACGGGTTGACGTTCCCCTGAGTGCTGTAATTATTGAAACGGCTATTATCTGGTGCGGTTCGATGGTGGGGTTGAACATAAGTGCCATCCTTGCGCGTATATCCCTGCACCGTAGTATCCCGGCCATATTGCGCCATAATCGGCATGGCCCACGCCAATATCAATAAAAATGCCAAAATCAAGACCAGGTTCTTTTTCATGGATCAAACCTCCCGATGGTAGGGGCAGGGCCATCCCCGCCCCGGTTGTGGGTTATGCTTCGGCTTCTTTCAAGGTGCCATCAAAATCAACCAGGAACATTTCAGCAATTTCCCGGTTTCTTTTAATGTCCGGCGGGCACCCCCTCATCTGATTAAAGAGGATGGTCATGGAAAAAGCCCATTGCTCAAGCACTCTCAGGCGCTCATCATGCCCTTTGGCCAGCGTCTTAATAGCCTCAGCAAAGGTTTTACCAACCATATCCCGTTGCTCAGCCGTCCAGTTGATGGTGGCCGCCAGTTGCAGATAAAGTTCGTGAAACTGCTCGACCATCTTCCGTTGAAATTGCTCAGAGGGCAGGCTCGCAAACTCATCAAGCATTTCCTGAGTAATCGGGTGTTCCTCCCACGGCTGGCCCTGGTCTTTTTTGGGGGATTTTTTCTTAGTCATGCTGCACCCCCTTCCGGCGCGGCCTGGGGCTTGATAATCTCAATGGCTTTTTCTGTGGACCCGGGCCACCAGAGTATCCCGCCAGTCATACTTTCGGGCGTGATTTGAAGATCATTACGGTATGTAGCCCTTTTGATGCTGATTCTCCCGAAGTGTTTAAAGAGAATTTGAATGGCGCCAAGGATTTCAGACCGGGCATTATTCGCCAAACCTTTCACCGTATTGCCTATATCCTCAAAAACGACGGGTAAAATTTAGATACCCAGACATCAAGCGGCTTTCTTCCATTTATTTATCTCCAGCGCCATGGAATGTTGAAATTGTTTTTGGATCAGGTCCATGGTGAAGTTGGTTTTGAGTTGGAAGATACTCCACGGTTTGCCAGGTTTGATGTCATCTTTGCGAGCTCGCAATAGAAAGAGATAGGCGATCAGAGCGATGCCCAGGGATTTTTCGATGCGCGGTAGCTTTTTGGTCACCTGGTGTTCGCCTAATCCCAAACCGGATTTGAGCTCTTTGAAAAGAATTTCCACGGACCAGCGCCTCTGGTAAATGTCAATCACCTGTCT
>JAUSOZ010000286.1 GCA_030655955.1 Deltaproteobacteria bacterium
CTAGACCACCGTCAAGCCGGCCACCACCTCGCCATCCTGCAGGACCTCCACCTGGGCGAAGACCAGCCCCCGGCCGATTGCCTGCCACTGAGGCGGGGTGTGCGTCAGACTCGCCGCCCCCGCAGACAGAACTGCCCCTAAACACAGCCAACCGATCACAACAAGCGCAAAAACCCTGGCGGTCACCGCCTCTCCTTGCAGCCCGGCGAAATTTCGTATATTTTACCATGCAAAGGGAAATTGTCCACAAGCTTGAAGATATGTCTATCCGATTAGCCGACTCGCACGCCCATATAGACCTGGAAGATCACTTCCCCGATCAAGCTGCGGTGCTGCGCCGGGCCCGGGAGGCCGGAGTCCTCCTGGTGATCAACGTGGCCACCGGCCTGACGGACGCCGCCCAGGTAATCGCCACCGCGCGGACCTCCCCCGGGATCGCGGCGGTCATCGGGGTCCATCCCCACGGCGCCGGCGCCATGACCGATCAGGACCTTGCGGCCCTGGACTCCCTGGCGGCCGACCCCAAGGTGGTAGCCATCGGAGAGATCGGGCTGGATTTCTACCGCCGCCGCTCCCCGGAAGCGGTCCAGCAGCAGTGGTTTCGCCGGCAGTTAGAGTTCGCCGTCGCCCATAAGAAGGTCGTGGTGATCCACACCCGGGAGGCCACCCCCGTGACCCTGTCGATCCTGCGGGAATACCGGGGCCAAATCCTTGGTGGCGTCATGCACTGCTTCGACGGCAGCCCTACGGAGGCCCACGCCTTTCTCGACCTGGGTTTTTATCTGTCTTTCTCCGGGCCCCTCACCTACCCCAAGGCCGGGTTGTTGCGGGAGGTGGCGAAAAAAGTCCCCCTGGACCGCATCCTGGTGGAGACCGACTGTCCCTATCTGTCCCCCCAACCCTGGCGGGGCAAGCGCAACGAACCGGCCTATGTGGTGGCCACGGCCCAACAGCTGGCTGATATCCGGGGTCTGACCTTAGATGAGGTCGCGGCGGCCACCTGGTCCAATACCCTGGCGGTCTTTGGGTTAGAGGAGGCAGCCGTGCTGGCGCCGGAGGAGACGGCCAACCCGTGAACCTCATCGCCCAACGCCTTAAAGACGTACAGGCCGCCATTGCCGCCGCGGCCCAGCGGGCCCGCCGGGAAGCGGGCGTCGTACGCCTGGTGGCGGTGAGCAAGACCGTGGACCTGGAGCGCATCCAGGCCGCACTCGACGCCGGACAAGACCTCTTCGGAGAAAACTATCTCCAGGAGGCCAGAGACAAGATCGCGGTTTTAGGCCGTCAGGTGAGCTGGCACCTGGTGGGGAGCCTGCAATCCAACAAGGCCCGGGAGGCGGTGGCGCTCTTCGACCTGATCCACGCCGTGGATCGCCTCAAGCTGGCCCGGGCCCTGGACGCGGCCGCGGCCCGGCTGGGCAAGGTCCAGGACGTCCTCATCCAGGTCAATCAGGCGGGCGAAACCACCAAGTCCGGGGTAACGCCTTCGGCGGCCCCGGCGCTGCTCCAGGAGGTCGCCCGGCTGCCGCATCTGCGGGTTTTGGGCCTGATGACCATGCCGCCGTGGTTTCCCGACCCGGAGGCGGCGCGGCCTTACTTCCAGGCCTTGCGGGCACTACGAGACCACTTGCGGGGGCTCACCGGCCTGCCCCTGACGGAGCTCTCCATGGGCATGTCCGGCGATTTTGCCGTGGCGGTGGAGGAAGGCGCCACCCTGGTACGGGTGGGCACCGCCATCTTCGGAGGCCGCGGGTAGTGTTTGTAGGAGGCGTGGTGCGCACCCTACATGATTGATCTTGGCTGAAAGCTGACCGCTGATAGCTATTTCATAGGAATAACCGATGCCGAACCAACCGCCCCTACCGGAAGCTCAAGCCGCCCCGGCCAGGCCCAAATCCTCCCTGTCCACCCGGGCCTTGAAGCTCATGTGGCGGAACCCTCGCATGGCCCACACCCTGCTGCGGGAGGAGTACCGCAAAAAAATCGGCATTCAGTTGGACCGCCGCTTCCGGGACGGCTTAAGCGGCCCGCCGGCGAACCTCAACCTCAACCTCACCCGGCGCTGCAATCTGAAATGCGTCATGTGCGAGCAGCACCGCCATGCCTCCGACCCCACCGGGCTCCCCTGGTACGACCCGCGCCGGGAACTCCCCCTGTCCACCTGGGTCGGCCTCCTGGATCAGGTGGCTGCCTTCCGGCCCCGGCTCTACCTCACCGGTGGGGAACCCACCCTGTACCCGCATTTCGCCGCCTTGCTGACCGAGGCCAAGCGCCGGGGCTTCGTGGTCCACCTCCAAACCAACGGTACCCTGCTGGACCGGGTGGCCGACAGCGTGGTGGCCCAGAACGTCGAGATGGTAACGGTCTCCATGGACGGACCCCTGGAAGTCCATGACGCCATTCGCGGCCAGGAGGGCGCCTTCCGGAAAACCTGCGCCGGCATCAGGGCCCTGGTGGCGGCTCGGGACCGCCAGCGTTCTCCCGGCCCCATCATCCTGATTAACTGCGTCATCTCCAAAGCCAGCCTGCCCACCCTGGATCAGATGGTCTTGCTGGCCCACGAGTTGGGGGTGGATATCCTCCAGGTTCAACACACTATTTTCAACACCGCCGCCAACGTCGCCCGCCACAATCGGGCGCTGTCGCCCGAGTTTGCCGCCCGGGAAGGACTGGACCTGATCCCCCCCTCCATCCCCGAGGGGGAATACTATGAGAGCGAACTCACCCCGGCCGACCTGCCGTTTTTGCTCAGCCAGCTTAAGCAAGCCCAGCGTCTGGCCCAAGACCGGCTCAAGCTGCTCTTTCTGCCGAACCTGCCCCTGGACCTCATAGAACCCTATTACCTGGATCTGACCCATCCCTTTTCCCAGGAGTGCAACGCCCCGTGGAAGGGTTGCGGGATTTTGCCCGACGGGACCGTGTCGCCGTGCCTGCACCTGGTGGCCGGCAACATCGCCGCCCAACCGTTTGCCGAGATCTGGAACGGCCCTAAAATGAAACGTTTCCGGCAGATCATCTCCCGCCGGCTCTTCCCCGGATGCGTCCGCTGCTGTAGCCGGAGCTTTCCCTGAATGAACTCTGGCGCCCTCCCCTTCTCAAGCTCGATTATCACCCCAGGACCCCCGCTTTGGCCCATCTCACCTCCACCGTCGTCCCCGCTTCCGGGGATCAATGGCGCCGGCAGGGAAAGGAGTGAATTATGTGGGACGTGAACCATATTACCTGGGAGTTGTCCAGGCTGGTGCTTGCCGCGCTCGTGGGCGCGGCCATCGGCTTCGAACGTGAGGCCCACGGCCAGGCCGCGGGGCTCAGGACCTTCATCCTGGTCTCGGTGGGCGCCTGCCTCATGATGATGCTGTCTCTGGAAATGGAGCAAATCCACCGGCATCTGCTCGCGGACCAATCGGTGGTCCGCCTGGACCCGGCCCGGATCGCCTCCTATGCCATTGCCAGCATGGGTTTTCTCGGCGCCGGCGCCATCATCACCGGCAAGGGTTCGGTGCGGGGCCTGACTACCGCCGCGGGCCTTTGGCTGGCCACCGGTCTCGGTCTGGCCATCGGCGCCGGGTATCTCATCCCGGCCCTGTTTGCCGCCGGGATCAGCCTGATTATCCTGTACGCCCTGCGCCTCATAAAGAGAGTCTTCGCCCACGATCTGTTCACCATTCTGACCTTGAAATATCACGGGGTGGAGGACCCCCTGGACCGGATCAGGCAGATACTTAAACAACATCGGATTGCCATTCAGTTCATCAACTATACGCTGGAACCGCCCAGTAATCTGATGACCTATCGCTTACGCCTGCAGTGCAAGGATTCGATAATTTTCAAGCAGGTGATCCACAGCCTCTCTGAAACCGAAGGCTTGCAGGAAGTTAACTTGCAGGAAGGCGAAGTGCCTTAATTGAGTGATGTCATGCGCCGATCCACGCCTTTGGCGCCGGGCGCCCGGGTGGGCCTGACCACCACTATCCCGGTGGAGGTGGTGCTGGCCGCGGGTTTGATACCGGTGGACCTGAACAACCTGTTCATTGCCGACCCTTTGGCCCTGGCCCGGGTGAGCCAGGCCGAGGCCGCCGGCTTTCCCCGCACCCTCTGCGCCTGGATCAAGGGGATCTACGCCGCCCTTCTGGCCCACCCGGAAATTGAGGCGGTCATCGCCGCCTGCCAGGGGGACTGCTCCAATACCCAGGCGCTGGGGGAAATCCTCGCCACCGAGGGAATAGAGGTCATCCATTTTAAGTTCCCCTATCCCCGGGACCGGGAACAACTGGGCCGGGAAATCAGCGCCCTGACGGCCCGCCTGGGCACCGACTCCGAGGCGGTGGCCCGGGTGCAGGCCCGCCTGGCCCCCCTGCGCCGCCAACTGCGCCGCCTGGACCGCCTTACCTGGGAAACCGGCCAGGTGCATGGCCAGGAGAATTTCCACTGGCTCATCTCGAGCTCGGATTTTGCCTCGGACCTTACCGGCTACGAACAAGGCCTGACGGCCTTCCTGCAGGAGGCGGAGCAACGTCCACCCGCCGCTAATGGCCGGGTGCGCCTGGGCTTTGCCGGCATCCCGCCCATCTTGACCGACCTGTGGCCCTACCTGGAGGAACTGGGCGCCGCCGTGGTTTACCATGAATTTCCCCGGCAATTCAGCATGCCCTATGAAAGCGCCGACCTGGTGGAGCAATACCTGCGCTATACCTACCCCTACGATATCGGGGGCCGCCTGGCGGACCTTAAGGAGGCCGTGGCCACCCGCCGCCTGGACGGGCTGGTCCATTACACCCAAAGCTTCTGCTTCCGCCAGATGTTC
>JAUSOZ010000305.1 GCA_030655955.1 Deltaproteobacteria bacterium
GAGGAACTGCGGGTCCTTCGAATCAATCACATGATCTCCGCCGGCCAGGAAGACGAACTGCGGCAACTCAAGGCTTTAGAGAACCAGTACAAGAAGTATGCCCAGGAGCGCAAGGCATGGATGTCAGAAGGCATCTCTGGAGGCCTCAAATCCGGCGCCCTGGACCGCGACAAGGAATCAGCTACCCGTACAGCCCAATGGACCATCGACGCCATGAAGGGGGCTGAGCAGTTCCTTGGGGAGACAGCAGGCAACTACTTTGTTGATACAATAATGCACAAGAGAAAGACCGACTTGGGCAAGGTGTTTGTGGAACTAGGAGACTCATTGGTTAAGAAGCTGATGACGATGGGGACCACAAAACTGTTCGATTCCATTTGGTCTGGGGTTGGTAAGACACTCGGGTTGGAAGGGAAAGGCAAACCAGACGGTAGCAGTGCTTCAAAAGCACTTCATGTAACGTTTGATGGGGCAAAAGGCATTGGTGGTCTCGGTGGTGGCGGAACTCCCCAAAGGGTAGCCGGAGCCAGCAAGATTGCTTATGCCATGGGAGGCGGCAAGGGTGGTGGTGCCCTCGGTGGAATATCATCTATGGGTGGCTACCAGAAAATTATGAAGGACATGATGAAACTTGACAAGTTGGACGATAAGCTTTTTAAGGAGGATCTTAAAGAAAATAAAATTGTAGGGAAAGATAATCAGAAGATGTACAAGCAGCTATTTGGACAAGAAGACACATACCAACAAATGATTAACGATAGGATTGATCTTAACCAGGAATCATTTAAGACAGATAATCTAAACCAATATCAAGATACTTTTAGCACAATGACAAATAGTATTACAAGTATTTGGAGTCTCGGCCAGGGGATTATGACCGCAGCCGGGCTTCAAGGTGAAGCATCCAGATATGGTACGATGCTATCTTACGGAATGCAGGCTCTTAGTCTCATGTGGACTTTGATAACCAAAGGTGTTCTTATGAAAGCCTTTATGGCTGGGGCTTCTGCATTCAGTTCGGTATGGGAAACTGTTGGATTTCCGGCTGCCGTAGTCCTGGCTCCTATAATGGCTGCCGTTGCCTTTGCCGGAACTATTGCTGGTGGACTTATGGGTGGAGGCGGGGGCGGAGGAGGCGGGGGTGGGCCTGATGTATCGACTCCGGGAAGTATGGGAAAGTTGGGACAATCTTTTCACCAGGGCGGCCACCTCCAGCCTTACTATGCCCATGCCGGCTTCCCCCCACTAAAATCCGGCGAAGTCCCCTTTATTGGCTTGGATACTGAGAGGGTTCTTAGCCCCAAGCAAACCTACGATTACGAGGCCGGAATGCGGGCGGCTGGTGGCCGGCCTGGGGAGAATGGTGGTGGACAAGTCAATAATCTCTCCATCAGCATCGACGCCCGGGGAGCGGACAAAAACATCGACTGGAAAAAGGTGGTCCGCAAACAAATAGCCCCTGAACTTAAGAGGCTTATGGGGAATACGGTCAATGGTTAATCAAAAACACTTGGCTGAAATCGGCCTCAAGATGGCCCAACAGGTTGCAAAAATTGGGGAAGCCTACATGGTTTTTACAGAGAAAAGGGTTCTCCCCCCGGATCTGAGGGAGCTCTTTTTGAGCGTGGCGTCGCTGGCAAACGAGGGCGCCGAAGAACTGGAAAGAGATCTTCTTCCGGCAGGTGCTGACACCCGGCATTAAGTCAGGCGACCATGGAACATTTTGGGACTGTGAAAATATTCAACCCTGCCGGCTGGGGCTTCGTCGACTGCGACGGGGACCCCCGGGACCTGTACTTCCAGCGCGACAATGTTAAGAGTGGCCGCATCCCGGCGCCCGGAGATCGGGTTTCCTACCAAGTCAAGCGCTTCCCCCGGGGCCTCCGGGCGGTCCGGATTCAGATTCTGGACGCTTCAGAGGCCACCGCGGAGAACTGGTATGAGTTCATCGGAATCAAGCCGATTCAGAGAAAGGAGGAGGATCATGGGTAAAAAATGGAAGCGCGTGCGTCTGGAGGATCTGGCCGATGCCGAGAAGCAAAAAGAGATTTTGGGGCTGCTGCAGGCCAATGGACAGGCCGAGCCGGAATCACCCCAGCACCGTCCCTCTGAGACGGCCACCACGGGGCGATAGCAGGTTGATCCGGCCCTTACTATTGCCCCGGGGGGATCACGGCAGGGCGGCCAGGTAGAGCGGAGATTTTGAGGGGATTAAGGGCATGGTGGGGGAGCATAGAACCTCTTTTCGCCAAGCCCTAATTTTTTTGTCTTTTTAACTGATAAAAACTATTGACAACTGATTTGAGCAGATTTAAGATAAGGTAAATCTCAATAAAGGAGCCTGCCCATGGCTGAAGATAAACCCCAAGACCAGTTATTGACCCCTGAGGAAGCAGCTGCACGGCTGAAGATTAGCCGCCTAACCATCGGGGACTGGTTTAGGAGTGGTAAGCTCAAGGGGGTGAAGGTAGGCCGCCTGTGGCGGGTCCGAGAAAGCGAACTGGAGGTTTTTTTGAGGAAGGGCGAAAAGGAGTAGGCGGCAATAAAGCAGACCGGCCCGGGTGCACCGCCCAAGCCGGCCCTAACCTTAACCCAAACCTAAATAGGAGGTTCGTGTCATGGCTGAAAAAGATTCTACCACAATTACCCCCGAAATTATGGAAAGGTTGAAAGAAGACTGTGCTGCTAACTGCGCTTCCATAGAAAAGGCGCAAACCCTTATGGACGCCATGGCCGCCATTTCATACCAGGCGCTGCTGGCCGGGGACGGTGGCCAACACGGGCGAATGGTGGGGGAATACTTACGGAAGCTGGGGTCGCCCTGGGACCCGGAAAATATGCAGGAGAGCACTTTCCAGATCATCCTCAAATTGGCCGGTGAAGCCTGGACCCTGCTCAATAAATGTTCCGACCCAACGTATCTCTTTAAAGAGCCCCCCACCCCGGAGCACCTGGTCGCCGTGGAGAAAGGCCGCCAGCTGGCCGAGGCCTTCGTAAAAGACGTACAAGAAGTGACAGGGGTCGAATAACCCACAACCCGGGGGCGGGGTTCCGGCCCTGCCCCCAGCATCGGGAGAATGATTAGTATGGCAAAGGTGGGTTTAATTTTACAGCTCTTCAGCTTCTTAATATTCTTTTGGGATGCAGAAATAAGACCACTCAGGCCACCTGAAAAAGGTGGGTTGTTCTGTACAACCGCGTTCGATAAGCAATTTCAATTGGAAAAAGCGTTCTCTTTCATTCCGGTGATTTGTATTAGAAAATTTTTGAGCAAATATTTTCATTGGATTTCTGTGGGACTATTTGCAATCGGATCAGCTTTTCAAATTATATATTGATAAAGATAGATGTATCCCGGGGAGGTATACAGATGGTAAGCGAGAAAGTAAGACGTATTCTGATCTCACGGGGGGCACCGTTTACAGACGAAGAGATGGAAGATATGCCAGACAGTGAAGGCTGGGATTGGATTTATGCAAGCAGATCACCGAAAAAACGTCGTGACTTGCCAGAGATATGCTTTACAGGCTTTCGTGCATCCCGCAAAGCGGAACTCCAGGCGATTGCTAAAGATCGCGGTTTTAATTGTGTTACCCGTGTGACTCAAAACCTTTCTTTTCTTTGCACTGGAGAGGATCCTGGGCCAACCAAACTCAAGGAAGCCACTGAGCAAAGTGTGCCTATCATATCGGAAGAAGAATTTCTTGCCGATCCCGAATAAACCATGAGGGGGTAGATAATGGCGATCTTAGCTGAGTGTCCACGGTGTCACCGGAAACAGGCGGTCAAGAATCGGAATTGCGTCGCCTGTAAAAGCGACCTGGTGAAGCCGAAACGAGCCGGGAAGGTCCATTACTGGATTCATTACCGGGTGGCCGACGGTAAGCAGCGCTGGGAATTTGTGAAACTTCCCGATGGGCGCCCCGCCGGAATTGAAGAGGCCCGGGCCGCTGAGGGCAAGCGCAAGGCCCAAAAGGTGGAGAATCCCACCATCCTGGAAAGGGTCCCCGCGGATACCTGGACCTTTACCAAGCTATCCGAGTGGTATCTTGACCTCACCCCGGTCAAAAAACTGGCTTCCTTCACCCGCATAAAAGGAATCCTGGGCAACTTCAACGAAGTTTTCGGCACCCGGATTGTGAGCCACATCAAACTTCAGGATCTGGACGAGTACCAGGAGAAGCGGGAAAAGGACGGCCGGGCCCCTGCTACCATCGACATGGAAATCAGCATTACCAAGACCATGGTCACGAAAGCCTTTGATAACGACCTGGTGGGCGCCGGCACCGTCAAGGCCTTCAGGCGTGTTAAGAGAAAGTTAAGAAGGGGGGACAATGCCAGACGGCGCACCCTGACCATTGATGAATATCTGAAGCTGGTGGACGTGGCCGCCCCTCACCTGAAGGGGATCATCACCACGGCCTATAACACCGGCATGAGGTTGGGGGAACTCCTGGGGCTCCGGTGGTCACATATCGACCGGGATCATGGGGTTATCAGACTGCCGGCAGACCTGGTAAAAGAAAGCCGGGCCAAGGTGGTTCCCATGAATCACCACGTTAAGCAGGTCCTGGCCGAGAATCCCCGCCAGGCGATCCACCATGATCGTGTGTTCACCTATCGCCATGAGTCCATCGGCACCATGGGGGGGATCAAGAAATCATTCATCACGGCTTGCGAGAGAGCAGGGATCACCCAAGGCCGGGCGGAAGCTGGAGGGGTTATCTTCCACGACATCCGGAGGACGGTCAAGACGAATATGCTGAGTGCCGGCGTGGACAAGGTTTACCGGGATACGATCTTAGGTCACAGCTTGAAGGGGATGGACATTTACTACATGGTCCCCTCAGAGGATGATCTGCACCATGCCATGGCCAGGTATACCGAATGGCTTGACGCCCAAATTGCAGATGTTAGTCAAACTGTTAACAAGGTGAACATTGGGTGAAAACTGATTTGGGTAACTACTTGAAATCAGTGGTGGCGGGGCCCAGAATCGAACTGGGGACACGCGGATTTTCAGTCCGCTGCTCTACCGGCTGAGCTACCCCGCCTCCCAGGTGTTTTGTTTATCCTGACCTCCCGCTTTTGTCAATACAAAATCGGCCTTGCCAAATCCTTTCAATCCATGGACAATGTCTATCAGGAGGCGGAGCCTGGGAATTTTACGGTTCCGGGTGGGCGGTTGGAGCGATTTTCCGGCTCTCCCGGGCTGAGATCCTGAAGAAAGCATATCTCCATTTTATGCCCTTATGGTTAACCCGGGCAGGACTGCAGGAGGTCAGGAGCCGGGATTGAGGCGCCGGCCCGGAAGCAGCCCCGGATATCGTCAGGCCCGACTCAGGCGCAGGTTATAAGGAGAGGTTTATTGCCGGACGCTTACGTTCTCATCGTCGGCCCTGAAACCGAGGCCCGCCAGCGAGTGGCCGACATCCTGGCCCGGGTCCCCTACGAGGTAGGTCAGTGCGGCTGGGACCAGTTGGCCGGCGAACTCCAGGCCCGGTCCCCCAATCTCCTGGTGCTCCTGGAAGAGGCCGGCGCGGTGCAGCCGTTGATTCGCCGCCTCAAAGCCGATGATGCCACCTGGGACCTGCCCATCATCGTGGGGTTCACCGAGTTCTCCGATACGGCCGCCGCCTGGGCCCTGGAGGCGGGGGCGGACGAATTCCTGCTCCCCCCCTTCGAGCCCCGGGAGGTCCTGGCCCGGGTGGCCGTGGTCCTCCGCCTGCAACATGACCGGCGCCTGCTGTTAGCCTCTCACGAGGAATTCTCCCGAATCTTTCAGGAGACCGCCCATCCCCTCTTTTTCTGCGACCGCTGGGGCACGGTGTGCAATCTCAACCCCGCCTTGCGGCGCCTCCTGGGCTATCCGGGCAAACGGGGGACTCCGGTGCCCGTGCCGCTGGAGGAGTTGCTCTATGCCTCCGAGGATCGGGAGCGCTTCCGGCGGGTGCTCGCCCAACCGGGCGCCGGGGATAACGTCAAGCTGCACCTGGTGAACCGGGAGGGCCAGCCGGTAACGGTGTTGATCAACGACCTGGCCCTGAAGGGACGCCCCCAGGAAGTCGTGAGCTTCCAGGTGCAGCCGGTGGGTTCCTCCTCTCCCCTGAAGCGGGCCCTCCAGGGGCTGGTGGAGCACCTGCTGCCCAGCGCCCGGGATTACCTGGCCCTGATTCAGATGACGCCGCTGTTGGGGGGCCGCTTTGAGAAAATCAAAAAGCTGGGCCAGGGGAATTTCGGCGAGGTGTGGCTGGTAGTGGACACCGAGGCCCTGGGCCCGGAGCGCCGCTTCGTGGCCAAAATCCCCTTTCTCAAGGCCGCCAACGCCAAGTTCCGCAAGGAGGCGGCCATCTGCCAGAAGCTCGACCCCCACCCCGGGGTGGCGCGGCTGATTGATACGTTGGAAGACGATGGTAAACTGGTTATAATCCAAGAATATGTCGAAGGCATGACCCTGGGGGACATGCTGGGTCAGGAGTTGCCCCGGCCAATGGTTGAGCGCCTCATCCTGCAACTCATCGAGGTGGTGGCCCATGCCCATAAGAACCGCATCATGCACCGGGACATCAAGCCCAACAACATCATCATCCAGCCCAACGGCAATCTGAAGCTGCTGGATTTCGGGGCCGCCAAGATGCTGGGGGAAAAGGAGATCAGCGCCACCATGGTGGGGTCCCGGCCCTTCATGGCGCCGGAGCAGATCATGGGCCAGAGCGAACGCCGCAGCGACATCTGGGCCATCGGCGTACTCATGTATCTGTTGTACACCGGGGAGCTGCCGTTTTACAGCGAGGTGGAGAAACTGCTCATCGACCAGATCCTGGAGCAGGAGCCTAATCCGCCCCGGGAGGAGAATCCGGAGATTCCCCCGGCCCTGGAGGCCATTATCCTCAAGTGTCTCAAGAAAAAGCTGGAAGAGCGCTACCCCAGCGCCGTGGCCCTTAGGGGCGACCTCCTGCGCCAATTTCCCCACTACGGCACCCAGGGCGGGAGGTGGCCGTGGATCCACTGACCCATTTGGCCACCGGGGTGATCTGCTCTCAAGTGCTGCCGGCGCCCTCCCGGTGGTGGGCCGCGCTGGCCGGGGCCATCTTTGCCGTCGCCCCGGACGTGGATTACTTTTTCATCTTTTGGGATCGGCTGGCCTTTATCCGCTATCATCGGGGGTTTACCCACTCGCTGCTGGCCGTGCCGCTCTTCGCCCTGGCCGGAGCGCTCCTGGGCCGGTACCTGGGCGGCCCCCGCTGGTTCAAGCCCCTGTTCATCCTGGGGCTGGTGGTCCTGGGGTCGCACCTGCTCCTGGACCTGGCCACCTCCTACGGCACCCAGATTTTTAGCCCCTTTTCCCGGCGGCGTCTGTCCCTGGACTGGATTTTTATCATCGACCCCTATTTTACCGCCCTGCTGGTGGCCGGGGCCATAGCCGCCCTGACCTGGCCCCGCTGGGGGCCCCGCCTGGGAGCCTGGTCCCTGGCCGCCGCCGCGGTCTACCTGCTGGTCTGCGCCTCCTACCACCACCAGGCCCTGGATCTGGCCCGGCGGATATTTCCGGACATCAGACCCGGGGGGCAGACCGTAGCCGCCCTGCCCCAACCCTTTTCCAGCCGCCGCTGGCAACTGATCGCCGCCGGCCCGGGTGAAATCCAACAGACCTTTGTGCAACTCCCCTTTGAGGCTGGCCTGGGGCTGGGGTCCATAGAGGCGAAGGCTGCGCCGGTCCCCGTCACCCGGGACCAGGCCTGTCCAACCCCAGCCAGCCCTTACCAGGCGCCCGGCCACCTGACCATCCAGACCTGGAATGCGGTTCCGGCGGCCGCCGCGGTCTATTCGCCCGAGGCTGAGGCCATCCTGGCCAGCTTCCTGGAGTTCGCCCGGTTTCCCCTGCTCTGCCAGGCCGGGTCCCAGGGCGGCGAACAGCTTATGGAGTGGCGGGACCTGCGCTTTTCCATCCCCGGCCGGGCCTTCCCCTTCGTGCTGCAACTGCGCCTGGACGCCCAGGGCCGGCTCCGGCACTGGCTCATCGGCCGCCGGGGCTGAGGGAGGTGGTCAGTGGTCAGTGAGCAGTTAGCCTCTGGTTCCCAAGTTGAACTTGGGAACCCAAAGGTAAGCCAAGCTTCGCTTTGGGGATCTATCCGATGCCAAACCAAGCTTGGGGACGAGATGATGGGATGTTGAGCTTCTGCTCACTGCTCACTGTTTACAAACGAGGTCTGACCGTGTCCAATCTCTTCGCCCCGATTCCCCCCGAGATCACTTCGGAAATCGTCCAGGTTCTCCTGGCGACCGCTCATTTTCGCCTGGAGCGCATCGTGTCCGCGGGCCAGGCCACGCCCCCCGGGGAGTGGTACGACCAGGACGACCACGAGTGGGTGGTGCTCTTGAGCGGCGGCGCCGGGCTGCGTTTCGAGGATGAAGCCGAGCCCCGGGTGCTCTCCCCGGGGGACTATCTGCTCATCCCGGCCCACCGCCGCCACCGGGTGGAGTGGACCGACCCCGAAACCCCCACGGTGTGGCTGGCCCTGCATTACCCTGAGGTGTAGAGGCGGTTCGCGAACCGCCCCTACGAAAACTTTTTCGAGCAGTCGCCCATGAACCTTGGGATCTCTCAAAACAATGAAAAGGCCGGTGGCACAGGCTTTTCAGCCTGTGCTGGGACACCCGAGGGCGGGTGTCCTACACCAGCTTCCAGGAACTTTTCAAGACAGAGGCCCTGAGATCAACTCATTGGTAACACCAGGTATACTGGTTTATCTGCTGGTGGCAGTCATCTTGGGAAGCACAGCGCCCCCGTGCCGGTCTGATGCCATGGATAGAGAGGACATCAAGGCTAACTTAAGGAATCACCTGCACTACCTGAGCGTTACCCTGGGGGATCGGTCCATCTGCCGCCCCGAAAACCTTAAAGCGGCTGAGGATTACGTAACGCAAAACTTTGCCGCCATGGGTTATACGCCCCGGCGCCAGGGCTTTACCTACATGAAAGAAGAGGTGGCCAATATCATCGCCGGCGACGAGAACCCCGGCGGCTACTACATCCTGGGGGCCCACTTCGACACCGTGGCCGGCACCCCCGGGGCCGACGACAACGCCAGCGGGGTGGCCGTGCTCCTGGAGGTGGCCCGCCTGGCAAAAAAACTGGCGCTACCCCGGCCCTGGGCCTTTATCGGCTTCACCTGCGAGGAACCCCCGGCCTTTTTTACCCCGGCCATGGGCTCCCGGGTTTACGCCACCCGGGCCCGCCAGCAGCACGCCAAGATTTTGGGCATGCTCTGCCTGGAGATGGTGGGGTATTACTCCCAGACCCCGCACAGCCAGTCGCTGCCTCTGCCCCTTAAGCTCATGGGCTACCCCACTACCGGTAACTTCATCGGGTTGGTGAGCGACCGGCGCTCCCGGCCCCTCATGGACAACTTGGCGGCCGCCATTAAGGGGGCCTGCCGCCTGCCGGCGGTCACCCTGTCGGTGCCTTTCGAGGGGCATATTATGCCGGAAGTGCGCCTGAGCGACCACGCCAGTTTTTGGGATGCGGGTTACCCCGCGGTCATGCTCACCGACACCGCCTTCATGCGCAACCCCAACTACCACGGACCCGGGGATGTCATGGACCACCTGGACCTCCCGGCCATGACCGAGCTGACCCTGGGTCTGGTGAATTTTATCGAGCAGCAAGGCCGGTAGGCCGAAAAACCGGGAAAGCCCCTGCGCCCGGCGCCCGGGTATGATAAGATAGAACAGTCATTCATGGGCCTTGGGCCCATCCACACATTATGAAAAGTTGGTGGGGCGGGCGTCCCCGCCCGCCTTGTAGGGTGCGCACTGCGCACCTTTATCATGCACAGGCGAGACGCCTGTGCCACCACTTAATAAGAACTTTTCGGAACCGAAAATTAAAGATTGAGAGGCGGACCGGCATGGCCGACAAGAAATTCTTAGGAAAAATTCATGGGGAACCGTGGGACGCCCTGGCCAAGGGACCCCGGGAGGCGCTGGGCACCATCTGGAACAGCTATCTGGCCGAGGTCCTGCAGGTCTCTCCCAAGAGTGCGCGCTACAAGATCATGCGCCGGGAGATCGAGGCCGCCGCGGGTTTCAAAGAGGTCTATGAGAGCTGGAACACCCTGTCTCCCGAGTCCCGGGCCGTCGCCTGGCGCCGCCTGATGACCGCCAGCCGCAACCATCTTCTGGATAGGGGCGAAAAGTGCGTACGCTGCGGCGAATGCTGCGAGAAAGGGAGCCCTACCCTGCTCAGCGGCGATCTCGGGCTCTTTCAGCGGAACGTCCTGACCTTAGACGACGTCTATACCCTCCGGCCCGGGGAGAAGGCCACCAATCGGGATGGGGAGGTGACCGCCCTGACCAAGGAACGGCTGAAGGTCCGGGAGGTCCCGGGCACCCGCCAGTGCTGGTTTTACCTGGCCCCCAACCAGTCCTGCCGGATTTATGCCGACCGGCCGGAGCAATGCCACCGCCAGCAGTGCTGGAGCGAGCCCCCTGCCCCGCCCGCGTCCGAAGAACTCCTGCAGCGCCACCACCTGTTCGCTGACGTCCCCGAAATGTGGGACTTGATCCAGGCGCATCAGGCCCGCTGTGACTGCGCCGCGGTAGCCCGCCACCTGGCCGACCTGGGAGCCGGAAACGAGGCCGCCGGCGACGCCCTGTTCGAGGCCCTGCACTTGGACCACTACCTGCGCCAGATGTTCATGGACGACTGGGGAATGACCCCTGGGGCCACCGAATTTCTCCTGGGCCGCCCCCTGAGCGAATTTCTGGAAACCCTCGGCATTAACGCCACCCTGACCCCGGAGGGGGTCTATTCCCTGTCGCCGCGCCAGGACCAGGCCTGATTTATGGCCCGGGGGGCTGAGCCTCGCGGCCCGGGGGCCTGTTTTGAAAAGTTTTCCGTTTTCCGTTTTCCGTTTTCTGTGGAACAGTTTTTCGTAGGGTGCGTCCTACGCACCATCACTCCAGTTGAGTGGCGGGCGAGGACGGCCGCCCTACCTAACTTTTCATGTTTTACGGGTGGGCCCAAGGCCCATGAATGACTGATACCAAATTCTCATTCAAATTCAACAAACTTGCTCTATAACCTGTTGATGTTAAACATGTTTTTAACAGAAAACGGTATGACATGATTGAAGACCTGATCAAGCGCAACCGCAGTTGCCGGCGTTTCCTCCAAAAGGAGGCGGTCCCGGTGGACACCCTGAGGTGGCTGGTGAACCTGGCCCGCGTGTCGGCCTCCGCCGCCAATCTCCAACCCCTCAAGTATATCCTCTCCAATGAGCCCCACAAAAACGACATGATCTTCTCGTGCCTGAACTGGGCCGCCTACTTGAAAAATTGGCCCGGCCCCCCGGAAGGAGAGCGGCCGTCAGCCTATATCATCATAGTGGGCGATTGGCACATTGCCAAGAGCTTCGGCACCGACATGGGGATCGCGGCCCAGAGCCTGCTCCTGGGGGCCCGGGAACGCGGCCTGGCCGGGTGTATGATCGGCTCCATCAACAAAGAGCTGCTCCAGGAGATGTTTCATCTCCCGAAACACTGTGAGATTCTCCTGGTCATTGCCCTGGGCAAACCCAAGGAAACCGCGGTCATAGACGACATGCAGCCCGGAGACGGTATCGAGTACTGGCGGGATGAGTACGCCGTCCATCACGTGCCCAAGCGGCGACTGGAAGATATAATCCTCAGCGAGTAGCATCTGCCCCGTGCCCTGGCGGTGTCGGAGAAAATTAATGCGGTTCGTTGCCTCGGGGCAGTTTTCCGAGAGTAAACACCGTATCTTTATGGCCTGCCTCGGCCTCCAGCTCGACTATCCACCCCTAGGGATAAGCAAGCCAATTTTTAGAAATTCCCCGGTTAATAATTAGGGTTCCCCTCATTGCCTGGCCGGAACTGCTGCCTTACACTGCCTACATAATTGGTAAGGTAAGGGGGGAAACCATGGATACGGTTACCTGTGCGGTTATCTTTCTCTTGGGAGGAGTGGCCACGGGCATCGTTATGCGACTGTTGTTCCTCTTCTGGAACCGGCCGTTTAAAAGAAGCCGAGACGACCAGTACCTGGAGCAGATAGCCAACGCCTTGCAATTGAAGGAGTTTGGGAAAGCAGAAGCAACGCCGAGGTCTTAGAATCCTTGAGCCATCTGCAGGAAACTTGTCGTTGGTTGAGATTGGTATGGAAAGTGTAAGGCAGGCGCCCTCGCCTGCCCATGGACAGCCGGGGGCGGCTGTCCTACATTTCACCGCCGAGGCCGGCTGTTCCCTATTTTCATGCTTCGTTGTGCCCGTAAGAAAATGATCGTTGAGATAAAAAGATTTCCCCTGGGTTCAGGACGGGAGCGCGGTAAGTTACTCCCGGAGCCACCGGCGGCCGATCCGCAGCATCCGGCTCTCCCCCACCTGGCACACCTCCTCCAGGAGACCGGCGGATTTAAGGCGGGTGATGATTTGCTGGCAACGGAGAGGCTCCAGGCGGCCATGCCATTCCTTTTCCCCGAAGGCCTCACCGCCGGTGGCAATGAGCCAGGCGGACACCTGGACCACCAGGTTCGGGGGCAGGCCCGACAGCGCCGCTTCAACCCCAGGTTCCAAAGTATCGGCCCGGACCACCAGAAAGCGGGTTGCCAGGGCATAGCGCACCGCAGCGGAGCGCCTCCCATTATGGCGCAGCAATCCGGCGTGGAGAAACTTTTGTAAGTATTCCCAGGCGGTCTTGCGATCCACGCCGAAGTGCCGGGTGAAGTCCAAGAGCCGGAACCAACCGCCCTGAGTGCGGTCCAGAAACTCCCACAGCCGGTCCTGGTTGACCTTCCGGTGCGGCCGGTGCGGCAGCAGACCCCGGCCCTCTTCCTGAAGCCAGGCCCTTAGCCGGTCCACCCGCAGCACGCGCCGGGATGATACAATGGCCGCCGCCGGCGCCGGGATAGCCTGGATCCGCGTTGCGGCCGACGCCTTCGAGGAGCCGGCGTTGGTCATGGGGTAATACAGGGGAAACCAGATATCCACCTGACCGAGCAGGTGGCGGAACCGGTCCAGGGTGACTTGCCCGGCCAGATTGACGGCCAGACTGTCTTTGAGACGGGTCTTCACCAGGTGGCGGAGGGTTTGGGAGTCCACCGGTAACCTGGAGGTCTCCAGAATCACTTCCAGCATCAACCCGGTTACCAGGGCCCGGTCCAGTTTCTCCGCTTGCGTCACGAAGTCCTTCGGTTCTTGTTCCCAGACTCCGGTTTTCTTGTCGCCAACCATGGTCCTCGCCGGGCCCGGGAAAGGCGGAGGTCGCCTCTCGCCGGGCTTCTTAAGGTGCTATCCAGGTTCGAGAACGTTGTCGCTCCCGGCCTGGTGCGGCTAATGGATGCAAGATCCCGGCCAGAACCGCGATAAAGCTATCAAGTTAATATTATTACCAAATTACAAAACCGATTAAATCTCCTCTGAAAATGTCCCATGGCCTGTCCCACTACACCTGGGCCCAGCCGCCATACAAGTCCTGCTGACCGGCGGTCACCGCACCTCTTCCCCCAGGCCGGCAATGATGGCGCCCAAAAAGGCCGGCAGGTCGGCGGGCTGCCGGGAGGTGATGAGGTTGCCGTCCACCACCACCTCGGCATCCCGGTAAGTGGCCCCGGCGTGGACCAGGTCGTCCTTGATGGCAAAGAAGCAGGTGACGGTCTTCCCGGCCACCACTTCGGCGGAGGCCAGCATCCAGGGGCCATGACAGATGGCGGCCACGATCTTGCCGCGCCGGGCCATCTCCCGCACCAGGGCCACCATACCCGCATGGCGGCGCATGCGGTCCGGGGCGTAGCCCCCCGGCACCACCAGGGCGTCGAACTGCTCCACGTCCACTTCCGAGATGGCTTTATCCACAGTCACGGGGTAACCGTACTTGCCGCGGTGTTCGGTGGCGTGGCCGGGACCCACCACCATCACCTCGGCCCCCTCTTCCTGCAGCCGCAGCAGGGGATACCAGAGTTCCAGGTCTTCATAGAGATCTTCGGCAAAGATGGCAACACGTTTGCCTTGTAAACGTTTTTCCAACGGCATGGCAATACCTCCTTGAACAGAAGAACCTGGAAAAAAGATAAGTGTAGCCGCAGACCGGCGCAAGCTCATGCGGCGGGCGCGGTTGATTTTGCCTCTTTAGGGGGATTATGCCAACACCCCTGTACCGCTGGGGGAGCAAAAAGCGGCCTCAGCGCCGCTAACTTGCTTATGTCTCTAACTGGTTAGCGTTGCCGGGGCGGGGCTCGAAACCTGCCGCCAGAGAACGTGCTCCACACCCTATCGGGGTTCGGGGCGCCTGGGTCACACTTTAGCGCAAGAGAAAAAGATTGCCAGCACAGAAGCGACAATTGACCAAGTTTGTTCAGGCCGGGCCGCCATGGAAGGTTGAGGCGTCAAAAACACGGGATGGTTTATATGCGGGCCGATGGCGCTCCATGAGTATATGCCAATTGTAGCAGCATCTCTTTGATATTGAGGAATTATTGATATAGGCAACGTATTGACTATTTTCGTTTATTTTTATAACTTTGTGACTATTGGTCACATTTCTGCAATTATAATAATAATTTTGGGAGTGTTTATTTTGCCAAATAAAAAGGCAGACCCCATGAGGAACCTGCCGTGATTGATTAGATCTTCCCCTCAATTTTTACATTTGTGACTTACTCCGCTTCCGGCATCAGCAGGCGCTTCAGTTCTTCCGTCTCATAGACAACTTCTTTGCCGACCAACCGCACCTGTCCGTGTACCACATAGTTGAGAACCCGGGGTTGCCATTCATGTTCAACCCGATTCACCCTCGCAGCCAAGGTCTCCGGGGTATCGCTCGGCTCAATGGGAACAGGGAGAGCAAAAATTATCGGGCCGCGGTCATACACCGGATCCACAAAATGCATGGTGACGGCGCTGTGGGTAATTTCGCCGCGGCGATAAGCTGCCATCACCGCTTCGTGAGCATAGTGCCCGTAAATTCTCGGCCCGCCGAATCGGGGCAAAGGGGCAGGATGGATATTAATCGTACGAGCCGGGTCCAGGCCGGATGCCAGTTTCAGCCAGCCGGAAAGCATGACATAATCAGCCTTATAATACTTTACGAAGTTTTGATAGCCCCCGGCAAGATAGGGGCCAGCCCAGTATTCGGCAGGTATCCCGAGAGCTTGGGCCTTCTGCCAAACACCGCCGTCAGCATGATTCGTGATAACCGCACAGATCGAAGCGTCTAAAATCGGCGGCTTCGTCCGCGCCGCTCTTACCATGGTCTCAAATCCTGATCCGCCACCGGTTTTGGTCCCGGAAGCAAAAACCAGAATATTGGGCTGAGTTTTTTCCATAACGCCATCCCTTTTTTGGCTAAATTATTCAGGAACGACCTACTGACCCCTCCTTTACTTAACATCAAACGAACATACATACAATCTGCTCAGGCTGTCGAAAAAGTTATCCGCCCGATGATTTCTCTCCTGGTTTTTGCGTAGCGTCTTTAATGAGATATGATGAGCGCCGATGCCGACTTCCGGCCCGATCAGCCGCCGACGCTCACCATAGGCAAGCCGGGAAGAAGGGATAACTCCGGGGCAACCCGGGCTCGGTTAACTTTCAGTTCCATGGCCTCCTGAAAGAGATAAGCCAATACATCATCCCCCAGGCCAAGACGGAGAAGCCCCTTGAGGTCGAACTCGGCCGGAGACAGGAGACAGGGTCTCAGCTTGCCGTCAGCCGTGAGTCGGAGGCGGTTGCAGTTGGGGCAATGATGGCCGGCCATGGTGCTGATTAAACCGATTTCGCCTTGAAACTCCGGGGCATGGAAATTGATGGCCGGGCCGGCTGCGGGCTCCCGGCCGGCGGGAACCAAAGGCCCCAGCCTGGTTAACCGCCGGTGCACTTCATCGATGGGCCAAAAATGGCGCCGCCACCAATCCTGGGAGACGGTGGGCATCAATTCGATGAAGCGCACCTGAAAGGGACGGTCTTGAGCGAGCCTGGCCAGGTCCAAAACTTCGTCATCATTGATGCCCTTCAGCGCCACGCAGTTAATCTTGATGGGGTGAAAGCCCAGGGAAGCAGCCCGCTCCAGGCCACCCAGAACTGCGGCCAGATTATCCCGGCCGGTGATCTGCTGGTAGCGCTCCCGCCGCAGGGTGTCCAGGCTGATATTGAGATGGCGCAGACCCGTGGCATAAAGAGCCGGCGCCATTTCCCGGAGCCGCACCCCGTTGGTGGTCAGGCAGACCTTGGTGATGCCGGGGACTTGGTGCAACTGCCGGATAAAATCCACCACCCCCCGGCGCACCAGGGGTTCACCGCCTGTAACCCGGACCTTGGAAATGCCGTTTTGCGCTGCAATGGCGGCCAGCCGCAGTAACTCCTCGTAGCGCAGAATCTCGGTGGCGGGCAGCTTCTGCCAATCCTGCCAGTAGGTGCAATAGACGCAGCGCAGGTTGCAGCGGTCCGTGACCGACAGCCGCAGGTAATTGATTTTCCGGGGGGCGATTTCGTCCATGGCACGCTAGCCTTTGCCGAAAGAGCAGTTGGGATAAAGGCATTCCGGGCAATCCCGGCAGAGGCCGCCGTGGCCCAGAAAGGCCAGTTCGGTCTTGCCGATATGCTCGCCCGCCAGAATCCGCGGCAGCACCAGATCCAGCGCCGTACTGCGATGATGCAGGGCGCAGGCCGGAACTCCCAGCAGGGGCACTTCTCCCAGATAAGCCACCAGGAACATGGCGCCGGGAAGCACGGCAGCGCCGTAGTGCATCTCCGTGGCCCCGGCCAGGCGGATGCCGTGGCGGGTGACGTCGTCCGGGTCGACGCTCATGCCGCCGGAGAGGAGCAACAGGTTGCAGCCCCGTTCCAGGTGGGCGCGGATGGCGCCGGCAATGGCATCGGCGTCATCCGGGGCAAACGAAAGGCCCGCCACCTCCGATCCCAGGGCTTCGATTTTCCCGGTTAACGTGGGGGCGAACCGGTCCTGGATGAGGCCGTGATAGACCTCGTTGCCGGTGACCACCAGGCCGGCCCGGGTTTTTTGTAAGGCCTTCACCGCGATCACCCCGCCATTTTGTAAGGCGATGGCCGCGGCCCGCTGGATAGCAACGCACTTCATAACCAGAGGCAAGGCCCTGGTGCCTCCCACCAGTTCGCCTTGCTTAACCAGGGTGTGGTTGTGGAGGGTGGCGCACATGACCTCATCCACCAGGTTAAAGGCCGACAAGGCCTGAACGTCGACCTGCAGCAGGCCGTCCCAAGCCGCACGCAGATTGATTTTCCCTTCCCTGGGGTTGTTCTCCCAGGCAATGCCCGCACCGGCCAGGGCCCCGGCCAGCAGCGCCGCAGCCTCATTTTCGTGAATTTCATCCGCTTCCAGGTCAATGAGGTACAGGTGATTTTTCCCCAGACGCTGGAGGCGGCAGAGATCTTCATCACAGACGGTGTGGCCCTTGCGGAAGGCGGGGCCTTTAAACTCCCCCGGCCGGATTTCGGTGATATCGTGGGCCAGTTGCGTGCCCACCGCCTCTTCCAGGCTTATGGTTTTAATCATGTTGCATGCCTCGAAACTCGCCCCGGTACTTGCTCATGCCTAACTCAGCATGGGGGGGCGGTCCTTAAGGTGAGCCTCGTTTTCCCAGGAGTCCATCGCCAGGTCTGGGGATTGGGGCGACCAGTTCATGTGATCCCAGACAATCTCTCGGGCGGCCTTGAAATAGGCCCCGCCGGCGCAGGGGCGGCACAGCGCCAGGCCGTCTTGGATGACCTCCCGGTGATCCCGGACCACTTGGCCGCAACGGCCGCAGGCGACTTTGCGCCGCGTCGGTCCCGGCAGATCATACGGGCTCAGCTCCACTTCCACCGCCTGGACCCGGAAGAGGACGCTGTCGGGCATGACCCGGTAGGCTGCCAGTTGCTGGCTGCGTTTGTCAGGTTCCTGCGGCGCATAGAGCGGAGCTAAATCCCGGGCCTCTTCGGTGGAGATGACCCGGTAGGCAAGGCCGGTTTCCAGGTTGAGGAAGGTGGCGGCCATAATGCCGTAATCCGCGAATTTCAGGGACCGGCGCCCCAACTTGACCCCGGTGACGTGCGCCACCGCGTCGCCGGTGCAGCGGTCCATTTCGATAAAGACGATGAGCTGCTTGAGCTGGTGGTAGGGACAGGGGACCTCAAAGCCGATGAGGCGGCACCCCAGCATGGCCAGGCGCACCCCCACAATCTGACCCGGGCAGAGGTGGCCGTGGGTTGCCACCGAGGCGGCCAGCAGTTCCTCAAATGGGGTTTGGCCTATGAGACTCATGGTCATGCTCCTTGGGCCAGAGAGGCGTCGGCAGCCTTGGCGACCGGATAGAGGTCTTCCGAGCGGAAATTGAGCTTGCCTTCCAAGGCTAAAAATTGGTTCAGGAAATTGCCCAGGAAACGGTAGAGACTGGTTTGGGCCAGGGAGGTTAGGCGCTCGGCCAGAAGCCTAACCCACGGCCCCAGATGTTCCACGAAGAAGCAGTATTGTTGGTGACGATAATCCCGGGCGGTGGTAGCATCCCCTGCCTGCATGGCCTCTACGGCTTTAAGGCCGAGAACAGCCATGAACTCCAGTTCCACCCCCACATGGTCGGGAAGCTCGGCGAATTCGTCGCTGGGCCCCAGACCTGCCTTCAGGTAGAGCCGCTCCACGGCCATGGCCTCCGGGCCGCACAGACAGCCCCAACCGCTGGCAGTTTTCGACCGGTAGACCGACTCATAGGGGCTCAGGTAGCGGGAGCCGGGGACCCGGAACAGGGCCTCGAAATCCAGGACGGCCTCTTCCAGGGTCAACCTGCCTTCCCGGGCATCGAGCCGCACCTGGGCCAGTTCCTGTTGGTAGGCGGCATCCGGGAAAATTTCCCGCAAGTTCGCCGTCCCTTCATCCGAGATCAGCGCCTTCAGAAACTGCTGGCTGGGTCCCCGGATGAAGGCCTGGCTGAAAAAGCCGTAGACCGCGCTCCTGGCCTCTTCCCATTGGATTTGCTCGGCATCGGTCATCATAGTCTCCCGGCCATCAGGCCTTTTTCACCCCGACCCGGCTGTCATAGAACGAGGCGCTGCCGCCGATGGGGTCGGTCATGCACACGTCTTTGAGATGGGGGTCCACGGTCATGACGGGGTTGGCGCTGGCCCCGCGGCCGATCCAATCCCGCTTCTGGGTGTTTTTGCCGTCCAATTTGAAGGACTTGGCCCCGTATTGCCAGTGGCCCAGCGAGTGGGGAATAGTGATGATCCCCGGCCGCATGCCTTCGGTGACCATAGCCTTGGCCTTGACGCCTTCGGGATTGTCCTGGGAAAAGACCACCACCATGTCGCTGTGTTTGATGCCCAGCTTGGCGGCGTCCCCGGCGTTGATCTGGATCCATTCCTCCGGGGTGATCTCCATGAGCCAGGGCGAGGCAGCCGTCCGGGCCTGGGCGTGATACACCGGATGATAGGTAATCAGCCGGAAGGGATACTTTTTCTCATCGCGGACCACCGGCTTGCCCAAGGAATCCCGGATGGGTTCGTAATAAGGCAGGCCGTCGAAATACTCGCCGGTCATGGAATGCTTGGTGGTGGCCAGCGTCTCGTTATAAATCAGACAGATTTTCTTGTAGGCATGATTGGTGTGGTCACCCTTATAGGCCTTGCTGTAGTCCTCGAAGCGGCCGCCCCGGTCCATGACATACTTGACTCTCTCCGGCTCGGTGGCCCCGGGCACTGCGGTGTTTTCTTTATCACCATTAGCGACATTGGCCACCATCTTTTTATACCAATCCCAGGGGACGAGCAGCGGGTCGCCGGGACCGAAGCCGTCCTTGCCAAATCCCGGCAGGCCCATCTTGACGCCCAGATCAATGCAGATCTGTTCCAGGTGTTTGGTGTCTTTATGTACCGGCTCCACCACCGGCTGGCGCACCCCGCTGGTTTGGGTCAGGATGGTGGGGGCCACGTGAGGCATGGCATAGTCTTCCAGGAAATGGCGCGTCGGCAGAATGTAATCGGCCAGGGAAGAAGTCTCGCCCATCACCACGTCGACGGCGATGAACAGGGGCAGGACCTTGGGGTCCTTGACCCCGGCGGCCAGTTGGGTGCCGGCCGGTGCTGAATATAAGACGTTGTTCCAGTACGTGATGAGGACCTTGGTCTGGTAAGGATACTTGGCCCCAATGCTGGGGAAGACCTCTTGGTAAACGTGATCGTAGGCAAAGGGAAACCAGGGGCGCTTGGCCGGGTAGCCGTTCTTTTTAAACTCGGCGCTGTCTTCGTAGTGTTGCTTGTGCCGGTCAACGGGAACCCCAGTGGCCTTCACTTTCCCCGGATGGAGTTTGGCCAGGTTATAAGGGTTGGCGGGCTGGCCCCCCATTTCGTGCCAGTGGGACCCGCCGTGGCCCTCGCAGCCGCCCTTCCAGGAGACGTTGCCGATAAGGAAGTTCAGAATTGCCAGGCTGCGGGCGTTGTAGGTGCCGTTGGTGTGCTGCACGGCGCCGCGGTAGAAGTCGGCCACCGCCTGCCGGCCCACGGAGGTAAAATCCGAAGCCGCGCGCTCGATGACCGCCGGCTCGATGCCGCAGATGGCAGCATACTCCTTCACCGTGCGTTCGCCGACGCGTTCCTTGAGCATGGTGTAGGCAGTTTTCACGGGAATGCCATTGACACTGCCGGTGTATTCCAGGTCGGCGCTCGCCACCGTCCGGTTGTCATGGGGGGCCCCGTCTTTCCAGACTACGAAGCCCTTGTCGTCGCCCGGAATCTTGGCGTCGGCGGGACGCAGAAGCTTGCGGTTGTCCTGGCGCACCAGGTAAGCGGCATTGCTCCAGGTGAGATGGCCGTCGGCCTCCGCCGCTTTCTGGTTGGGGAACGACAGATACCGCTTGTCCACCCGGTCGTGGTCCATCATCCAGCGCATCATGCCCAGGGCAAAGGCCGCATCGGTGCCGGGCAGCACGGGAATCCACTCCGCGGCCTTAGCGGCAGAGTTGGAAAAGCGCGGATCAACAATGACCAGTTTGCCGCCCCGTTCCCGGAAGAAGTTGAGCTTGCGGGCCATTGCCTGCATGGGAAAATTGGCCTCATAGGGCGTGGTCCCGAAGAAGATGATGTACCGGGAGCTCATGATGTCCGGTTTGAAGTGGGCGCTGCCGTCGCTGCAGAGTTGGTAGCCCACGTGGTGGGAGGTTTCACAGATGGAGGTGTGGTCTATGCGGTGGTTGATGGTGCCGTAGGAATCCCTGAAAAACCGGTCGGTGAACTCTTTTTTGCCGTGCTCGATGCGGCCGGGCATGAAAACCACCTGGTTGGCCTTGGGGCCCAACTCCGGGGCCTCGGGGTCGATGGGGGTCTTCAGGTCCCGGCAGGCAGCCAGGCCGTCCACGTGGCCCTCACCGAAGAGGTCGCCGCCCTTGATGATCTCCTCATAGGCCTGGTCCCAGGTGATGGTCTTCCACTGACCCGAGCCCCGGGGCCCCGTCCGCTTCAAGGGGTGTTGAATGCGGAACGGATCATAGAGCGTCTGCAGGGTGGCGCCGCCCTTGGCGCACACCGTGCCGTTCACCCTTTCCGCCGCTTTGGGATCGGTTTTGTAGGCTATGTGCGGTTCCATAACATTGGGGTGATAGGGATTACCGTCGATCTTGACCAGGACACCGTCCACCACCTTGCATTGGAGACCGTCGGCGCTGTGGCACCCCAGACAGACGGTGCGCACGAATTTGACCTTGGAACCGTTAACCGGGTCCGGGTCCGGACCGCCGCTGATCCAGCGAGCCGGTTTTTCACTGGCATGCATGCAGCCGCCGGCGGCCGCCAGGGCCCCCAGGGCCAGCACCCCTTTGACAAATTTTCTCCGGGAGTCGTCCATCTCAAGCCTCGCTTTTCTGAGCAACTGGTTTTTCATAGGGCAGGATCTTGTAACTGACCAGAAAGAGGGCCAACAAGATCGCCATGATCACCAGGCCAAAGGCAGTTTTAAATGGTTCCGGCGCCATTTGTTCCCATTGCAGGTGGGTCAAGGGGATGAGCTGGCTGCCGATGGAAAGGTTAGCCACCGCGAAGAAGGCCCCTATCATGGTGGCCGCCCCCGCCACCAGGGAGGCCAATGGGTTTTCTCGCAGGGATTGGAAACACATCAGGGCCAGGGGCAGGATGAGGCCGATGACCAGCTGGAAAAACCAGAATTGCACGGCCCGGGGACCGCCCAGAAAAATGTAGGCGGCCAGGTTGCCACCGGAGCCGGTGAAACCGAGTTGAATCAGGTAGACGAACCAGATGGCAAACTGGGCCACCAGGGCATACTTCAGAATACCCCCGAAATCAGCCAGAAACCGGTTCTGCTTGGCCAGGGCCGGGCCGGGCGGGGGGGCGATAGCGGTTTTGAGGCGGCCCAGCAGGATCATAAAGCCGGTTCCCGAAGAGGCCGCCAGGCTCAGGAAGATAAAAACGGTGGCCATGGAGTGCACCATGACCCGGCCCTTGAAGGAAGACAGCCGCAGGCCCACATAAAGCAGGGCCAGAAAAGAGAACACCAGGGTCAGGTTAGCCCAGAGGTTCTGAGATTTCTGTTGCCGCTGGCGAATCTCGGTGGCGCTGCCCTCTTCGATCCCACCCCAGAGCAGGAACCGGTAAAGCCCGGAACCGGCCCGGTCTTCCCGCACCGCCAGCATCATTTCGGGCCGGAACAGGTAAAAGGAATGCAGGGCGTAGGTGAGGATGCACAAGGGAATGATATAGACGCCGTAGGCCACCGGTGCGGTCCAGTTCCAGTGATAGAACATCGTGTAGAACCGTTCCGGGTGGGTCATGTCCACCAGGAGCAAAGAGGGCATCAAAAGCAGGATGAGCCAGGGCAGAAAGGTCCCGACTTTCTCCAGGGGCAGAAAATCCTCATCCTGATAATAGCGCCCGGTGAAATAGGTGACCAGGTGGGCGCCTACGGCCGTGCTGATGAGGAACAGGTACATGGCGATGAGATAGCCGAAGACCACCCCGTGCTTGACCCAGGATATCCACTGAATAGAACTGTTCATGATTTCCTCCGGGATAAGAAGGAGTAGTCCAGGTCCAGGATGGCTTCGTCGGCATAGACATAGTGGACCTTGGGCTTGGTGTCCAGGTAAGTCCGGATGCCCTGGATCGGATATTTGGCCATGTATAAGGAAATTTCGCTTTGGGGGTCATTCATGTCCCCAAAGATGCGGGCCCGGCCGGTGCAGGCATCGACGCAGGCGGGCAGGAGGCCCTTGGTGATGCGGTGGTAGCAGAAATCGCACTTGTCGGCAGTGCCGGTAAGCGGATTAACGAAACGGGAATTGTAAGGACAGGCCAGCACACAGGTGTGGCAGCCGACGCACTTTTCCCGGTCCACGTGGACCACGCCATCTTCCGGGGTCCGGTAGGTGGCCCCGGTGGGACAGTAGTTGAGACAGGGGGCATCCTCACAATTGTTGCACAACCGGGGCAGCAGACAGCTCCTGACGTTGGGGTATTCTCCCTTGATGATCTGCTTGACCCAACTGCGATAGACCCCTTCCGGGACATTGTTCTCGCTCTTGCAGGCGATGCTGCAGCCATGGCAGCCGGTACAGCGGTTGGTGTCGATGACCATGCCGTATTTCTTGATGGGGGTTGCCGCCTGGGCTATGCTCCCCGTCTGCAAGATTACCGCTCCAGTTCCCAGGGCCGCCGCCGTGGTGCCCAAACCACGGAGAAATTCCCGGCGATCCATATCCTTGCCAAATTTTTTCATGCCGGCACCTCCATCTCTTCTCTAAACATCATTTGGACTTATGAACCTCAGGGCGAGGCTTCTTTGCGCGCCGCCAGGTTTTCTCCAATGCTCTTCATCCAATAAAGGAACTCCTGCGGGTCCAGCGGTTTGCCGAGACAGGCATAAATATGCGAACCCATAGCCTCTTCCAGGCCTGGATGGTAGGATCGGCCGGAAAGGGCCAAAACATAAACCCCGGGGATTTTGCGCTTCAGCTCCCGGAAAAAACGGTTATCCGCAGCCACGCTATCCATGTCCAGAAGCGCCACCTGGTCGGGATGGGCCTCGAGATGAGCTTCCAGGTCAGGCAGGGAATGCACCGGGGTGGCGCGGTAGTCGAATTGCCGCAGCATCTCGCACACGCGCCCGCATTGCTTCTCGTCGGCATCCACCACCGCCACGGCTATTTTCGGCAGATTCATCTTTCTTCTTCCCTGGAGCCCCAAACCCCATGGTGGGCTCCTGGTCCAATGAAGAGCAATCATCGTGCCAGGGGACCGAACGCCTTTATGAGAGGAAGTCAGCCGGGAGGTTTGAATGGATATCTCATTGATATAATGAGATAAAATTGCATAGGCCCAGCAGGGGTCATGCCCCGGGATGGCCGCAAATCCCCAAGCGCGGCCAGTTTTCCAGCCAGGGTGTCCGGCCCCATCAGACACTTATAGCAACTATTGATCTTTAAGCTGTATATTCAGGTGATTAGCTGTGTCGCGAAATCAGACACTCGTCGGACCAGGACCCAGAACGGGGCCTCATACCGAGTTACGGTCAAAGATATACCGACGAAACGTAGGGGCGCACCTGTGTGTGCGCCCTCTTGGGGGGACACGCCGGTCCCCCCCTACAAAGTTTTTCCATCGAGCGCTAATCGGTCTCAGAGGATATTTCCGGAAGATCAGGGGGAAGAGGAGGTTAATGGGTGGTGGGTTTGGTTTGGGAGAGGTTAAACCGCTTGAGCATGGAGTACACCGTGCTGCGACTGACCCCCAGACGTTTGGCCGCCATTTTCTTGTTCCAGCCGCACTCTTCCAGAATCTCCAGGAGCAGACGCATCTCCTGGTCCATAAGCGTCGCCGGCGGCGGGGTCGAGGTCAGACGTAAGGCCGCGGGGAAGTCCCAGGCCTCCACCTGGCTTTCTTTGGCCAGGACTACGGCGTGCTCCACGGTGTTTTCCAACTCCCTGACGTTGCCGGGCCAGGAGTAATCCAGGAGCAGGCGCATGGCTTCGGAGCTGAACTCCAGGATTTCTTTGCCCCGCTCCGTCGTGAACCGGCGCAAGAAATGGAGCGCCAGCCGGGGAATGTCGTTCTTCCGGTCCCGGAGAGGGGGGAGGATGATGGGGATGACATTGAGGCGATAGAAGAGGTCTTCCCTGAAGGTCCCCTTCTTGACCTCCTCCAGCAAATCCTTGTGGGTGGCGGCCAGGATGCGCACGTCCACGGTCAGGGTCTGTTCCCCGCCCAGCCGCTCGAACTTGCGGGTTTGCAGGACCCGGAGCAGCTTGATCTGCGCCGCCGGGGGAATTTCGCCGATCTCATCCAGAAACACCGTGCCGCCGTGGGCCTGCTCGAAACGGCCCGCCTTTTGGCGCAGGGCCCCGGTGAAGGCGCCCTTCTCGTGGCCGAAAAGCTCGCTTTCCAGTAGGGTGGCGGGATAGGCGGAGCAATTGATCACCACAAAAGGGCCTGGGCCGCGGGGGCTGTGGGCATGAATGGCCCGGGCCACCAGTTCCTTGCCGGTGCCGCTCTCCCCCTGAATGAGGACCGTGGCATCCGAGGGCGCCACGTCTTCGATGAGCTTATAAACCACCTGCATCTTGGGGTCCTTGCCGATGAGGTCGCCAAAGCCGGCGGCGGCTTCCACCCGGCCTCTCAAGGCGCTGACCTCTTCTTCATGCTGCATGGCCCGGCGCAGCGCCCCGGCGTTGTGGCTGACGATCAGCCGCACCAATTCGAGTTCTTCCTGGCTGCACGAGCCTTCAGGACAGGCGATGACAATGGCGCCGCCCACCTGGCCGTCATCGAAGGGAATGAGCGCCTGGCGTTCGGCGGCAGGGAAATCTTCCGGAACCAGCGGGGGTTTCAGCAGGTGCTTGCGGGAGAAGGTCACCTTGTTGGCCCCCACCAGGGCCGCTTTGGCGATCTTGAGGACCGCTTCATCTTTAATCTCGTAGTGGTTCGAGTGCGAGACCACGGAAAGGCAATCTTTCCCGGTATTGAAGACCAGGAGGGCGATGTGGCGGCAGCGCATGGTTTCCTGTAACTTGCCGACCAAGGTGGCGCCCATCTCAGGCAAGGCCTGCAGGGCGCTGATTTCCCGGACGATTTTGCAGGCGGTGATGGCCTGATCATGGGCCCGCTCCAACTCCAGGGCCTGCTCTTCCAAACGCCGGGTGTACTCTTCCTGGCGGCTCACCATGTGATTGAAGGATGTCGCCAGAGTCGCAATCTCATCCTGTCCCTGGACGGCCACCCGAACCTTGGACTCGCCCCGGTCTATTTCTTCGGTGGCCTGCACCAGGGCCGCCAGGGGCCGGGTGATGCGGCGCACGAACAGGAGACTCCCCATCAAGGCTATCAGCAGTATGGCCAGGGTGGAGGCGCCGATCTCCCACCACAACTTGGCCACCTGCCGCCGGTACGGGCTTTCGGAAAACCCCAGGCGCAGCATCCCGGCCTTGCCGTCGTAAATGGGCCAGGCCGTGTCCAGGAAGGTCTCGCGGCGCTGCGAGACGATCTCCTTAAAACTGGGTTGATGGTTGCCCCCGATGCCGTTGGCTTCCAGCAGTTGGACCGGCACGCCCCGCTCAAAAGTGTGGGCCAGCACCCGCCCATCCCGCATGACGAAGATATAGGCCAGCAGCGGATTGCTTTGGGTCTGCTGGTCGAGCATTCTCTGGAGGGTCACCAGATCATTGAGCAGGACCTTATCAGCCGCGTCCAGGGCCACGGAGTGGGCCAGATTCTCCGCCTGGCTGAACATGGCCCGCCTCAGGGCGGCGCTATATTGCTGGGTCACCAGAAAGGCGATGACCAGTCCGCTGCCGATCACCAGCGCCGCGACCGCCAACAGTAGTCTGGTTTTAAGGCTTCGGGGGCGCATAGGGCTCCTCCTTCAGCCGGTTCAATTGTTGTTCCATCTTTCTGACCGAGTTATACCATTCGTCCCGGACTGGGATGAAGCGGTCAATCATTAATTCCGCCAGGATTTTTTTCCCTTCCGGGTCCTGGTGCATGCCAAACAACAAATTTTGAATCCGTTCCCGGTCGGCGGCGGGAAACTGTCGGGAGGCGACGAGCGGCGGAATGCAGAATGGTTCGGATTTTTTGATGATCCGGGTTTTGGACGTTAAAGCCGGATTCTTCTTCTCGTAATAATCCCAGATCAGCCCGTCCACGGAGGCCCCGTCCACCAGACCCCGGGCTACGGCCATAATGGAATTGTCATGACTGTAGGTATAGATGATCCGCCCAAAAAAGGTTTCGGGCGTGGTATGCAGCGCCGCCAGCCAGGCAAGGGGCACCAGCTGGCCGGTGTTGGAGTCCGGGTCAGTGAAGGCAAAAGTGCGGCCTTTAAGATCCTCAAGCCGGTGAAAGGCGCTCTCTTTATTAACTATCAGGTAGGCGGAGTAAGTGGGATGGCCATGAACCTCGGGGACGGCCAGGAGGACAAAGCCATATTTGTCTTTCCCCGTCACATAAGGCCCGGAACAGACAAAGGCCAGGTCGATGAGACCTTTGCCCAGCAATTCGTTGACCTCGGCATAGGTCTTACGCTGCACCAGTTCCAGGTCTTTGCCCGTCTTGTGCCCGAGGTAAGTGAGGAGTTGCCGGTAAAGCTCCAGGGTCTCTTTGGGCGAAACCATGGCGGCCACGGCCACCCGGAGGGGAGGATTCGCTGACCTCTGATCTCCTGGGCGGGCCACCGGGACGGTCTTGGAAAAGTCAACCGCGACTTTCTCATTATCACGGTTGCACCCCGAGAACATCAAGGCCAGCCCCAGAGCGAAAACTCCGAGGGACAGGCCGGCATATCTCAGAATAAGGCGTAGTGCAGTCATGGTAGTCCAGGGAAAAATTAACGCCTCCGGTGGCTTCCTGATAGTTTATTGTCCCAAACTTTGTGATTTTGTGCAAGCAAAGCCTGATTCTACAGCGCCGGCCAGGGTCCGCCAGGGGGGTTGCCTTTCCTGGCGGCAGCAATTTCTACCTCCATCTCCTTTTTCAAACTCAGGAACTGGCGCCCTGTAGGGTTGCTGCCGCTTTTTCCTGATAATTGCTGATCGCCAGGCTCAGGGCCTCGGCCCCCAGATTGGAGCAGTGCAGCTTATTTGGGGGGAGGCCCCCCAGGGTTTTGGCCACCTGTTTATTGGTGATCTTCTTCGCCTCCTCCAGGTCTTTGCCTTTGGCCATTTCGCTCACCATGCTGGAAACGGCGATTGCGGCCACACAGCCGAAGGTCTGAAATCTCACATCCTCCAGGCGGTTGTCCTTGACTTTGATATAGAACGTCATCATGTCCCCACAGACGGGGTTGCCGACCTCGCCGATCCCATCGGCATCTTCAATAACCCCGGTATTACGGGGACTGTTGAAATGATCCATCACCGTTTTGCTGTACATTTGAGACTCCTTATGCCGACGGGCAGGTTTCCGGCCCGGTCATCACATCGGCCAATGTTGGGCCATATCCAGCCTGAGACGGGAGGCGTAGCGGTTTTTGGCGGAGAGCTTCATGCTTCGGCTCCTGCGGCCATTTTCTTCCGCCAGACCGGAGAGAAAGAGCGGAGGTTGTCCACTGCCTGGGGGAGATACTCCAAGACGTGATGCACCTCTTCTTCCCGGTTAGCCTGATTCAGGGTAAAAACCAGAGAGCCCTGGGCCACTTCCGGGTTGATGCCGATGGCGCCCAAAACCGGTGAGGTCTTGAGGGCCTTGGAGGCGCAGGCCGAACCGGTGTTGGCATAGATTCCCTGGCTACTCAACTTGAAAACCAGGGCCTCGCCTTCTATGCCTTCAAAGCAAAAGCTGGCATGACCCGGCAATCTCTTTTCCGGATGCCCGGTATACAAGACGTGGGGCACTTTCTCCTGGATTCCCGCCACCAAAAAATCCCTCAGCTTTGCCAGGTAGACGGCTTTCTCAGCCAACTCCGACAAGGCTAACTCTGCCGCCCGACCCAGGCCCACAATGCCGGGGATGTTCTCGGTGCCGCCCCGCCGGCCGCTTTCCTGAATGCCGCCGTTGAGCTGAGGCACCAGGCGCAGTTTATTGCGAAAATACAAAGCCCCGATGCCTTTGGGCGCTCCCAGCGCCGGGCCTGAAATAGTCAACAGGTCCACACCCAGCTCTTTGACGTCCACCGGGACCTGGCCCACGGTAGCCACGGCATCGGTGTGAAAGGGGACTCCGGCGGCTCGGCACACAGCCACCAGCGCCGGGATATCCTGGAGGGTGCCGATCTCGTTACTGCCGTGACCGATGGAAACCATGACCGTGGCGGGGGTGAGGGCTTTCTTAAGACGTTCCGGATCAACCCGACCGTATCGGTCTACAGGCAGGAAGGTTACTTCAAAATCGAAAAACTTCTCCAGGAATCTCGCCGAATTAAGCACCGAGTGATGCTCGATGCCCGAAACGATCAGGTGTTTGCCTCGCTTGAGAAAATTAGCCAGGGCCATGCCCTTGATGGCCAGGTTATTGGCTTCTGCACCCGAGGAGGTGAAGATAATCTCCTCGCTGCGGGCCCCGATGAGCCGGGCCACCTTCCCCCGCTGCTCCTCCATGACCTCTTTGATTTCAGACCCCAGGTCGTAAACG
>JAUSOZ010000317.1 GCA_030655955.1 Deltaproteobacteria bacterium
GGAATCCGGCCTCTACGACCGGGTGACGGCCAAGGTGGTGCTGGACTGATGAACGAGAAACTTTTCGAAAGCACCAAACTGGCCCAACTGGACTATGCCTTGGACTCCTGGCAGTCCCTGTGCTATGTGAGCACCTGGGACGCTTTCCTGGCTCAGTCCGTCTTTGAGTGGTCCAGGGTATTCCGTGATGGCACCAAGGTGAAGTTCGGCAAGCCCTCCGGCAGTTATACTATGCTGGCGCGGGTGAAAGGGTTCCCGGCTTATTGCAGCACTGCCGGAATAGTTTATTCAGCCTTTGAGATCAACGGCCTTCCCAATCCCAATGAGAGACTGAACCCGAACTGGACCATTCCCCTCGGCCTGAGACCGACCACGACCACTGGCAGGTTCATCGACGACGTCAACCAGGTGTATCTGCATCAGCCGAACGCCAACCGGATAGACATCTACAGCCTGGAAACTGGGGTAAAAGTGGGCGAGATCGTTCACAACACCGGGGAGTATTTCGTCTCTCTGTCCTGGGTGCAGCAGGGCCAGGTGGCGGGCATGTGCAAGACAAGCGGTAAGGTTTGCATCATGGACTACCTGAGCAGCGATCCACAAGTCCTTGGAACTGGTAACATAGGCCCCTTCAAGGTGGCGGCTTATGACACTGCATTCAAGTTGTTTGTCACCATCGGCACAGATCACAAGGTCAGGGTCTACAACGGAGAACTGTTGCCCACCGGCCTCTCCGCTCCGGTTTTCACGCCTGTAACTGTTTCTGGTATTAATGCCAATGAGGTAAAGGTCCGGCTTACCGGCCAGGGCGGGGAGCCTTTGGCTGGCTGGTGGGTGAACTGGGAACTGGAAGACGTGGGTGGTGGAATCATCGGATCACTGGATAAGTACGGCACTCCTACGAATGCTGAAGGCTACGCCTCGAATCTTTATATCGGGCCGGATGATGGCTCTACCGGCCAGTGCAAGATCAAAGCCTCGGTGGTGCTCCCATGAGTCTGTGGCCCGTACAGACTATTTCTCCGTGTATAACGTATCGGTCAGGGACTTGTGTTCCACCACCTGGCCCTGCCAGTGGATACAACAAGTATCTGCTCACTTGTCCAAGGAGTTATAGAGAAACTGTGCTTCCTACCTTGTCGGCAGGCTTTTTCTACGCACCTGGAGTTGACCGGCTGATTTATCACACAGCTCTTAATAAGGTCGAGTGGCCCAGTTGGGACGCCAAAAGGTATGAGTTCGACGCCGCTACGGGAGCTCTGGTTGGGGCGTCCTCTGGTGAGTGGGTTGGTATTTGGGGCATAGCCTATACCAAGAATGCTACTGCTGGAAGTCTTGGAAAGATTTATGCATGCTTTGCCAGTAATACTAAAATTCAGGAGGTTTCCTACTCATCTCTTCAACCAGTGGCTGGTGGCTGGTGGGTTGACCCTTACAAGAATTGGAATCCTAAGTCCATCTATCAATACGCCATGGTTAATCAGATCGACAACCTGATGGTGGCGGCCCAAAATTGGACGTTGGACTTATGGCGCAATATAAGCACTACGCCAGAGCGCTGGGCCACCCTCAGACTGCCTAATGTGATTAGTTCGATATGCTACGAGTCACGCAAGTATTGTTGGGTGATCACTGTAGACGGGGTGATCCTCAAGGCCAATTACCTGATACCCCGCTGGGAGATGATCTCCACGGTCCAGGACCCGTCCGCTGATACTTTGAAATATCTCATCACCTTTGACTCCAAGCGTAACCGGGTAGTGGTTCTTAGGATCAGATCAGATGCAGCGGATGGTGCTTGCCAAATCCAGTTGGAGTTTTATTACCCCATGGTGAAGCCGGCCACACTCACTCAGCCGGTGCCCGTGACCTCGCTTAGGTCTGGGAATCGTGTTCTTCTGGCGGCTAATCTCATTGGCGATGCTGGAGAGGGTCTGACACCTTACACCGTCACAGGCGCAATGGCGCCCCCGGTAGAAGGCTACCTGGTAACGCCTTTCTCGGGAACTGAGATGAATGGCCGGGTCTGCTTCCAATACCAGGCCCCTGATATAGCCTGCACCGAAACCTTGCAGTTGTCGGTGACGGTGGAGGAGGCATAACATGACCACATTAAACTCAGAAACCACCTTCACGGTGATTGCCGCCCCTGAATATTTCGAGGAGTCTGAGGACCTCTATCTCTACCCGGAGAATGCCGGGTCCTTGGCCGTGAGAGAATTGCGCTATCCTGGTGACGTGCTCCCCCCCCTCTTCTATGAGTCCAATCCGGATCGCTGGGAGAATTTCGATTCTGTCCCCATGACCAACCGTCCCCAGGTGAGAACGGAGCTTACGCTCGCCTCGGCCCAGATTGTTCAGTGGTCGGGGTATTACCCGGACCGCTCGGTCAGGGAGATCTGGCGGGGCTCGGACAACCGGTCCCGGATGTTTGCTTACATGCTGCGGCGCTTGTACGAGTATTTCGCCTACCCGCCGTTTGCTGGCTATATTACCTGGTGCCCTAAGGACAGAACAACGCAGGCTTATCTCATCCAGATCGAGGGCGTCCAGGTGGGAGGCCAGGATATCATTTCGTTTGACTGGGTGGCTTTGCTCCAAGGTGACGTGCTAACTGGTGAGGTAGCTTTTCAGTTTCGTATTATCGGGGAGGCTTAACAGTGCGCCAGATTTCAGCAACATTACAGGCTGTGCTGGATAGCCGGCGCCGGCGTCCATCTTTTAAGGTGTACGCCTGGGACCCTGCGACGGTCACTATTTCGCAGATAGCTTCGTCCCCGAGCAATATTCACTCCAGCATCCCGATGCCGATGGATCTCACCCCCTATGTCTCGGAGGTCGCCTGGACCGACAAA
The DNA here is from genome assembly GCA_030655955.1 of Deltaproteobacteria bacterium. Classification (GTDB taxonomy): domain Bacteria; phylum Desulfobacterota; class Desulfobaccia; order Desulfobaccales; family 0-14-0-80-60-11; genus 0-14-0-80-60-11. Next base: position 2,856 of record JAUSOZ010000317.1, read on the forward strand.
CAGTTCAGCTTTACCATGGTGGACCCGAGAAATCTTTTCCACCCGGATACCGGAGCATATCGAAATTATTTGGGTGATCAGGCCATTCTCCGGCTGGTGGAGGGGGATGAAACATTACCTGAATCCGATTGGATAACAACTTCCACGGGACAGGTTCACGGTCAGGTTGGTTGGAAGAAGGCACGGCACAGTGGTCAGATCACGGCCAAGATAACAGCATTTGGCAGGGCCGAAACTCAAGCCTTCAAGCGCCGGAAGATTACTTCTCAGCAGTATTCGGTGGGCACCGATCTGGGCATCGCTCTTTATGATATTTGCCAGTCCTTCCTGGGCATGACCCCGGCTGAGATGCGCATCCCCTTTGTACTGGGCCGCCAGTTCAGGCATCGGACGAACCAGCTCTCTCAGGTGTCACCCTGGGAGGGCATCTCCTCGCTCCTGGAGGTGGTCTGCTACCTGCCCTACTTCGACGGTGAGGGCAAACTCACCTACGTCAATAAGAGCCTGCAGCGGGCACTGGATAGGGTGCTGGCGGATTACGTTCCCTGTGTAGAACTGGAGGTGCCGGAAAACACTCAGGATGGCATCAACAAAATAAAAGTAATATTTTTGGACGCATCACTTTCTCGGGTGGATGGGAAAAACCAGAAATTGGGGACTGCTTCGGTTACCACCGGCTTTTTCTCCAGAAAAGAGACCTTGCATTGTTGGTGGTCGGATGATCGTAAGCAACGGGCTTCTGGAACCAACATGCAGATTCTCAAGTCGTGCAATGCCGGCCTCATTTCATTCTGTACTGAGGGCTATTCTCAAATAGACGACTACCATGGCGACGTTCTTATAAGAGTCTCTATTTGGGTGGCAATCCTGGCCACGGTGATGCTTCTTGGGTATCTTATTTTAGCAATCATCCCTGACTTCTGGGTAGGAATGTTTTTTGGGATAACCATCTCATTCGGGAGATTAATTCAAGCGCTGTTCATGGTGGGGTTTCTGGTAATCATGATGTCCCTCGGCAGTGGCCAATACGAAATCTGGGGCACCCCCTATGACTACGCCTATCTTGAAAAGATGTCCATTGCCATGGAAGACGGCCTGGACTACTGGCTGGAGAACGAAAAGGAGATCAAGAACGACTTTATCGGCGACCACGACCAGGCTGACACCATCGCGGTGACCGAACTGGTTTGGGAAAAGAGCCTGAGTAAGCCACGGCGAATCATCATTGAGGATGACCCGTCTTTGGAGGTGGGAGACATTATAGGCATCCCGGACGGGAGAAAGATTCTGATCGCCGGGCTATCCAAGAAGATCAGGCGTGGTGAAGTTCTAAGCCTCACTGTTGAAGGCTGCAAGGTGATGACACCATGAGCATCCGAAAGATTATCGACTGGGCTGTCCAAGACCAGAAAACCGACATGAAGGGGAAGATTGTCGGTGACTTCCACCAACTGCAAGACAATGCGGGTAATTGGGTGTGGGCTTGTGATGTGGAAATTGGTGGAGGAGAGACTACCAATCTCCGCTCGGTGCCGATAGCCGCCAACAATCTGGACGTTATTTATGCCGAGCAGGGCAAAGGCGTTTCCATGTCCCGCATTGGTAGTGCGAAGTGGACCATAACTGGTTTATCCAAGGTCATTACTAATACTGTCCACACAATGTTGGTCTCTTTTAAGGATGACATTTGGGAAATAACTGGCAGCGTAATGGTTGGGAATGTCATCAGGCCGATAACCTATGGTGAATTGGGTACGTTGATCGCTGGTTCTGGTTACGGTGTGTTGCCTTACGGAGCGCAGGCGAAGTTCGATTATTACGGAAACCTGATTGACCTCATGCTGGAGAATTAATTATGAGCGTGTCTTTATTCAAAGCCTTCGTGACCGGGATGACGGATTATATCGCTAAGCACAATGCGAATTATGCCCTCATCGAGACCAATTTAGACTACTTGCTTTCAATGATTGGTGGACAGCCGGGGTCAGGCGGTGTGGGAGCTTCGGCTGCCCTTACACAGATTTTCGACCGACAGGGTCTTATCGGCATAGGCTCCTATGATTTTGCTGAAGGAGCTTTATCAGCCCCCAATTACAATTTGACGGTTGGAGCCGGGGCTTATTGGTCAGGAGGTACTGGACTTTTTCGTTCCATAACGACTACCTCCACCATCTCGATGTTGGGGCAGCCTACAGGGACATATTATATTTACCTTGATGGGGCCGGTAATCCAGTGGTCAGCGCTTCGTCGGCAGAGCCGGACACCATCTGGCAATTTGCCTGGAGCACCGTCACTCACTTGGTGTCATCCAAAGCCCGCTATGCCGGAGTGAGCATTCTGTTTGACGGTGACGACTACGCCGACCAGCTGACCAGCGCCGCCCGGAGCAAGAACTTCACCAAAGTGGCCGACCGGCTGGAAGAGATCGAGCAGCTCCTGTCCTCTACGTCTGGATTCTACGCTGAGGCCCCTGATCTTCATGACGGGTTGGATTTTTATTACCTGGCTGGGAAAGTCAGAAACGATTCAGTGATTTACGAGACTGATGCAGGACATGTCACGCTCGCCGATAACGATACCTGCTACATAGAAGTGGACCCGGCTGACGGCACGGTGTCGACCAACGTAGTTGGGTTCACTTCTGGCCAGATTGCTTTGTACAAAGTGGTTACTGTAGGAGGGGAAATTGACGACGTTACTGACGACCGCACCTGGGCTTTGGCTGGGACCGGAGGCGGTGGCGGTGGCCACACTCAGAACACAGACGCTGGTACATCGCTTCCCACGTTTATCTTAAATCGTGGTACTGCGGGAGCACCAGTCGACGACTGCAAACTGGAGGTGGAGCGTGGAGATGCCGCGAACTCCTCTCTCAGGTGGAGTGAAGCTGAGGCCAAATGGCAATACTCCAATGACGGTGTGAACTTCTATAATATCGGCGATGTTTCGATTGCCCTTGGCGCTCAGGAACTCACAAAATTTGTCTCAATTGATGACCCACCAGAAGTGTGGACCGAAGTTGGTCGTGGGGCTTCCCTTGATTGGGAAGATCTCGACCTGAGCGCTTATATCACCGCCATGCAAGGATGCTCTGGGGTGGTCCTGCGAGTGTTCTTTTGGGATAGCATCCCTGATCCAGCGGTCAACGTGCAGTTCCGCAAGAAGGACGCCCCTGCACTTCCCATCTACGCCTATTCCGCTTGGAATGGTGAGATTGAACCAAGCATGATCATCGTAGGAGTTGACGAATTTCTGACCGGCCAGTTTTTTGTCAATGCTTCCGGGGCGGATACCGCCAACCTGCGGGTGTTCCTCCTGGGTTACTTCGAGAAGGTGGTTGGGGTGGGCACCCAAGATCGGAATTATACTCCGCTCCCAATAACTGTTGCGGCCAGCAGCAATGCGGCAGTCAACAAGACCAGCTTCATGAATCGGGGCCTGGTGCATTACCTGAAGGTGGCCGAGACTGGTGGGTTGGTGATCGGGACTTATGAAGTTGAGGTGTTCGCCAAAGACACCTTTTTGGATGAGGACCTCCTGTATAAGGCCACTGGGATTAATCCGGCTGACGATTTTGAGGACTGGCTACCGTGGTTCTCCCGTGATGAGGACGAAACCAGTGAGATGCACGTCAGGATCACCAACAACGATATTGCAAACTCCGGCATTTACGGGATTACCATCAAAGCGGAACAGTTCGCATAAGGAGAAGGTAATGACCTTACTACATGCTTTTCATTTCGATGCAGGGGTTGCGCCTCCTGACTTGGTAACAAATGGAACCTTTGACACAGCAGTAAAGAGAACAGGGTCTCGTTCGGTTAAATTATATGGTGTATCGGAATTTGGGGTGTATGCATACTGCCCTTTGGCCACCCCCATTTCTGAGGTTTATATTCAGTTTGGCTTTTATTACGGTCCTGGTGGTTTATCGTATCCGCAATTCTTTCGATGGGCTGATTCAGCAGGGAATGTTTTGGGAGGTTTAAGACTAAACCCGTCCACTCTTAAAATAGAGGTTTATACTGGAAATTTTGCCACCTTGGTGGCAACAGGAACCGCCGTATTAGCCGCGAACACCTGGTATGTGATTGAAGCACACATAGTCATCGGGGACGCAGGCAGTATTACCGTTCGCTCAGATTTGACCGAAGATAGCGTTTTCATTGGTGATACTAAGCCCGGCGCTGGAACAGAGATCTCCTACGTAACCTGGGGATGCTGTTATAGTGCAGTATTTTATTTTGACGACATTGTCATTCATGATACCAATGGAGATGTAAACAACTCCTGGCCGGACGGAGCCAGGGTTTATTACATGGTTCCAACTGGTGATGGGGCCACCAAGGATTGGACCCCATCAACCGGTACTTCCCACTATGCGCTGGTCGACGAGGTCCCTCCCTCAGCAACGGATAATCTCCAGGCAACCGCCAATGACAAGGTGGACATTCTTACCTTCCCTGATCTGCCGGGTGACGCACAATCGGTTAGAGCGGTGATCCCCCAAGTCTATGCCTTCAAGGGCAGCTCAACAGCGCCTACCCGTTTGGCCTTGGGCATTGATATTGCTGGAGAGGGGGTTGAATATTCAGCCGATAAGGATTTGGGGCTGGCCCAGGGCCAAGTTCAGAATCTCCTGGAGGAGCGCCCAGGTGGGGGAGCCTTCTCGGTGGCGGACATCAGCGGTCTGAGCCTCTACCTCAAGTCGGCGGCCTAAGCTATGGCTGACAAGGTCCAGATAAATCAAGCTGGCGTGGTTACGGTCTATGATCCGGCTAACAAGGTCCAGATAAATCAAGCTGGCGTGACGGTGGTCTATTCTGACCAGGCATCTGCAAGTTTTGTTCAGGTAGGTCAAGCTGGGGTTGCCGTCGTCTATCTGGATCGGGATACCACGGTGCGGCGGCAATTTCCGATTCCGAATGTCAAGACCCGATGGCAAAGCCAGGGTGGGAAAAGAGTATTCCCGGTGGGGGCTTAACTCTACATTTTGTAGGAGGGCTTATGGATGCCGAACCGGACCGATTTTGGAAGTCTCACCTGGAATCTCGACGCCATGGTGGAAGGTAAGCGCACCCTCCAGGAGTTCCTTGGCGGCCGTGTGAAGCTGGTCAACTTCCTGGGCATGGACATGGCGGGAATGGCCCCCGACATCCGCACCTTCCCCCTCCCGGACGGTAGGGGCGGGCAGGGGTGGACCGTTATGCAACCTTTTGTGGAAACGCTGCTTCACCAGCCCCTCACGACGTCATTTATGGTTTTCGATATCTGGCCGGAGCATTTCACGATCACCATTAAGAGCTGCATGCAGTTTTCCGCGGAGGCGGTGTGCAGCGAGATCAGCCGGATCTTCGGGGAGATCATCGATTGCCATAGCTGGACCCTGGGTCCGGTGGTGCGGGGCCGCCGGGCGTTCTGCGGGGGTGGCTGATGGAAAAACTTTTTCTGAACCCCTACGTCATGGGGGCTTTCGGTGCGACCATGGCGCTCGGGCTTTTGATCCTCGGGATTACCCTGGTGCTCTTCAGGTTTCTACGGAAACGGATAGCCGAAGACATTTTGGGGATGCCGGCCCCAGGCGGGCCTGATTCAGAGACTTGGCCTTACCGCAACGCGTTGGGAGGGGTAGGCGCCCCCATGAAATGCCCCTGGCCCTGCAATGAGCATAAGGCGTTGGTAGAGCGAATTGGGGGGATGGACGGCGAGTTGGGTGAAGTCGAAGGCCGACAAAAATCTCTCCGAGAAGATGTTTTACCTGAAAAATATGTGGCCCGGCGAGAGTATGAGGCCTGCCAGAAAGACCGCAAATCCCATGAGGGTGAACTTTTTTCCAGGGTGGGGGCTTTGGAGCGGAAACAGGGCGGAGGAGGAATCCGGGAATGATTTGGAAAGGCATCGT
>JAUSOZ010000318.1 GCA_030655955.1 Deltaproteobacteria bacterium
CAGATAACCGTGGAGGCCCGCCGGCGGGTCCAGGACGAGACCGGCCAAACCTGGGACGCCAGGGGGCTTGACGATCAAGGCTGCCCCCTCATGCACGTTTGGGGTCTGCGGCTGCATTGGGTTTCGGAGTGAGCCGCACTCCCGGGGATGGGCTCCGGGCTCGGCCCGGTCGGCGGGGAGGAGCGGGAGTCCGGCTTTTTGAGGCCCTCGAATATTTCTGTTACAGGAGGTTCAGAAATGAGCGTCAAGAATCTATCTCAGAACTTTAGGCCGGCTCTGGCTAAATCGGTCCTGATCGCGGCAGCCCTCCTGGTTTGGGTCCTGGCGCCAACCGGGGCGCAGGCTATTTTGGCCACCAGTGAGCCGGCCCCCTCTTTCTCACTGGAATCCGGAAATAATAAAAAGCTCTCCCTCGACATGCTCAGGGGCAAGGTGGTCGTCTTGTTCTATGCCACCAGAGATACCGTCGAGGTTAACGATGCCTTATCACGTTATCTGGATACGCTTTACGCGGCGCAACCGCAAAACATTCAAAGTCAAATCTACAGATTGCTGGTCGTCAATGCCATGGAGGCAACCGCGGTAACAGCCTGGAAAGACAAATTAAATGAAACCTCAGCCAAGATGAAGGTAACTATTTACGGGGATTGGACCGGAAGCATGTTTGCGGCCTACCGCATGAGAGATAATGACAGCAATTTTGTCATTATCGATAAGAAGGGCGTCGTCAGATTTGCCGCCTCCGGCAAGATACCTAACAGCCGGTTTGAGGCCATAAAAAAACTCCTTTTAAAACTGGTGGCTGGCAAGTAAGAAGCGCCGGGGCCCAGCGGCGAAACTCTTTTTAAGTCTCCGAACCGGAAAATCGCCTTCCCCTGGATTTTTCGGCGTAGAGCGCAGCATTGGGGATTTTAGTGCTTAACTTTGGTTTGAAAGTGTAGGGTAGGCGCCCTCGCCTGCCCATGGACAGCCGGGGGCGGCTGTCCTACATTTCACCGCCGAGGGCGAAGGGGCTATATTTTCATGCTTCTTGGTGTCCGTGAGGAAATGACCGTTGGTATGAGATTGGAAAAAGAGGTCCACAGCCCCTGAGATTAATCCCGGCGTCCTGTAGAGGCGAAATGGCAATCCATGGCGAACCAAGCTAAACACGCCATCGAAGTCGAGAACCTGACGAAGCGCTACGGAAATTTGCTGGCGGTCAACGGCATATCGTTCACGGTCAGGACAGGCGAGGTTTTCGCCTTCCTGGGCCCGAACGGCGCCGGCAAGTCCACCACCGTCGAGATAATCGACATGATCCGCCGGCCCACGTCGGGAAAGGTGAGACTTCTCGGGATGGACGTCACCAAGAAGAAGCGCGCCATCGTCCCCCGGATCGGCGTCCTGCCTCAGGACTTCAGCTCCTTCGACCGGATAACGGTCCGGGAAACCCTGCAGTTCTATTCGCGCCTCTTCTCCCGCGGCAACGCCGATATCGACGGACTGATAGAACTCGTGCACCTCAAGGACAAGGCCGAAGAGCAATACAAGAACCTCTCCGGGGGCTTGCAGCAGCGCCTCGGCATCGCCATTGCGCTGGTGAACGACCCCGAGGTCGTGTTCCTCGACGAACCGACGACCGGGCTCGACCCCCGGGCCAGGCGCGAGGTGTGGGACGTCCTGCTGGGCCTGAAGGAGCAGGGGAAAACCATATTTCTCACCACGCACTATATGGAGGAAGCGGAGATTCTGGCCGACACAGTCGCCATCATCTCGAAGGGGAAGATAATCGCCACGGGCTCTCCCGTTGAGCTCATAGAAAACAACTCGAACTACCTGGTCCTGACGCTACAGAGCGTTGATGCCAACGCGGTTGAGATCATCCGGAAGCTGGGCTTCGAGCCGGTCCATGACAACCACCAAGACCTCAAGGTCAGGGTGGAGCACACGGAAGACATCCTGAAGACCCTGAATGCCATTAAGGACGCCGGGGGGTCATTCCTTAGCCTGGACGTTCGCCGGCCCAACCTCGAAGAGGTCTTCCTGAAGCTCACCGGCGAGGCGCTCCACGCCGGCCTGGCCGAGGGCGGGGAGGTGGGATGAAACTGCGTGTCATCAGGGCCAATCTCATCGTGAAGCTCAAGACCTTCTACCGGGAGAGGACCGCGATGTTCTTCACGCTGGCTTTCCCGATCATCCTGATTCTCGTGTTCGGCACCATTTTCCTGGACCGGGACAAATTGAGCTTAGACCTTTACGTGCAGGACCTCGACCACACCCAAGCCTCGGCGAAGTTCGTCAAGACCCTGCAGTTCAACGGGAACTTCAAGATCATTGAGGTCGATCCCGCCACTGACGCCAGGGAGTACGCCCAGAAGCACAAGCTGAACCTTATCCTGGTTATTCCCAAAGACTTTGGAAACTTGCACGATCAGAGGGCGGACAATAAAACCCACGATGCCTCCGTTATCCTGACGTATATATACGACCCCAGCTCTACTTCGGTGAAGACAAAGATGGAATACCTGAACATGGAGTTTGCGGGGATGAACCAGAGGATGTCCGGGAGGCCGCCGTTCTACCGCTGGGAGGAGGTCTCGATCCTCGACCAGAAGTACCGGTTTATTGAGTTCTTCATCCCCGGCGTCATCGCCATGGCGGTGATGATCGCCTCCCTGTTCGGCACGGTTAACATGAACACGGAACTGTTGCAGAAGGGTATCATCAGGAAGCTCTCCACCACGCCCATCACTCGTACCGACTGGATACTGTCGAACATCCTGTACCAGTTCGCACTCGCCATCATCTCCACGATTGCGATGCTGCTGGTGAGCTACTGGGTGTTTCACGTTGAGCTCCATATAAACGCCTGGCTCCTGGGGTTCATTTTGCTGGATGTCTTCGCCTTCGTCGGCATCGGCATGATACTCACCCGCTTTGTGCAGGAGGCGCAGAGCGCCGTCGCCGCCGCCAACGCCATCGTGTTCCCCATGATGTTCCTCTCGGGGAGCTTCTTCCCCATCGAGATGATGCCGGGCTTTTTGCAGACGTTCGCCAGGGTCCTGCCGTTGTATTACGTCAACGAGGGCCTGCGGGCCTCCATGATATTCAGCGACAACCTGGCCGCCCTGCGTTACGCCGCCATAATCGGGGCTTTCGCGGCCGTGGTCTTCGCCTTGGGCATCATAGCCACCAAATGGGAAGAGGGTAAGTGATTGCCCTTAAGGTAAAGACGTGAAAATAAAGCTTATCTCCCCCCACAAACAACATGAAGACTCAAGTAATTTCAGGCTCCTGCGGATAAATTTGCCGCTGCTCGCCGCTCTAACCCCGCCTGGCCACACGATTACCATAGTCGATGAACTTTTTGCTCCCGATGACCTCAATCAAGAAGTGGACCTGGTGGGAATCACCGTCATTACCGACCTGGTGCCCAGGGCCTATCATATCGCCGACACCTATCGCCAAAAAGGGGTGAAGGTGGTGATGGGAGGCATACACCCCACCCTATTGCCTGAGGAAGCACTAAGACATGCAGACGCCGTCGTCGTGGGAGAAGCGGAGGGTGTCTGGCCACGGGTGGTATCTGATGCCGCCTCGGGGCAGATGCAAAGAATCTATCGCGCCGATAAAAAGACCGATCTTGCCAGCCTGCCAACCCCACGGCGGGATCTCTTCCCCAGACCCAAACATCGGGGTTCCGCTTCTCTCCATATCGGCATCGAGGCCTCCCGAGGCTGTCCGTACGATTGCGAATTCTGTTGCAGCGCCCAGACCTCGGGGCAGCAATATCGAGTCCGGCCGCCTCAAGAGGTGATTGCCGAGATCGAGTCTCTTGATGCCTCTCAGTTCTTCTTTGTCGATGACGCCCTGGGACTGAACCGGGAGGTCGGGAAAAAGCTTTTTACGGCCATGATCCCCCTGAAGCGGCTATGGATGGGGCAAGGAACCGTGTCGTTAGCTGAGGATGTGGAGCTGCTAAAATTGATGCGGCGTTCGGGGTGCCAGGGACTTTTGCTCGGATTCGAATCGGTCCAAAAAGACACTCAGCATGAGATGAAGAAAATCAAGAACCTGAAGATCGATTTTATTGAGGCCATGCGCCGATTCCATGGCGAAGGTATTAGCATCCTCGGCGCCTTTGTTTTTGGCTTCGATTACGAAAACAAGGATGTGTTCGATCAGACCTTTGAGTTTATCGTCAAAGGTCGTCTGGATTGTGTCCAGCTGCGGATTCTCCAACCTCTTCCCGGAACCCGCTTATATACGCGCCTGTTAAGCGAAGGCCGGTTGTTTGAGCCTGACTGGTGGCTGCGCGGCTATCCTCCTGACACCCTCCTTTATCAACCCAAGAGCATGACGGCTGACGAGCTCTTGAGTGGCTATGCCCGCTTGACCCGGCAAACCTATTCGTTCGGCGCCATGTTTAGACGGTTTTTTGGCATGAGCCCCTGGGAACGGAGCCTACGCGGTTGTCTGGTGTACGCGGGCATCAATCTATCTTACCGCTACCGTTATATCAAAGGTCTGAAGAAGCCCCAGCCATTCGTCGGGGCTGCAACCTAAGAGGCGAGATCTATAAAGTTTTTGAAAAGTGGTAAGACCTTGGAGCTTCATCTGTAATGACCAAGATATGAGCTGACAATCATCAAACCGAGATCAGTTTAGACCTGACACTTGGAACTAAATATTTACATGTCGCCAGGGTCTTAGATAGAGCTAAGATATCCATATCAACCCACTTGAATGGATTTTGTAAGGATGCATATTTAGATGCAGTTAGCAACGCCCATATTATTCTTGCCTCAGAATTTAACCCAAAAAACCAGTCGGTGATACAATCAGCATTTGATTGAGAGGTTCGTTATGAGCAGCACAGATGATAAATGGACGGTAGCAGCCATCTATCATTGGTCCTGCTTCTTTTGTTGGGGTCATGGTTCCTAAGCGGCGTTCGCCCAAGAGAAGGCCGGATTTCGCAGCCTTAACAGGGTGACCCAGTGTTTGAGATTGTTGCAACAGGCTCATATTAGCACCATTACAACATAAGAGGAATTTTATGAAAGCAATACTTTTGTTGAATGGTGCAGTAATTGCATTGTTACTTTGGAGTCCATCAGTTCGAGCTCAAGGCATGGAGCAAAAAAATCCTATTTATGAGGACTTGGCTGAACAGGGAAGGATGACGACAGGACAGGTAACTATTGTTTATGGCGTGCCATGCGTAGAAGTTATGCTGAATAGTGGTGAAAGCATAATGACATTTGTCCATTCCATACCTTCTTTAAAGAGACAGTCTCTTATGGTTCAGGACAGGATTGCTCTTATTAATAAAACGCACTATCTATTGGTCGTGAATGGGTCCGGTAACATCAGCACTGACAAGAACAAAATGTTCGTGCCCCTCGACTATTCAATCGAGCCGAAAATTCTGCCGGAATTTTTATCTGGTGCGGCCAAGCATGAAAAGTACATTCTGATAGATCGCCGCCAGCAATATCTCGGCCTTTATGAATGGGGAAATTTGAAATACTGTTATCCAATTTCTTCCGGAACCTCGAATTCGACGCCTTTTAAAAAATTCGTGGTAAATTATATGGATCAAGTTCATAACTCCAGTAAATTTGAACAGGCGCCCATGGATCATGCGCTGAATATTTTCGGTGATTATTTTATTCATGAAGGAATAGTTCCTGGATATCCGGCAACCCACGGCTGTATCCGGGTGTTTCCCCTTCATGCTCGTTTTCTTTTTTATCAGTGGGCCAAGCCGGGAATTCCCGGGAAAATTATAAATTGAGGCTGCTGCAAAAAGGTTAATTTTCGGCGTTTCGTTTGCTGGAGGGACGCCGGTTATGAGTTTGCGTTGACGATCTTCTGAGAGTGTTAAGACGGCGATACCAGCCATATTGCGCAGCCTTCCTGCAGATTAGCTTGCCATATTAGACAATTATCCTCAGATAAGCGAAAAATCCGAATATGATCTCCTATGATGAATGTCTGAATAGCGAAATGGAGCTTTTGTTCATTTTTTCCGGTCCATTTTTCGTGGAGCCGGCCCGGTTTCATCCAGCCTCTCTCTTCTCCTGGCCGCCTCCCGCCTTTAACCAGCGGTAAAGGCGCGGGCCGATAAGGCTGCACCCGGCTGCCAACAATGCTCCGGCGAAGAGATCGATGACATAGTGATACCTCAGGTAGACCGTGGAGAGGATGAGGGCGCCGACGATGGGGCAAAAGAGATAGAACAGCAGCCTGGCGTAACGATAGGAGAGAAATAACACGATGAGAGCGATGGCGGTGTGGCCGCTGGGCATGCAGTCCCGTTGGTTACCCTCCACAAAATTTATCAGATGGTTCACGGAATCGGCAATCAAACCGCCGTTGAGGGGAACCGACTGGAGGTGGGCCAGGGTGTAGCGCGGGCCAATCGCCGGAAAGAACATGTAGCCGACGAAAGACAGGTACCAAACCAGGAGCAGGACAAAGACCGCCAGATCAAAATCCCGCCCGGAATTCTTCACATAGAGGGTATGAACCAGTCTGGCTGGCAGAAAAAAATAACTTAAATAAGCCACGGACAGGACGCCGGTGAGCCAGGGAAAGATCCAGCGCTCCATCCACACCGTTGGATTGACGCCAAAGAGGAGGAAATCGATGCGGATCAGCTGGGGATCGACGTCGGGGCGGAGATACTGGCTCAGATCACCGAGGGATTGGTAGATGAGGATAATATAAAGGATGGGGGAAAAATCATTAATAAACCTGCCGACCCGGCCCCCCACCTCTCGGTCGGAGCCCCATTTCAAGACCAGGAGGACGCCTGCCCCCAGGGCATAACGCCAGAGCAGTGACCGCCAAAGAGGAATTTGGTCCCGAAAGCAGAGAACCACCAAGATCAGCCCGATGAGAAAGAGCAGGGTCAGGCCGTGAATAGGATTGAGGCGTCTCATCGGGAGAAAATATATCCTAAACCGGAGGGGAAATCAAAAACCCCGGAACAACGTCAATTCAGGAGGCTAAGTTCCTCAACGCGGCCCTTTAGGGACGGGAGAAACGGCGGCGGGCTGGCCCAACAACCCCTCCTTCCTGATCCCGCCGGGGTTTACCAGGCGCCCCGCGAGCTTGCCAAAAAGGGTTACCCGGGTCCAGGCCAGGGTGGGGACCCGTTCCGGGTTGAGAAAGATAAAATACTGGTCCGCGTCACCCGCGGCCGGCGAGCAACTGTTCACCATTACCTCAAGCCCCTGGTCGGTGGTGCTGCCGATGCAAAAGACCAACTCCTTGGGTTTGGGGTCCGGCATCATCATTACCCGCAGGCTGGCGCCGCCGGGGGCCGGTCCCAGGGCGTCTAACCGGACGTTATAAAACAGGCTCAAGAGATCGTAGACCGGGCCGGTCAAGGGAACTTCCCATTCCTTGATTTTCTCGCCGCCATCCACCTGGCGCCAAAGGGTCAGCCGGCTATGGTCATAGTCGAAACGGTACTCCTTCAGGATTTTTTGTCCGCCCTCCTGGAATTCTTCACGATACACCATGGGTTGCAGCCGTCCATCCCGGTAGACCATCTCAGTCTGGTAACGTTCGGGCAGCCACCGGCTCAACAACTTCCACATCCCCTGGGCGGCGCCGGAAAACTCCGCCAGGTAACGCCCCGGCTTCACTTCCTTGAAAACCAGGTGCACCCGGGCCACATCCGACCACGGGCCCAGGCTGATCTGATATTCCAGGTTTTCCCGGATGTCCGGCGCGGCGGCAATCGTGGCCGGGGCGGCGGCGAGTGCGGCCGGCGCCAGGCCCAGCAGAAACAATATCATGATGAGCCCAACCCTTCCGACACGCATCATTATCCTCGCAATCTTGATTTTTCGGGGGCGGCGGCCCCCACCCCTCTTATTGTAGAAGCAGTAACCTTAAATAGTGGATAATTTTCCCCGCAGGGAGGGATATAGTAACCTTTAGTTGGGGATTTTGCCGGCGGGTCCTTCAAGCGAAAACCGACAAACCGGAAACTGATAACAAGCTTTAATCCTCCGTTCTCCGGCCCATGATAATCACCAGGGTTCTGCCTGCCTCCGTCCAATCATATAACCGCTTCATGTAGGGCTCCTCCACGTGCACGCAACCATGGGTGGCTAAACTTATTTTCTTCTTGGGCGGCGGGACAAGTCCTTCGTGAATCGCGGCTCTCGTTGTATAATTGAAAAATAGAGAGTAAGGCATGGGGGTCTGGTATTTCCGCGAATAATAGTTTTCATCTTTCACCCGCACCAGATAAGTGCCCGGATCGGTGGTAGTTTCGGCGTCGCCGGTCAGCACCGGAAACTCCATGACCTTTTTCCCCCCTTCATAAGCTGAGCCCACTTGCTTGAGTTGATCAATATAAATTACTTTTGTGTCCTCCTCGAAGGTGTCTGACGCGAGCGCGGGAGAAATAAGAATATTAGTCAGCAATAATACTGAAAACAGCCAAATATATTTTTTCATCCGCGCTTTTCCTATTGATCAAGCTTATTAAAAAGCCGTCTCTTACTAACATAATAATGCTCCGAACCGATTTCAAGACCGGAGTTCGCATGGAGGTCAGACCTGACCCCTCGACCTCGAATCATCCACAGAATTTTCGGTTAAGCTTAATTTCTTCAACCTTCTGACTGGAAACGTCCCGTCAATTCTGCGGAATAAAACTCGCGCCAAGGGTGGGAAGAAAATCCATATACTCCTGGTCGAGTGATTGAACTGGGTGGGTTATAGGGTGCCGGGATATCGGGAATTTAGTGGGATGGGTTCATTACCTTTTCTATCAGAGGTAATGGAGGAAAGTGTCCTCGAACGGGGGTCCCCTTCCGTGACAATCCTACCTCCTTGTGGCAATGTGGATAAAGTTATAATTTCTTAATTCACATCGCCACAAGTCAGCAGGAAGTTCCTACCTGGCCCGGTTCATTCCACCATTGGCTTTCTCAACCGGGATTCCCCCGTAAAATAGCAGACCGGGGCTTTAATAGGTGACGCGTTTCTTCAGCTTCTTCGAAGGAGCAGGCTCCTCCACCGGCGCAGGTTGGACAACTGGCGCCGGGGCTGGCACGTAGGGGGCGGGTTCCACCACGGGGACAGGCGCCGCGGCCACGCGGGGTCCCGGACATGTACAACCCGCAGTCCAAACTATTGCCATGAGAAAGCACATCAGGAACACAATATTTTTTTTCATTGAGATAATCTCCGTTAGTTAAAATGAGTCGTGC
>JAUSOZ010000319.1 GCA_030655955.1 Deltaproteobacteria bacterium
TTAATTTCCCACACTATTCCCCCCCTGGCCTAAAATTATCGGGATTTGGGGTGTAGGGAAGGGCTATCCTGGGGCAGGAAGTCACTGTCTTAGGCTACGAAAAAAGCGAATTATGCGAAAAAGTGTGAGGGGAGAAGGGAAAAGTTTACCGGTGAGTCCACATGAACCCGGTCGGGGATCTCCACCAGGCTAAAGTGGGTACACAAAGATCATCTCTGGCTTGACTTGACCTCCATCCTCACTTAAAACTTGGTAGAATTACTGGGGCAGGTCAGGGGAACCGGTGGCTCGCCCCTAAGGTGTGACCTTCACGGTAAAGCCTGCGGCTACAGACAATAGGTCTTTGCCCCCAACTCAGTATGAGCCGATGCCCCAACTTCGTATGGGAGGAATCCGGGTGCCATCTAACTGCTTCAAGCCTAACCCGGTTTTCATGCGCCGGGCCATTGATGCGGCCCGGGAGAACCTGTCGGCGATGGACGGCGGCCCTTTTGGGGCCTGCCTGGTGCGTGGGGATGAAGTCCTGGCCGTGGCCCATAACACGGTGCTCAAAGACCTCGACCCTACCTGCCACGGGGAAATAAATGCCATCCGCCTGGCAGCCCGCAAGCTTCAGAGCTACGACCTGTCCGGCTGCGAGATCTACTCCACCACCGAACCCTGCCCCATGTGCTTTGCGGCGATTCACTGGGCCCGCATCGGCCAGCTCATCTATGGCACCGCCATCGCTGAGGTGGCGCAGCTGGGCTTCAATGAACTCACCCTCGGCAGCCGGCAGATGCAGGAACTGGGCCGGAGCCCGGTGGCCATTTACTCGGGCTTTCTCGCCGATGCATGCCGGCAGCTCCTGGCCGAGTGGGCCCGGATGCCGGGGCGTCAGGTCTATTAAAGGGCGCCGCCGGTTGATGCCAAGTCGCAGACACAGCAATTTTTCTGTAGGGGCGGACCCATGTGTCCGCCCTTGAGCCAGAGCCCACACGCCATCCGCTGCAAACTCCTTGCGATTACAAATGGTTTTCCTTTACGCCGTGGGGGAAGATTTGCTAAACTGGAATAAGCTATGATCGGGGTCCAATATCCATAACGTCGAGGAACTCAATCAACAGGGAGGGAGCGGCATGAAAGTGAGACTGGGTGGGAGGCGCGGCATGCTGATCCTGGCCGTCGGCCTCATGGCAGGCTTAATTTTGGGAGCCGGGGCGAGCGCCCGGGCAGAAAGGAGTCATCCGTTGGTCAAACTGGAAACGAGTATGGGGGACATCACCCTGGAGTTGTATCCGGACAAGGCTCCGGCTACGGTGGCCAATTTTCTGGAGTACGTCAAAGCCGGATTTTTTGACGGCACTATTTTTCACCGGGTCATCAGCGGGTTCATGATCCAGGGTGGCGGTCTGGATGCCAAGCTGAACAAGAAGCCGACCCGGGCCCCCATCAAGAACGAAGCCGACAACGGCCTGACCAATGACGCCTATACCGTCGCCATGGCCCGGACCGGCGACCCGAATTCGGCCACGGCCCAGTTCTTCATCAGCACGGTCAACAACACCTTTCTCAACCACACTGCCAAGACGCCCCAGGGATGGGGTTACGCGGTGTTCGCCAAGGTAGTCAAGGGCAAGGACGTAGTGGATAAAATCAAGGCGGTGCCCACCACCACGCGGAGTTCTTATGAGAATGTGCCCCAGGAGCCGGTAACCATTGTCAAGGCCACCGTGGTGCAGAACTAACCTCTATGCATTAGACCACCTCACTCCCGGGGGTCTGGCCCGTCCTTGGCCTCTACCCGGGAGTGGGGGACTGCCAGTCGACCTCTGCCATACCTTCTTGAGACCTCTGCGAAAGTTTCTATCGCTATCTTTCTGCATCAAAATGTAGCGTAGGCGCCCTCGC
>JAUSOZ010000022.1 GCA_030655955.1 Deltaproteobacteria bacterium
CGGGCAGCCTGGTCTTTATCTGGGGGCCGCAGGCGGGCTTCACCGCCCTGGGGGTGCGGGGCAAACCCGCCGAACAGGTGGCGGACGAAGCGCTGGAGGCCTACCTGGCCTTCCGGGCCCGCGGCGCCGCCGTCGACCGCCACCTGGCCGACCAAATCCTCATCTACCTGGCCCTGGCCCAGGGGCCCTCCAGTTTCACCACCGAGGCCGTCACCTCGCATCTGCTCACCAACGTCTGGGTTATCGAGCAGTTTTTAGGGCCGACTTTTGAGATTAAAGGGGCCTTAGGGGAGCGGGGAGAAATTTCCTGTCAAGGTCAGAAATAGATCCTGACGGGAAATCAGGTGATTGGCGCCTTGGGAGAAATTTGGGGTTACGGGGCTTTCGGTCTGGCCCTGGCGCCGGAGCGAGGCACGGCCCCCGGCACTAGCCGGGGGCCGTGGAAATAAAACAACTCTGGCCTGACGTTGGGCCCAGGGTTTCCGGGCCGCGTCGGGCTTATTACTTACTTGGCGCTTCTTTCGGTGCCTGCGGGGCTGGCGGTGCCGTTGGGGCTACCGGGGCTTTGGGGGCGGCCGGTTCCTTTGGGGCTGGCGCTGCCTGGGGGGTTGCCGGTGCCTTGGGAGCTACCAGCGGTGCAGCCGGCTTAGCAGCCGGTGGGGCTGCCTTTGGAGCTGCTGGCGCCTTGGGGGCAGCCGCTTCTGGTTTGCCTTTGGTTTCCGGTGGGCCTTGGGCTCCTGATTGCTTCTGCTTTTCGTCCATGGCCTTTTTAACTTCCTGTTGAATCTGGGGCATGACTCCCATCATGTAAGGACCGAATTTTTTGGAGGCGCTTTGCCCTTCCGGGGAGCCGTAAAAAGCTGTCATGGCATTTAACTCGCCGACGGTAAAATTCTTCACCAGGCCTTCCCTGGTGATGCGGTCCGCGGCTTTCTCAAGATCGGCGCTTTGCATAACCTCCACAAATGCTTTACGGTCTTTTTCCGGCAGGTTCGGCGATACCCTGGTAGCCAAGCTTTGCAGCATATCCTTGGGCGGCATGGCCTTCAGGTAACGCTCTGCCGCGGCGGTCCGATTTTCAGGGTTATCCGGCAATGACTTGACTTGCCCGGTATCCGCACAAGCCGACGCCATAAGGAAAATCCCAATGACCAACAAATTTCTTACCCTACGCATAACTAGGCCTCCAAACTGAGAAGATAGAAAAACTCTGTTTTCTGTGAAATTATGCGCCATCCTGGGCGGCGCCTGGCTAAAATCGGGATGTACTCTTCTTTTCCCGAGCCTAACCACAAAAAAAATCGGCTGAGCGCCAGCTACTCAACTTACCTAAAGCGTAGCATAAAATTTTCTGAAAAAATCCATTTATCTTCAAATTTCCGGCCGCGGAGTGAAAATGTCCGTTAGACCCTGGTTTTCTCTCCCCGGGTCGCCGGCCGGCGCGGGCTCCAGGTCCTTGAGGCCCAGGGCCAGGAGCAGGGCGGCTACCGGGGTCAGGTGGAGGAGCAGCCGGTCCAGGGTGGCCCGGACATAAGCGGGGAACTCCGCCGCGGCGGTGGGCGCCACGGCGTAGGCCAGGATGATGGCCAACAGGTTCCCCCCCACAAAGAGGGCCAGGAAGAGCATGGGGGAGCGCCACAGGCGCTTACCGGCACAGAAGAGGGCCAGGGCCAGGGCCGGCCAGAGGAAACCGAAGTAAAAGGGTTGCACCAGCCCGGCCAGGAGGTAGTAGATGGCCTGCACCATCTGGTGGGGATAAAAGCTCTGGATGTGGTCGGCGCCGATTTCCAGTTTTTGCTGGACGGTGAAGAGCCGCCAGGGGAGGTAGCCGACGACCAGTCCGGCCAGAGGAACGATCAACTGTCCCAGGCGGCGGACCCAGTGCGCCGGGCGCAGCCAGACCAGGGTCAGCGCTGCCGCCAGGATCAGGGTGGCGGCCAGGGGCGGGCCTTCATACTTGCACCAGGCCATGGACGCCAGAAAGCAGGCCGCCAGGGTCAGGCTGCCCCGGGGGGCGGCGTCGGCCAGCCAGAGGTAGAGCAGCGCTGCACCTCCCAGGGTAAAGAAGGCCAGGGGCAGATCGGCGTAGGCGATGTACAGGTGGACGATGAAAACGGTGCCGTTCAGGGCCAGAAACGCGGTCAGGCCCAGGGCGGACCTGCGGCTCAGGCCCAAGCGGGTCGATAGAGAATAGAGCAGGCCCAAGAGCAGCGCGCCCCAGAGGGGGAAAATGGCCTTGACCAGGTAGTCGTTTACCTGGCCGATGGCGAAGTAAAGATAGCTCAGGAGCAGGGGGATCAGGTTAGGATAATAGTTGTGGGCGTCAATGCAGACCAGATCCAGGCCCTTGGTGTCATAGAAGATCCTGGCCTTGCAGCCCCAGGTGGCGACGGCATCCCAGGCCCACATGGGGTAGAGCGCCGCCCGGGGCAGGGCATAGAGGAACACCATGGTCAGCAGCCCCAGAAAGAGCCAGTCCCAGCCATGAAAGGCAATCCGGGGGCGAACCTGGAAGGCCCGCAGATCCTCCCGGACGGCCCGGCGGCCCCGGGGGGTCAGAAGCAGGGCGGCGGCCAGGGCCAGGGGCGGCCCTAAAATCCATGCCAGGCCGAACGGCACCCCCCGCCAGGTCAGGGCCAGCATCCAGAGGGTGAGGGCCAGGGCGCCGACCCCGAAGCTGAAGGCGGCCCGCTCCAGGCAGCTGAAATCCCGGGGGCGAGGGACCAGGAGGGTGAGCAGCGCATAACCCAGGAAGAAGATGGCTCCCAGCCCCAGCAGCAGACGCAGTAACGTGATCCCCGTGTCAATCATAAAAACCCCAGCGCAAGCGGCTGGCATCCACCCGGAAGACCAGTCCCGGGCCCGGGAGATTTACCGGCTGGAAGGCGGGGGAGTGCATGGCGGCCTGGGCCCCGGGCCCCAGTGGCTTTGGGGATTCCCTGATGAGGAGAAAGGCAGCGTGCTCCTGGTGCAGGGCATAAAACAGGAAGCTGGCGGGAACCTCGGGGGACCAGAGGATGTGGCGCCGGGGAGCCAAATAGTAACGGACCTCGATTTCTTTGCCGGCGGCGTAATCATCCAAAAAGACGTAGGTAGCGGACTCGGGGATGACGGCCTCTAAGGCGGTGGCCCAGCGGTAGAGCGGGGCTTCCTGCCGGATGGCGCCCCCCCAACTCCCGCGGGCGGCTCGCTGGGCCAGGTCCGCCGCCTCCGGCCCAAAATGCCAGATCAACCACAGGACCTGGAGCCCCCAAAGACCGAGGATGAGCCCCACCAACCAGAATCGCCACGTTTTAGCCGGGATCATAGTACTGAAGAGCAGTCAGGCGCAAGCGGGGACATGACCTGATCCAGACCTGAACTGAGCCTGGTGGCGGGTTGCCCCGGGCGCCCCGTAGGTTTAATCCGAGAATTTAAACCGGATAATGTGATAGATGGCGGCGATGCCGTCCCGCCAGGTTATTTTCTTTCCGGCGGCGTAGTCCCGGCCATGGTATTGGATGGGCACCTCGTAGATGCGCCAGCCCTTTTTGGCGATCTTGGCGGTGAGTTCGGGCTCTACCCCGAAGCGGCCGCTCTTGATGTCGATCCCCTTAAGCACCTCGGCCTTGAATACCTTGTACCCCACCTCCATGTCGGACAGATTCAGGTTGGTGAACATGTTGGACAGCGTGGTCACCGCCCGGTTGCCCATGTAGTGCCAGAAGAACAGGACGCGGTGGGGCCGGCCGCCCACCATCCGGCTGCCGTAGACCACGTCGGCCACGTTCTGTTCGATGGGCTCCAGTAAAAAAGGGTAATCATCGGGGCGGTACTCCAGGTCGGCGTCCTGGATGATGACCACGTCCCCGGTCACCTGGGCGAAACCGGTGCGCAAGGCCGCACCTTTCCCCTGGTTGATCTCATGGTAAAAGGCCCTGACGTTGTCATGTTGCTGGGCCAGCCGGGCCAGGATTTCCCGGGAGCCATCCTTAGAGGCGTCATCCACCGCGATGATCTCTTTGTCGTAAGGCGTCGCCTGTACCAGGCGAAAGATCTCCTCCAGGGTGGCTTTCTCGTTGTAAATCGGGATAACAATACTCAGTTTCATGCGGGCTGCTCCAAAGTATTTATGGTTTCATTATATATGGTTATACCAGTATACCAGGGAAAACGTTAATTTTGAAAGAGGGTTTGAGCCTAAGAATACGTATAATCACCGGCGGAGATCAGCCGCCGATGCTGACCATGGACGGGGGTGGCCAGGGAGAGGCCAGGGGTGTCAGAGAACCGCAGCCTTTCATGCGGATGGCTTCCCGGAAGAGCTGGGCCAGGACCTCGTCGGAAGCGCCCTGACGCAGCGGCCCCTTGATATCCAGTTCCGGCGAGGCAAAGAGGCATGGCCGCAGCCAACCGGCCGCGGTGAGGCGCAGACGGTTGCAGGTGGGGCAGTGGTGGTCGCTGACGGAACTGATGAAGCCCAACTCCCCCCGGAACCCGGGGACCCTGAAAGTCCGGGCCGGGCCGGCGGTGGCCGTGGCGGTGACCGCGTCCAGGGGACCCAGCCCCACCAGCCGCCGGCGGATCTCGGCCATGGGCAGGAAGTGGCGGCGCCAGCGCGCCTCATCCACCGTGGGCATGAATTCGATGAAGCGCACCTGGAAGGGGTGGTCTTGGGTCAGGCGGGCAAAGTCCAGGAGTTCGTCGTCGTTTAAGTCTTTCAGGACCACGCAGTTGATCTTGATGGGGCTAAAACCCAGGGCCGCAGCCCGCTCGAGGCCGGCCATGACGTCTTTGAAGTGGTCGGCGCCGGTAAGCTCCCGGTAACGGTCCCGGCGCAGGCTGTCCAGGCTGAGGTTGAGGTGGCGCAAGCCGGTAGCCAGGAGGTCCGGGGCCAGTTCCGCCAGGCGCACGCCGTTGGTGGTGAGGCAGACTTCCTCGATTCCGGGAACCTGGTGCAGGCCGCGGATAAATTCCACCGCCCCCCGGCGTACCAGGGGCTCGCCGCCGGTGACCCGGAGCTTACGGATGCCCACCCCGGCGGCCACCCCGGCCAGGCGCAGCAGCTCTTCGTAGCGCAGGATTTCCGGGGCCGGTAGCTTATCCCAGCCCCCCCAGGGGGTGCAGTAGAAGCAGCGGAGATTGCAGCGGTCGGTGATGGAGATTCGCAGGTAATTGATCTGGCCCGGCACTATATTTTCCACCTGATTGAATATGCTTTAAATTATAGCGCTTAATTGGCCGCAGGTCAGGATTTTTTTCCCTTGACCGGCGCCGGAAGCTCTTTCCCGAGCTATCAT
>JAUSOZ010000320.1 GCA_030655955.1 Deltaproteobacteria bacterium
GAGATAATTGCTTTCGTCGTCAACGACTAAAATGGTATCCATGGTGGTCTGGACTCGCTTATCAAGGGGCCGGACATAAAACCGTCCATGGCCGCAATCGTTAACTTACTTTTTGCAGCGCCAAGGCGGGGAGAGTGATGGTGATCGTGGTGCCGGTGTCCGGGGCGCTGCTGATCTCCAGGCTTCCCTGATGCGCTTGGATGATGCTTTTGACGATGGGCAGTCCCAGGCCGCTGCCTTTTTCCTTGGTGGTGAAAAAGGGGTTGAGGATCTTATTCAAGGCCTCGGGCTCAATGCCTTCGCCATCATCCTGGAAGCGGATTTCTCCCCCCCGGCCCTGAGGCCCGGGCATAATGGACACGGTCAGGTGGCCGCCTTGGGGCATAGCCTGGATGGCATTCAGGAGAATATTCAAGAAGGCCTGGTACAAGAGATCCTGGTCAACCATGAGGGGCTGGCCGTTAAGCTGATATTCCCGGGTGACCTCGATGCCCAGGCGGTCGATCTCCGGGGCCAGCAATTCCAGGCTCCGGTTTAAGGTCACCTCCAGATCGCAGGGGCGGAGGTTGGGGACCCGGGGCCGGGCGAAATCCAAAAATTCCGTGACTTTCTCATTGAGGCGGTTGGACTCTTCCACGATGATCTGGGCCAGGCGATTTTTGGGTTCATAGCGGGCCAACCGGGCTTGCAGCAGCTCGGCGGTGGAACTGATGATCCCCAGGGGATTGCGGACCTCGTGGGCAACCCCGGCGGTCATCTCACCCAGGGCCGCCAGGCGCTCCGACTGGTGGAGCTGGGCTTCCAGGCGCCGCTGCTCCTCCTGGCGCCGCTCCAGGATGGTCCCGGCTTTTTTGACGATTTGCCGCAAGACCAGAAATAACAGGCCCATGATCACCACCAGGGTGATCAAAATGATCAGCCGGAAGTTGGCGATTTCGGCCAGGTCCCCGGAGATATTCTGGTCAATCTCAATGACGCCCACCACCGGGCCGGTCTGGGGGATGAGCTTGTCCTCCAGCCGGAAGGGGATGAAAGCCTTGAGGCTCTGATGCTGGTAACTGCCAGGCCAGATGATGCTCCAGAGGTTGCTGTAGCCGGGTAACTCGAAGTAGTTTTCCCCGGCCAGGGCCCTCTGCACCCCCACGACATCGTTGCATTTTTTCCCCAGGGGCAATTGGGCGGTGCTATAGGAGAACACCCCCTCCTGATCATATTGGTTCAGTTGCTCCACGTGAAAGCCATGGATGGTGGTACGGACCACCGTGTCGAGACGCTGGGATTGCTCCGGGTCCGACAAGGTGATGCGTCCGCCCTTCTCAAAAGCGGTGGGCAGGACGAATTGCTGATAGATCTGGTGGTTCAGGTTGGAGGCCAGCAGGATCAGGTAGTCTTCATTTTTCTTCAGGGCCATCTGCTGGGCCCGGAGGGTCAGGAGCACCGTCAGGATGACGGTAAACACCAGAATAACCACAAACCCGGGCAAAGAGAAAAATTTAACCAGGCCGAAGGTGTCCAGGTCTTTCCCCGGACGCCACCAGGAGCTCGTGAGTTTCAGACGCTTCATGATAGTTCAGGCAATCCGATATTTCTCCAAAGCCGGCGGGGCTTCGGCAAATTCCCGCTGATAGTTTTCGAACCCCCGCCGACCCATCAGGCCATAGGTAGTTTGTTTGCCCCCCTCCACTCCCGGCTGGTCGAAGGCGTTGACCCCGAAGAGGGAAGCTGCCGCCACCGTCACTACTTCCAGGAGGTAGATCAACTGCCCGATGGTAAAGGGATTGATCTCCGGCAGGTGCAAGGTCAGGTTGGGCCGGCCGGCCTTCATGAGATTAAAGGCGGTGGCCTGCCGCTCGACCTGGAGCAGCTCATTGACGGAGTGCCCTCCCAGGTAGCTCAGGGCCTCCTGGTCGGGATACAGATCCGGGATTTCCAGCTGGTGCTTGAACTTATCCACGGCCAGAAAGGTGATCAGCTTGTCGGGAGGCCCTTCCATGTAAAGCTGCAATTGGGAATGCTGATCGGTGGTTCCCATGGCCCGGATCGGGGTGCTGCCGACATTAACGGCGTTGCCCTCAAGATCATGGGCCTTTCCCAGGCTTTCGGCCCAGAGTTGGCAGAACCAATCCGCCATCCCGGCCAGGCTGCTGGCGTAGGGCATGAACACCAGGGTGGGCCGGGCTTTGGCCGTAGCAAAGAGATAGAAGAGCGCGGCCAGGCGGTAGGCCGGATTGTGGTCGACATCGGCGTCTTTGAGGCGCTGATCCATGAACCGGGCCCCGGCCAGGAGTTCCTCCACCTCAATGCCGGCCAACACGGCAGGCAAGAGCCCCACGGCGGAGAGCACCGAGAAGCGGCCCCCGACGTTGGGGGGAACGGCCAGGGAAGCCAGGCGCTCTTTAGCCGCCAGGCTCCGGAGCGGCCCCTTTTCCGGGTCGGTAGTGATAATGAGGCGCTCCCGGGCCTTGGCCTCCCCCACCCGTCCCTTTAACAGCTTGTACATCCACAGGAACTGGGCCAGAGTTTCGGCGGTATTGCCGGATTTGCTGATGACGTTGAAGGCGGTGCGGCGCATATCCAGGCCGTCCAGCAGGCCGTACAGGTAGTCGGGGTCAACGTTGTCGGCTACCCAGAGTCCGAGCTTCAGCTGGCGGCGGGCCATGGGGAACTTGTTGTGTTGGGGGTGGCACAAGGCCTGATGCAGGGCCCGGGCTCCCAGGGCGGAGCCCCCGATTCCCAGCACCACCAAATCCCAGCACCACTCCAGCAGCGGTTTGGCAACCTTACGGACCTCTTTGACGACCTCGGTCTGATAGGGCAACTCCATGAAACCCAGCTGGCCGCCCTCCCTTTGGCTGGCCAGGGACTGATGAAACGCCCGCAGCCGGGGAGCTAATCCTTGCAGGTCCATTTCGGTAAGACCACTGTCGCCCAGGAACTCTGCCATGGCATAATTGTGGTCGAGGCTCAACTTCATGCTTTGGGCCCACTTGGGGTCTTCGTAATGCTTCATGGACATCTCGCTTTCAAAAGGTGCGGCCGGGTCAACCCCCGGGACCGAAAAGTTACCGTCTCTGCACACTTTAGCCCAGAGTGCCGGGAGATTCAAGGGGAATCGGTGCACTGCCTGATAGCCCGATCTTCTCTTGACATCATTCCAATACTGCCATTAGGATGCGATTAATTATAACAAAAAGAGTTGCCGATGTGACCGCCCCTTTACACCCTGTAAAAAATGTTGACAGATGCAGACGGCCGCAGGGCTCCCAGTCCTGGGGTCTTGGCGGTTTTCCCTCAATTATTCAAACAGTTATCTGGAGTGAGGCGGACAGGCGGGGTTGGAACGACCATTGCTTAGGATATCAATGATGCAGTACGTCCAAAATTTCTGGAGTTGGCCGGACCGGGGAAGGCGCCTGGCGGGAGATCCACTGCGCCGGTCCTTAATCTCACTTGACCTGAAGGGGCACTGATGGAAGCGCAA
>JAUSOZ010000321.1 GCA_030655955.1 Deltaproteobacteria bacterium
CCGAAGGGGGCGAAGGAGAAAACCAGGACATCACGAACTGGCAAACCACCCCCTGAGGATTTTAACGTGCAAGGCCACCCGTAGGGGCGGGTCGCGAACCGCCCCGACAAGGAATTTCATGATGGGAGGTGGCCCCAAACGGCTATGGTGGTTTAATGTGCTTGGTTCCCCCAATTTCAGGGGCTGCGGTGCGGCTGGCAATGGTGACCCCCGGATGAAACTGGCGAAGATTTTTGCGAGCTCCCTGAGACCGGGGGCCAGCGGGGACACCCACCGGGCCCAGGCCGGGTTTACCCTGCTGGAGCTTATGGCGGTACTGGGCCTGATGGGTCTCCTCCTGGGTCTGGTGCTCCCCGGCCTGCTCCACAGTTGGGAGCGGGAATCGAACCGCGCCACCTTGCGGGAGTTTATCACCACCATCAGAACCGCCAGGAGCGAAGCGGTCACCAGGGGACTTAGGGTGCGGCTGTTTCTCAGCCTCAAGACCGGCCGCTATCGGCTGGAAGGATCAACCCGGGAAGGCGCCTTAAAGGGCGTGAGCCTCAACGACGCGCGACTGGTATGGCAAAATCCGGAGAAGAGCCAGGGATATATCGCTTTCTACGGGGACGGCAGTTCCAGTGGCGGTACGCTGGCGCTGGTGGAGCCCACCGGACGCCGGTACCTCCTGGAAGTGAAACCCATAACCGGCAAGGTCTCCTTGAGGAGCCCCGTTAACTAGACCATGGCACGAACAATATTCACCTTGAGCCCGCTTCAGACTCCGGCGCCTCCGGCTCCCCGGCCCCGTGGAGCTGAGGGTTTCAGTCTCCTGGAAGTTCTGGTGGCCACCGCCATCATGGGTATGGTGTTAGTGGTTCTCCTCCAGGTTTTGACCTCGGCCTTGCGGGCCCAGGGAGCTTCCTGGGGCCACACCCAGGCGGTGCTGGTGGCCGAAAAGATCTTGCAGGAAAACTGTGAGATCAACTCCCTGGCGAGGGGGACCACCCAGGGGCGGGACGGCCGGTATGATTATGTGGTGCAGGTCACGCCCCAGTACGAGTTAGCTGACCCTTTCGCCGACAAGCGGATCCTGTGCTCCCTGATCCAGGTGACGGTGACCTGGCAGGAGTGGGGCCGGCACAAGACCCTGGAACTCCAGACCATCAGGACCGTGGCTCAGAAGGCAATGTGATACATGGCTCAGACGGGAAAATCTGCCGATAGTGCCGGTTTTACCTTGCTGGAGCTGATGATCGCTCTGGGGCTCACCGCCCTGCTGTCATTGGTCGCCTACTCTGCCCTCAGTCTCAGCCTCAAGGCTATGCAGCACGGGCAGGCGGCCGCCGAGCAGGTCCAGGAACTTCGGGTGGGACAGACCATCCTGGCGCGCTCCCTTTCTTCCGTCGTCACCGGTTCTCTTGACCAGCGCCGCTACTTTATCGGTAATGCCACCGAAATGCGGTTTTTTACCCCGGTGCCCATGGAAGCTCACAATATGGGCGGTATTTATCACTGGCGGGTGTTGGCGGGCACGGATGAGTCGAACCAACTGGTGCTGGCCGTAGAACAAACCAAGAACGTCAACTGGTTCCGGGACCCGGAAGGAGTGGAAGTCAGGCAGATAATCTTGGGGAATCTGACCTCCCTCCGTTTTACTTATGGCCAGGGCAGTGAGGAATATGAGACCTGGGATGCCGTCAAGGCCAGGGGTTTACCCCAGTGGATCAGGGTCTATCTTACCCAGAAAGGGCAAGCGCCCCTGGTCTGGTTTATCCACCTGCATGTATCGGATTATAGGAATGACGCCAGATCTTTCTAATTCCAAGGCCGTAACCGCCAGGGAGGAAGGCGCGGTGCTCCTTCTGGTCATCCTGATCCTGACGCTGATCAGCGTTCTGGTGTTGAGCTGGGCCCAGGAATGGCGTACCGAACTCAAGCTGGCCAGCAACTTCGGGGAAGCCCATAAATGTCAACGGCTGGCCGAGGCAGGGATTTATTATGCCCTGGGGAAACTGGTGACCGCCAAGACTGCGGAGCTGAGCGGGATGAACTCCGTTACCCCCCAGATCCAGGGGGACTCCAGCGCCCTCTGGCAGGGAGACCAGCAGCCCCATGTGCTGGAACTGCCGGATGGCATGGCGGAGATTAGAATAGGCGACGAAGGCGGCAAGATCAGCCTCAACCAGGCCTCTGAGCCGCTGCTGCACAACTTTTTTACCGTGTTGGGCCTTCCGGAACCCCAGGTCCGCACCATGGTGGATTCCATTCAGGACTGGCGCACGCGGGATAGCTACCCGCGTCTTTACGGGGCCAAAAACGCTTATTACCTGGGCCTGGACCCCCCTTATGTCGCCAAGAATGGTAAGTTCGAGACGGTGGAAGAACTCGCCTGGGTGCGCGGTTTCGAGGCCAGCCCCTTGATTCCCCAACTGAGCCGGTGGTTGACAGTTCACTCTACCGGAGGCGGGATCAACCTCAATACGGCCCCTTTGGAGGTGTTGCTGGCCATGGGGTTTGCCCGGGATAACGCCTTGAATATCATCGCGACCCGGCAGGCGATGCCGTTGCGAAATTTTCAAGAGATTGCCCAGACAGGTGTGAATCCGGTGTTGGGCCAGGGCGCACAAATGTCTTTCCGGTCCTCCTCTTTTTTTACGATTATCTCCACGGGTATGGTAAAGAAAAATAGCGGCCGTCAAACGATCCGGGCCACCGTGCGCTTAAACACAAACCAGCCGGTTCCCTGGGCGTTTATCTCCTGGTATGGCGGGTTTCCGGGATGAACCTCAATCTAAAATGGAATTGGGATATGCGGGCTAACGTGAGCCAGTGGTGGGATGCCCTGAGGGCCTCGGCGCTGACCGGCATGGACGGCCTGGGCGCCTATCTGGGAGGAGAGGGGCTGACGCTGGTCCAGGTCCGCAAGAGCCTGTCGGGAATCCAGGTGGGACGTTGGGCCACCTATCCTTTTGCACCCGGGAAGATGGAAGAGTTGGGCCTCGTCCTGCCAGAAACCGTGTCGGCCTGGGGTCTGGAGTCATGCCCCATAAGCCTGGCGGTCTCCCCTCACCTGGCCTTCTTCCGCCAGGCCTCCCTGCCCCGGGCGGCGGCGGAAAATCTGGCCCAGGTGGTGACTTATGAACTGGACCGGTTTCTGCCCTTGCCTGCCGACAACCTCTTATATGGTTTTCAGGTGCTGGGCGAAACGGAAACCGAAATCCGCCTCATGTTGATGGCCGTGCCCCGGGATCAGGTCGAGATGTGCCTGCGTCTGCTCACGGAGGCCACGCTGAAACCCGTCGCGGTTGAGTTGGCGCCGGTGGCGGCCGCCAAGGTCTTTGCCCTGTCAGCCAGGCCCCTGCCGCCTTCCTGGCTACTGCTGCTCCTTTCGGACAACTCCTTTGAGCTGACCCATATTCAGGGCGCCAAGGTGAAAGCCTTCGCCCAGGCCCGTAACCTCCAGGGCCAGGACTTATCCCGGGCTATCCTGGCCCAGGTCGATGGCCTGGCGGCAGAGCGGCCGCAACCCCAGGCGTTGGGTATCTATGGCCCCGGCGGGGCTGATTTCAAGGTCGGGCCCCTCAAGAAGCATGAACTGGAGGTGATCTATCCCAGTCACCTGCCCGTCCCGGGTCTCGCCCCGGAGATGAACCTGGGCGAGGTCCTGCCGGCGGTGGGCGCCGGCCTTTCCTGCTTCGGACCCACGGCCCTGGGGGTCAATCTCCTGCCCCCGGCGGCGAGGGCGGCTATCCGGCTGGGGCGGTTTTCTTTCACCACTATGCTGCTCCTGGTCTTTCTGGGCCTTAGCTGCCTCTGGGGG
The DNA here is from genome assembly GCA_030655955.1 of Deltaproteobacteria bacterium. GTDB lineage: Bacteria > Desulfobacterota > Desulfobaccia > Desulfobaccales > 0-14-0-80-60-11 > 0-14-0-80-60-11. Next base: position 3,803 of record JAUSOZ010000321.1, read on the forward strand.
GCCAGCGCTTTTATCCACACCCGGGTCGAACTCTTCCGGGTCAACCGGCAGATAGCCGGGTTGAGCCAGGAAGCCAAGGAGGTCGAGGGCCTCCTGAAGGAGAGCCGGGCCCTGGCCACGCAGATGGACAGCTTGCATAAGATCGCCCAATCTCCGGATAAGCTGGCGATTCTCAAAGAATTAACCCAGCTCATTCCGACTAATACCTGGCTGTTCAATCTGCGGCTCAGCAAACAGTATGTGAACCTCAGCGGCATGTCGA
>JAUSOZ010000322.1 GCA_030655955.1 Deltaproteobacteria bacterium
AGCTTCATCTGGCCACCTCTCGGCGCCATTATCCGAAATCCGCTAAAGCGGACAAATCATGTGCTATGAATTGCGGTCATATCATTTGCTATCGACAGTCCTTATTTTTAATAAAATAGACATCCCTACACGCGAAACCATATAGACAGATAAATTAATAGTCTCGACAGCCAGACCCTCCTTATAGGAGTGGAAGTTAATGAACGGTGGATTCGCCTCTTTAGGATAACTTGCCACCATCATTAACTCCCTAAGAGCGGAGATAAATGGAAGATAGGCCCGGCAGCGAGACTTACCCGAAAAACTCGGCCAGGACCGCGGCCATCTCCTCCACCTGGTCGGGGTGAAACCAGCGGATGTAGGGATCGGAGCCGAACCAGGTAAGCTGGCGCTTGGCGTAGCGCCGGGTGTCCCGGGTGAGCAGTGTCAAGGCCTGGTCCCAACTCCAGCGGCCGGTGAGAAAGTTGATCAGGTGGCGGTAACCCAGGGCCTGCAGGGGTTTTAACGTCGGCGGGTAGCGGCTGAGCAGCCCTTCAATTTCATCCAGCCACCCTGCCTCCAGCATGAGTTCCACCCGGAGGTCGATCCGGCGGTAGAGCTCCTCCCGGGGAAGCTCAAGGCCCAGCTTCAGCACCTCATAGGGGGCGTCCTGAAAGCGGTGTCCATTGATAAACTCGGACAGGGGTTTGCCGGTGGCGGCCATCACCTCCAGGGCCCGGACGATCCGGTAGGTGTCGTGGGGGTGAAGCCGGGAGGCGGTGGCCGGGTCCAGGTGGATGAGGCGGGCATACAGGACGGGCAGCCCCAGGGACGCCAACTCCTCGCGCACCCGGTCCCTGACCCCCGGGGCCGGTTCGCCCTGGGCAAACAGGCCCCCGAGGAGCGCCTTGAGATAGAGGCCGGTGCCTCCCACCACCAGCGGCGGCACCCCCCGCCGGGTCATATCGTCCAGGACGGCCCGCCCTTCCCGGCAAAAGCGGGCCGCGTCATATGACTCCGGGGGGTCCGCCACGTCGATGAGGTGGTGGACCACCCGCGCCCGCTCGAGGACGGTGGGTTTGGCGGTGCCGATGTCCAGTTCCCGATAGACCTGCAGGGAGTCGGCGTTGACGATCTCGGCCCCGAGGCTGGCCGCCAGGGCCAGGGCCACCGCGGTCTTGCCCACCGCGGTGGCGCCCACCAGGGCCGCCACCCGGGGTTTATTTTTACTCTGAGGGATAGTTAGTTCCATTCAACCATATCGGTGGTCGGAGCTTTCTCCCGGAAATGAACCTCGGGGGAAAAGGGGAAAAGGAAAAGCATGAGCCCGATGTTTTTTTCACCCTTTCGCCTTTTACCCGTTTCACCTTTTCCCCCAGTTTTTTATCTACGAAAACTCTGACGGATGTCGTCGTAGCTCATCAGGCGCCACAGGGGCCGCCCGTGGGGGCAGTGGGAGGAGACGGCAATCTCGTCCAACTGGACCAGCAGGGCGGCGATGGCCTCGGGGGCCAACACCTCCCCGGCCTTGACCGCCCCCCGGCAGGCCATGATCTGCAGGGCCGCCTCCCTGACCTCCTGGGGCCGGGTAAAGCTCTTGGACGGCGCCAGGGTCTCCACCGCCTCGGCCACCACCGCCTCCAGGTCGGCATGAGCCAGGGCCGCCGGCACCGCGGTGATCAGAAAGCTCGCCCCCCCGAAGGGCTCCAGGTTAAGCCCGGCCTGGGACAAAAGCTCCAGGTTGGCCTTGACCCAATCCGCCTGGCCGGGGTTGACTTCCACCACCCGGGGAAAGAGCAGGGTTTGGGCCGCCGCCCCCGGCCCCCGGGCCTTGAGGGCCTCGTAGAGGACGCGTTCGTGGGCCGCGTGCTGGTCGATGAGGATGAGCCCGTCGGGGCCCTGGGCCAGGATGTAGGTCTTATCCAGGGTGCCCAGGACGGTCAGGTCCTGGAAGCGAAAGTTGCGGGGCCCGGGTAGGGAAACGGGGCCCGGGGCCCGGGGCCGGTCCGTCGACCAGGCCGCCGGTGGCAGCCCCGGCGCCGGGGCTCGGGGGGGGAACAGGTCCGGGAGCGGGGGCTCCGCCGCCCGGGGGGGGGCCTCCGGCTGCCAGGTCACCCGGTAGCCGGGGCTCGCCCCGTGCAAAGGCCCCAGGCCCTGGCCCAGGGCCGTCAGGAGCAGCGGGTAGACCTTGCCGGATTCGTGAAAGCGAATTTCGGTCTTGGCGGGATGGACGTTGACGTCCACGGCCGCAGGCGGCAGGCTCAGGTTGACCACCGCCGCCGGGTGCCGGCCCCGGGGCAGCAGCCCGGCATAGACCTGGCGCAAAACCGCCCCCAGGATGCGGTCGACCACCACCCGGCCGTTCACCAGGAAGACCTGGAAGCGGGCGCTGGCCAGGTTGAAATCAGGTTCCGTCACCAGACCCGTCACCTGCCAGGCCCCCTGGGAAAAAGACAGGGGGAGCATATGGGCCGCCAGTTCCGGACCCCAGACCGCTGCCACCCGTTCCACCAGGCTCGTCGCGGCCGGGGCCGTCAGCAGGGTTCGCCTCGGGGTGCTCAGGGAAAAGTGGACCTGGGGGTAGCCCAGGGCCAGGTGGCGCAGCGAGCCCAGGATCTGGGCCTGTTCGGCTTCCGGACTCTTCAAAAACTTCTGCCGGGCCGGGGTGTTGAAAAAGAGTTCCGCCACCTCCACCTGGGTGCCGGGCGGCGCCGCCGCCGGCGAGGCTTCGATGATCTCCCCGGCCTGGGCCACCACCTTAAAGCCCCCCGTGGCCCCCGGGGGGCAGCTGATGAGGCTGAGCCGGCTCACCGCGGCGATGGAGGGCAAGGCCTCCCCCCGAAAACCCAGGCTGGTGATGGATAAGAGGTCGGCCTCAGCGGACAGCTTGCTGGTGGCGTGGCGCCTCAGGCTCAGAGGTATTTCGGAGGGCGTCATGCCGGCCCCGTCGTCCACCACCCGGATGAGCCGGCGGCCGCCTTCCTCCACCACCACCGTGATGCTGCGGGCCCCGGCGTCCAGGGCGTTCTCCACCAACTCCTTGACCGCCGCCGCCGGGCGGATGATAACTTCCCCGGCGGCGATTTTGGCAGCCACCTTGGGGTCCAGGATGCGGATGCGGTTCACGGATTCCCCCTTGCCATAGGGCTGTGCCTGGTTTATCATGTGCCTTAAGGAGGGCTGTGCTCCGGTTCTTCTTACCCGCCGCCGGCCATTTGAATTGGCCTTCTTCTGGCCGGCGGGGAATTTTTTCAGTAGCCAGTAGTCAGTAGTCAGTGGCCAGTTATGTAAAAGGATTTCATCATGGCTCCCTCCAGGCAGCCGAAGCCGAAAGATACCCTGGGACGCAGAAACTATCTTTCTTTTTTCTGACTACTGGCTACTGACCACTATACCAAAAAATCATCCCCGCTGGGAGGCGCAAGCATGGCCCGGGACAAAGAATCGCCGCCACCCCTGACCCCCCGGGAAGAACTGCTCCTGAAGGTGGCCAAGGAAATCGTGGTCAAATTCATCGAAGTGGGGCGCATCTCCCCGACTTCCTTTGCCGACACCTTTACCATGGTCATCGACACCTTGCGCCAATCTCTTAAGGACGGGGAAAAAGGATAAAAGGGGAAAAGGCGAAAAGGTTAAAGAAAACAAAGCTTTTCCCCGTCTGTTCACCGGTTCTCCTGTTCGCCTGGCTCCTTTCACGGGAAGAGCGAATTTTTCGGGAAACTCGGGCAACATTGTGCGCTCCGGATAATTTATGACCAGAGATGAAAAAAACCTGCGGCCGCCCGGCACGCGCCATGACCATGCCTTGCGGGAGATCGCGGTTTCCCCGGGCTATCTGGATTTTGCCGACGGCTCCTGCCTCATCACCTGGGGCCGTACCCGGATTATCTGCGCCGCCACCGTCAGCGAGCAGGTACCGCCGTTTCGAAGCGCTTCCGGGGGCGGCTGGGTCACCGGCGAGTACGCCATGCTGCCCGGGGCCACCCAGCCCCGGAGCGACCGGGAGTCCCTCAAGGGCCGGGTGGGGGGCCGCACCCTGGAGATCCAGCGCCTCATCGGCCGGTCTCTGAGGGCGGTGGTGGATTTAGCCGCCCTGGGCCCCCGCACCGTCACGGTGGACTGCGACGTCATCCAGGCCGACGGCGGCACCCGCACCGCCAGCATCACCGGGGCCTTCGTGGCCCTGTGCCTGGCCCTGGAGGGCTTGCGGCGCCGGGGGGCGATCACGCGCCTGCCCCTTAAGGACCAGGTGGCCGCGGTGAGCGTCGGGCTCGTGAGCGGACAACTCCTCCTGGATCTCGATTACGCCGAAGACTCCCAGGCCCACGTGGACGCCAATTTCGTCGGCACCGCCAAGGGCGAGTTGGTGGAGGTGCAGTTGACCGGCGAGGGCGGCCCCTTCCCCGCCGCCCGGCTCAACCAGATGCTGGAACTGGCCCAGGAGGGTATCAGTGAGTTGATCCGGATCCAGGCGGAGGTGTTGGCCCCGTGGCTCCCCCTACCCTGGTGATGGCCAGCCGCAATCCCGGCAAGATCCGGGAACTTGAGGCGCTCCTGCCGGACTCCGGGGTGAAACTCCTCAGCCTGGCGGATTTTCCCCGGCTCCCGGAAATTCCGGAAGAAGGCGCCACCTTTGCGGAGAATGCCGCCACCAAGGCCCTGGCGGTGGCCCGGCTCACCGGTCATCCCGCCCTGGCCGACGACTCGGGTCTCATGGTGGACGCCCTGGGCGGCGCCCCCGGGGTCTTCTCGGCCCGCTACGCCCAGGACCGGACCAGCCCCCGCCCCCCCACCGATGCCGACAACTGGGGCAAACTTTTAGACGAGCTGAAAAACGTCCCCAAAGGCGAGCGGGGGGCCCACTTCGTGTGCGAACTCGCCCTGGCCACCCCCGACGGCCGTCTCCTCCGGGCCCGGGGCGAGTGCGCCGGGGTTATCGCCTTTGAGCCCCAGGGCGACACCGGCTTCGGCTACGACCCGGTCTTCTGGGTGCCGGAGTATGCCGCCACCATGGCCCAGCTGGGGCCGGAGATCAAGAATAAGATCAGCCACCGGGCCATGGCCCTGGCGGCCTTCAAAACGCTTCTCCGCTCCTGGCTCCAAGAGCAAGAAACCGGCGGCTCTGGCAGTGTTATGACAAATTCAGACTAAGAAAGCCCTTTGGGTGGTTATGCATACCGCAAACTGCAAACCGAAAACCAGCTTTTATCGGGACGTGGCGCAGCCTGGTTAGCGCGCCTGCTTTGGGAGCAGGAAGTCGGCGGTTCGAATCCGCCCGTCCCGACCAGTTTTTTTCAATCAGTTGCGGCTCATGATTTCCATGGGCCGTTTTTTTGGGTGCGACCCTGCTTCCGGACTCGCCATGACCTCCCGTTAAGTTCGCCTCCTCCCAGCGCCAGATTGCCTCAACCCGGACCCGGCGGTGGCAGATGGCCCAGCGCAACGGCCTTTCTGGGCCAGGCGCCGGAATTATACTCGTTGCCAAAAGTTTTTCCCGATATTGGAATCACTCTAATCCCCCCTAACCCCCCTTTAGAAAAGGGGGGAACTATAAGGAATAGCTATTAAAGTCACCCTTTGGAAAAGGGGGATTTAGGGGGATTTGAGAAACGGCAACTGGAAGGAATTTATGGCAAACGCTATATCTTCGACCCCTCATCTGGGGTGGATATCTGCCTTTGCAATATCGGCTCCGGCCTGCTCTTCCGGAACTATCCAGGATTTTCCCTCATGATCCACCGCCTATATGCCGATGTAAATTGAACCGGTCCTGATCCCAGCTGGCAAGTGCATCCCTGGAGCAAATAGGGGGCCAGGGTTTCTTACCAGGCCCGGAGGTGCTAGGCGCAGGTGCCCGCGACTTTTCCCCGGGCGCGCCCTTGCCCATCAGAACTGCCCTGGGGTGCAAAGGGGTCCGAGCCACGCAACCTCGGCTCCGGCAGGATGGCAATGCCAAAAATCTGAAAAAATCATTTTTTTTCGCCGGGATTGTCTGCTACCATATTTTTTTCAAAGAAGCTGCAGCGGCACGAGGCGGCCGGGAGTGATCATCATGCCCGCCAGGAGGTTTAGCGTGCTGCCTTGATAAGGGGCTTAAATCACTGCCACTATCAGAGGAGAAACAAGTTTACCGACCTGACGCACCAGGTTGAGGCCAACGCCACCAGAAGAAAAATATCCAGGCTTGAAAGGAGGCACCTGTGGAGTGGCTGGTACATACGCTGAGGCAATACCCGGAGTTGGCGATTTTTCTGACCCTCGGACTCGGCTACTTTATCGGCAAGAAAAAGTTCGGGAACTTCAGCCTGGGGGCGGTCACCGGCACCCTCCTGGCCGGAGTGGTCATCGGCCAGCTTCATATCATCATCTCCCCCAACGTCAAATCCGTCTTCTTCCTCTTGTTTCTTTTTGCCGTGGGCTACGGGGTGGGTCCCCAGTTCTTCCGGGGCCTCAAAAGCGACGGGCTGCCCCAGGTCCTGTTTGCCGTCCTCATCTGCCTGGCCTGCCTGTTCTCCACCTATCTGGCCGCCGTACTTCTGGGGTTCGGAGTGGGCTGGGCCGCGGGGCTGCTCTCGGGCGCCTGCACCATTTCGGCGGTGATTGGGGTAGCCACCGACACCATCAATCAACTGGCGATCTCGGCCGAACAAAAAGCGACGTATATCAACCAGATCCCGGTGGCCTACGCCGTGACCTACATCTTCGGCACCGCCGGGTCGGCGTGGTTTTTGGCCTCGGTGGGACCCAAGCTCCTGGGGGTGGACCTGCCGGCGGCCTGCAAGGAATTGGAGCAGAAAATGGGCGCCGGGCAGCCTGAGGCCGGCGTCATCTCGGCTTACTCCCGGCTGGTGGCCCGAGCCTATCAGTTGACCAACCCCAACCTGATCGGCAAGACCCTGGCGGACTTCGAGGCCCACTTCTCGCCCCGTCGCGTTTTTGTGGAGCGGGTGCGCCAGGGCGGCAAAATTTTTGCACCCTCCCCGGAGTTGGTGCTCCAGGCCGGGGATGTGCTGGCTTTAGGTTCCATCCGGGCGGCGCTGCTGGAAATTGAGCCGGAAATCGGGCCCGAGCTGGACGACTGGGAACTCCTGGATTTCCGGGCCGAAATTCTCGACGTGGTGGTGACCAACAAGACCGTGGACGGCAAGACCCTAAAAGAGGTCGCCGAGTCCGACGCCGGCCGCCAGGGACGGGGGGTGTTCCTGCGGAAGCTCATGCGGGGCGGCCATGAGATGCCTTTTACCCCGGCCACCCTGGTTAACCGGGGGGATGTCCTTACCATCGCCGGGGCCCAGACGGACGTGGAGCGGGCGGCCAAACTCCTGGGCTACGCCGATCGGCCTACGGACATGACCGACATGGTGTTCGTGGGCTTCGGCATCCTGCTGGGCGGTCTGGTGGGCGCCCTGTCCTTCAAGGCGGGGAAAGTGCCCTTGAGCCTGAGCACCAGCGGCGGCGCCTTGATCTCCGGGCTGATCTTCGGCTGGCTGCGCGGCGTCCACCCCACCTTCGGCCGCATCCCCGGCCCGGCTCTTTGGGTCATGAACAACGTCGGGCTCAACACCTTCATTGCGGTGGTGGGCATCACTGCCGGACCGGGCTTCGTGGCCGGCTTGAAAGAAGCCGGGGTGATGCTGTTCTTCGCCGGGATCGTCATCACCCTGCTGCCCTTTGTCATCGGCATTTTCGCCGGCAAATACCTCTTCAAGATGCATCCGGCCATCGTCTTGGGCGCCTGTGCCGGGGCGCGCACCACCACCGCGGCCCTGGGAGCCATCCAGGATGCAGCCCAAAGCAAGGTGCCGGCCCTGGGCTACACCGTGACTTACGCCATAGGCAACACCCTGCTGACTATCTGGGGAGTGGTGATCGTCATCTTGATGGGATGAACGTCCGCCACCGGCACGTCATGGCAAGTCCCATATTTTTGGTCACCCGGTGCCAGGCCCAGGGGCATTGAGGGGGAAAAATAGGGTTTCGGGTTACCCCAAACTGGAAACTTGGAGACAGGAGGAACTTTATGGAGTGGTTGGTGAGCACCCTGAGGCAATATCCGGAGTTAGCGGTTTTCTTGGCCCTGGGGCTGGGCTATTTCATCGGCAAGCAAAAGTTCAAGGGCTTCAGTCTGGGCGCGGTCACCGGAACGCTTTTGGCCGGGGTGCTCATCGGCCAGTTAAACATCACCGTCTCCCCCAATGTCAAGGCCGTCTTCTTCCTCATGTTCATCTTTGCGGTGGGCTACGGGGTGGGTCCCCAGTTCTTTCGGGGCTTAAAGAGTGACGGCCTGTCCCAGGTCCTGTTTGCCGTGGTTGTGTCCCTCACCTGCCTGGCCTGCACTTACCTGGCGGCGCTATTCCTCCATTTCCCGGCAGGCTCGGCCGCGGGCTTGCTCTCCGGGGCCTGCACCATTTCGGCGGTAATCGGGGTGGCCAGCGAGACCATCAACCAACTGGCCATTCCGGCCCAGCAAAAAGCCGCCTATCTCAACCAGATCCCGGTGGCCTACGCGGTGACTTACATCTTCGGCACCGCCGGGGCGGTGTGGTTTCTCTCCTCCGTGGGACCGAAACTTCTGCGGGTGGACCTGCCGGCGGCCTGCAAGGAACTGGAGGCCAAGATGGGTGCCGGGCAGCCGGAGCCGGGGGTGGTCTCGGCTTATACCGGTCTGGTGGTGCGGGCCTACCGGCTGACCAATCCCAGTCTAGTGGGCCAGACGGTGGCCCAAATCGAGGCCCGATTCGCGTCCCAGCGGGTTTATGTGGACCGCCTGCGCCTGGGAGGAAAAGTCGTGGACACCAAACCGGACCTGGTAGTCCAGGCAGGCGACGTGGTGGCCCTGGCTTCTTACCGGGAGGCGCTGCTGGAGATTGAAAAGGACATCGGGCCGGAGGTGGACGACCGGGAGGTCCTGGACTTCCCAGCCGAGCACCTCGATGTGGTGATCACCAACAAAGCCATTGCCGGCAAGACGTTGAAAGAAATCGCCGAATCCGACATCGGCCGCCAGGGCCGGGGGGTGTTCATCCGAAAGCTTACCCGGGGCGGGGTGGAGATGCCGGTCACCCTGGGCACGGAGATCGACCGGGGCGACGTCCTCACCCTGGCCGGGGCCCGGGTCGATGTGGACCGGGTGGCCAAGCTGGCCGGCTACGCCGAGCGGCCCACGGACGCCACCGACATGGTGTTCGTGGGCTTCGGCATCCTGTTGGGCGGCCTCATCGGCGCCCTTTCCTTCAAAATCGGGGCCATCCCCTTAAGCCTGAGCACCAGCGGCGGCGCCCTGATGGGGGGCCTGGTGTTCGGCTGGCTGCGTTCGATTCACCCCACCTTCGGCCGCATCCCGGCTCCGGCCCTCTGGGTCATGAACAGCGTCGGGCTGACTACCTTTATTGCGGTGGTGGGCATCGATGCCGGCCCGCAATTCGTCATGGGCCTGAAACAGGCCGGCATCGGGTTATTTTTCGCCGGGGTCTTTGTCACCATCGTGCCCCTGGTAGTAGGCATTTATGCCGGCAAGTACCTGTTCAAAATGCATCCGGCGATTATCCTGGGGGCCTGCTCCGGGTCGCGAGCCGTCACCGCGGCATTAGGCGCCATCCAGGAGGCGGCCCAGAGCAAGGTGCCGGCCCTGGGCTATACCGTGACTTACGCCGTGGGCAACACCCTGCTCATCATCTGGGGAGTGGTGATTGTGCTTTTGATGGGTTGAAGGTAAGCGTTCAGCCTCAGCCTTGCTCTCGTTCCCAAGCTCCTGCTTGGGAAGGCAGTTTTCCCCCAAGCTCTGCTTGGGGAGAGATAATGCAGAACAAGATTAACTATCGGATATTTCAAGGCAAAGCAGGAGCTTTGCAAACAAGGGGGTTCCCAAGCAAGAGCTTGGGAACCAGAAGAAGCGTCCTATAGCTGCCGCATCAACCTAAAATTTAACCCAAGGAGGAAAACATTTTATGGACGAATCCATCGCCACCTTGCGCCAATATGACAAGTTGAGCCCCTTCGAGATCAAGGACAAGCTCATCTCCCTGGCCAAGGAACACGCCCAAAAGGCCGCCGCGGCCATGCTGAACGCCGGCCGGGGCAACCCCAACTGGGTGGCCACCACCCCCCGGGAGGCCTTCTTCTCCCTGGGCCAGTTCGCCATTACCGAATCCAAGCGCGTCATGGACCTCCCCGACCTGGGCGGCATGCCGGCCAAGGATGGCATTGCGGCACGCCTGGCGGCCTGGCTGGAAAAGAGCGCCTCGACCCCGGGAATCGATTTCCTCAAGGCCATGATGCCCTTCGCGGTGAAAAAATTCGGCTTCGACCCCGACGCCTTCGTACACGAACTGGTGGACTCCCTCATCGCCGACAACTACCCCGTGCCGGACCGGATGCTGGCCCACAATGAAAAAGTGGTGCAAGCCTACCTGACGTGGTCCATGTGCGGCAACCAGCCGCCTCCGGGCACGTTCGACCTCTTTGCCACCGAGGGCGGCACCGCGGCCATGTGCTATGTCTTCACGTCCCTCATGGCCAACAAGATTCTGCGCCAGGGCGACACCATCGCCCTGGGGACCCCCATTTTCTCGCCTTATATCGAAATCCCGGCCTTGAGCGATTACAGCTTCAAGGTGGTGGAAGTGGTGGCCACCCAGGAGAACCTCTACCAATTCAGCGACGCCGAGTTGGCCAAACTGGAGGACCCCAAGGTCAAGGCCTTCTTCCTCATTAACCCCAGCAACCCGCCGTCCGTGGCCGTCAGTCCCGAGGTGATCGGCAAGCTGGTCAACCTGGTTAAGACTAAGCGCCCGGATCTCATCATCCTCACCGACGACGTCTACGGCACCTTTGTCAAAGGCTTCCGGTCGCTGATGGCCGACCTGCCGCATAACACCATCGGGGTCTATTCCTACTCCAAGTACATGGGCTGCACCGGCTGGCGCCTGGGCGTCATCGCCCTGCATGAGGACAACATCATTGATAAGATGATCGCCGGGCTCCCGGCCCCGGAGCGCGAGATCACCACCAAGCGCTATGAGAAAATCGCCCTGGACCCGGCCGGTCTCAAGTTCATCGACCGCCTGGTGGCCGACAGCCGGGACGTGGCCTTAAACCACACCGCCGGTCTGTCGCTGCCCCAACAGGCGCAGATGCAGCTGTTTTCCCTGTTCCAGCTCATGGACCAGGACAACAGCTACCAGGAATCGGTGATGAAGATCGTGGCCCACCGGGTCAAGATCATCCTGGAGGGCCTGGGGATCGACGTCAAGATCGGGCCGCATTATGCCGATTACTATGGCCTCATCGACTTCGAATTCTGGCTGAAGAAATACGTCGACGAGGGGGTCATCCAGTTTATCAAGGATAATTACGACCCCCTGGACATCGTCTTCCGCCTGGCCGAGGACCACGCCATCGTGCTCTTAAACGGCGGCGGCTTTGACGCCCCGAACTGGTCGGTGCGGGTGTCGTTCGCCAACCTGCCGGATGCGGTTTATGAAGACATCGGCCGGGCGGTACGGGCCGTGGCCCGGGGCTATGTGGAGGCGTATCGCCACGCCCAAGGGGGCGGCGGGAAGAAATAAGGCCGGATAAGGGGGACAGAAGATTGAGGCAGGGATACATGTAGGACACCCACCCCCGGGTGTCCCTGGAGCAACGCCGCAATCGGCCGTCTATGGAGCACCGCCGCCCTTGGCGGTGCCGTGTAGGGAGCGTCTTAGGCGCCACCCGGCGAAGCGCAGCTTCACCGCCCAAGACCGTTCCCAAGTGCAACTTGGGAACGAGGCAAGTACGGTGCGCACCGCACCCCATTAACTCTGCCGCGAAAAGGAGTTCGCGATGAAAAGATTTATCAGCCTGACCGTTCTGGTCATCGTCGCGGTATTGGCGGCCGGCGTCTTTGAGGCCCGGGCCGCCAAACCGAAAATCATGATCCTGGCCACCGGCGGCACCATCGCCGGGGCCCAGGCCAAGCCCGGTGAGGCCGGTTATACCTCCGGAACCTTCTCGGTGGCCAACCTCATTGCCGCGGTGCCGCTGCTCGAGGATCTCGCCCAGGTCAGCGGCGAGCAGATCGCCAACATCGGCAGCCAGGACATGAACAACGCCGTGTGGCTCAAGCTGGCCAAGCGCATCAACCAGTTGCTGGCCACCCCGGAAGTGGACGGCATCGTGGTCACCCACGGCACCGACACCATGGAGGAGACCGCTTACTTTCTCCACCTGGTGGTCAACAGCAACAAGCCGGTGGTGGTGGTGGGTTCCATGCGGCCCGCCACCGCCATGAGCGCCGACGGCCCTTTGAATCTCTATAACGCCGTGGCCGTGGCTGCGGACCCCGAAGCCCGGGGCCGGGGGGTGTTCGTGGTCATGGACGATAAGATCTTCTCCGGCCGGGCGGCGACCAAGACCGACACCACCGCGGTGGAGACCTTCCAGCCCATGAACCGCGGGGTCCAGGGCGCGGCCTATTTCGGCAAAAACCGCTGGTTCCCGCCGCCGGGGCAGAAGCACACCACCAAAAGCGAGTTCCGGGTGGATAAGGCCGAAACCCTGCCCCGGGTGGATATTGTCTATTCCTATGTCAACGCCCCCCGGGATATGGTGGACGCCCTGGTGGCCGCCGGCGCCAAGGGGATCGTCCTGGCCGGGGTGGGCGACGGCAACACCACCGACGCGGTCCTGGCCGCCTTGACCGAAGCGGCCAAGAATGGCGTGGTGGTGGTGCGCTCCTCCCGCGTGGGGCATGGCCTGGTGCGCCGCAATATCGAGGTGGACGACGACAAGCTGGGCTTTGTGGCCGCCGAGGAACTGAACCCCTCCAAGGCCCGGGTCCTCACCCTGCTGTCTCTGATGCACACCAAAGACCCCAAAGTGGTGCAGCAGTATTTTTATGAGTATTGATGGGGATAAGGGGTGAAGTATGCGGCGCGGCTTTTCTCAGTTGAGACTCGTGGCCCCACCCGCGCCTCGGCACCGGTTCGAGCTCAGCCGGGTCCTCTGCCTTGGCCTGGCTCTGGCGGCGGTGGGTATCTTGGGGAGCGGCGCCCCGGTGTGGGGGCAGGAAGCCCTCCGTTTGCAGCACCCGCCTCCCACCTCGGTGGAGGAAAGCCAGGTGCCCACGGATTTAACCTTTAAAAAGCCCGTTGAGAAGCCGCCGCCCCCCAATACCCTGAAAGAGACACTGAAGGAACAACTTAAGGACCTGCCGCCGGTTATTCGGGATGCCACCCTGGAGGTCAAACCCCGCTCCTACTACCTCTACCGGAGGAATTACGACAGCTGCAAAAACGAGGCCTGGGCCCTGGGGGGTGCCCTGGAGTTTAAATCGGGCTATCTTTTGGATCATTTCGCCGTGGGCGCCGCGGGCTATACTGCCGACCATCTCTACGCCCCGCCCGGCCGGCCCGGCACCCTGCTCCTTAAACCGCCCCAGAAAAATATCAACGTCTTGGGCCAGGTTTATGGCGAAATCAAACTAAACGATCAGGTCGTCATCGACCTCTTCCGCAAGGCCTATGACACTCCCTACATCAATCAGCATGACAACCGCATGGTGCCCAACACCTTCGAGGCCTATACTACGATGGCTACTATCGGCGGGAAGGACGGGGCACCGGAGTTCCGCTGCGGCGGCGGCTATTTTACCCGGATGAAGGGGCGGGATTCCACCCAGTTCGTCCCCATGTCGGTCGCGGCCGGGGTTAATAATCGCGACCGGGGAGTGGCAGTGGGCGGCGCCATCTACAAGACGAAAGAGTTTTCTGTGGCTGCCCTCAATTACTACAGTCCGGACATCATCAATATCTTTTACACCGAAGGCAAATACACCCTGCCGCATAAAAGCGGCTTAGGCTTTCAACTGGCCGCCCAGTTCACCGACCAGGAGAACACTGGCAACAATCTGCTTTACGGACGCCCCTTTTCCACCCGGCAAGTCGGCCTGCGGGGGAACCTGAGCTACCAGGGGGCCATGCTGACCCTGGCCTATACCAACAACGCCATCGGCGGGGCGGACATGTTCGAGAGCTGGGGAAGCTACCCGGGTTACACCAGCGTCCAGTACTCGGATTTCAACCATGCCGGCGAACAGGCCTTCATGCTCCAGGGCACCTATAATTTTAAGCACCTGGGCCTGACGGGGGTAACCTTCTATGCCTTGTGGGTGCATGGCTGGAACTGGGTCAATCCCACCACCAGGCAAATGGTGCCCCAGGAGAACGAATTCAACCTCGACCTGCAGTGGAAACCCAAGCTTACCTCTCTGGCTGGTTTATGGTTCCGGCTCTGCTACTCCCATAACTGGCAGTGGCAAGGCGGCAACCAGACCGTGGACGAATTGCGCCTCATCGTCAACTACCATTTCTCGGTCCTTTGATCCAGACACCCGTAAGCCGTTGGGCAGGTGGTTTTAAGCCCTCTGATCGGCAACCCATATAGATCAATCCCGGCCCCGAGGTAAGAGTTATTGTCTCTCTGCAGGTTTACCAGTTGACATTTAGGGTGCGGCTGAAGGAAAATGAGGCCAGCTTCAGGGCTGGTACTTATTCATGGGACAATACGATGAGATGTGCCTTTTGGAGGCCCCTGATGCAGAAACAGTGGCCAAAATCCTCATCCCCTGGAGTGCGAAAAACGGCGGCCAGACCGAAACTTTGCAAGCGTTCAGCGAAGCCGAAGCTGTGGTGCTCTGGGCCAGAATAAAATAAAAGGACTTTTTGCTCCTCCCGGCAATGAAAGACATGGAAGGATTAGTTAAGAAAACAGCCATTACTGCTGTAATAACAGCCATAATTTATCTTGTGCTGTTCTTTTTCCTTGACAGGGCTATTGATATTTGGGTACATAATTATTTCTCAAAAACATTTATTTTACAATTAGGCACTTATATCTCATTCTTAGCGAAAGGCGATTTCGTCAAACTTGCACTAGCTTTCTGCTTCATTATAATTATCCTTTGCGATCCTTGTATAAAATGGCGATGGACCAGATATTTACTCTATATCTGCATTACTGGGTCTATAGCAATTATTATAGGTGATGGCTTCAAATATCTACTTGGACGTTACCGTCCCATAATGCTATTTGAACATAATCTTTATGGAATGCATTTTTTTTCATCAGAATGGGCCTTAAACTCAACACCATCCGGCCATACAATACGAGCATTTTCAATTTTCACTGCAGCATCCTTTCTGTATAGGCGCTTCACTGTTGTATTTATATCAATTGCTACACTAATCGGAGCCAGTAGAGTAATTGTAACAGCCCATTACCCCAGCGATGTGCTTTTTGGGGCTTTTATAGGAATATTTACCGCCGCTTGGACTTATAAGTACTATTTTATCAAAGCAAATGGAAGATAATTTCCTCTTACTCTTCAACGGAAGGCCTCCATCCCCAATTGATCCGATCATCAGGAGCATCAAATCTCCATTTGCCGATCTATCCTGAGAATTATGCTGGGATTTTAACCCCTATTCCGGCGTAAAAACCTCATGAGCCCCTAATCATCAATCTCCCAGCATGCACATCCACAGCTCATACCATTGCTTCTTCTCAGTAATATTTATATTCCGGCAGGCTAAGACTGCGGCGCTTGCCCTGCAGTTTTCCTTTGACGAATCGGAACACCAGGGGCCGGTCGCCCTCATATTGCTTGAGTTTCTTGATGAGCCGGTCGTCCTGCAATAAGTGCAGGAACTCTTCTTGCCCCTCTCGGGTATCGAAATGATCGATTTTGGCGCTCACCCCGGAAAAAGGCTGGCACCCGGCAATATGCTCGAGAAAGAAGTGCTCCATCACCTGGTTGGGGATGATGCGCCGCGGCTCCGGTTCCCCGCCTGATTCCGCCTCTCTTTGGCTTCCGGCCGCATGGGTGAGTTCCTGGACGAGATTGCTGAAGTCGAGGTGGCAGCCGCCGTGATTGAAGAGAGAGAAACTGGAAACGAGACTTTCCCGCTTCCACATCTTTTTTAGTTGGGTCATGACGTTTGCCCGCTCCGGGGAGAGAGGGACAGGGCGCTGGAAACAGAGGTAATCCCTAAAATGGTCTTGCCTGGCATTGGCCTCGAACGTACCCTCATTAACGAGATA
Organism: Deltaproteobacteria bacterium; assembly: GCA_030655955.1. Classification (GTDB taxonomy): domain Bacteria; phylum Desulfobacterota; class Desulfobaccia; order Desulfobaccales; family 0-14-0-80-60-11; genus 0-14-0-80-60-11. Next base: position 16,060 of record JAUSOZ010000322.1, read on the forward strand.
TTCGGGAAAAAGGATGCAGGGCAAGGGCCGAACCGGATAAATACTGCATCGGTCATTTTCCAGAAAAGGACAGGGTTTCTGCAATCTCAGGGTAACCGTTCTGATCCAGTCTTCCCGCTCATTTGACAGCAGCCCCAAAGAATAGTTGCCAGGGTAAATTGCAGATACTGACGTATCCCGGTACATGGCAGCTCCCAGGAGATCAATGATGCTCACCGGGATCTGCAAGTCTTGATTCTTACACCCTGGCCTGGTGCAGGCAGGATCGCAGTCGAAGTCGGACCTATAAGATGCCAGGTCGGCTCGGAGGCGCAGATATTCCGTCAGCCATTGACGAGGATTTTCC
>JAUSOZ010000323.1 GCA_030655955.1 Deltaproteobacteria bacterium
CAAAAAGCAATTTATGGTAGCCGCAGGCTTTAGCCTGCGCCTGCACAGGCGAGACGCCTGTGCCACCAATTGATTGCGAAATGGTATCAGTGATTTCGAGGGTTTTGTCTGAAAATCGCTATCAGCAGTCAGCTTTCAGCCAAGACCAGTGATTGGCGAAGGTGATCCACCTGTAGGGTGCGCCCTGCGCACCATGCCTGTCTCGAAAACAGCAGAGCGCTGCTGGTCCAGCCCAGCGCTCAGCGGCGCACGCATCTCCGGCAAGGCCAGAGGGTGGCGGGGAGGAAAGGGCAGGCCCGGTCCTCCCCGAAAAGATTGCCATTCTCCTACCGGGTGATCACGCCGCAGGCGATGCGAGGCCCGGCGTTGCCGGCGGGATCGGTCACATTGTCATCCGGTCCGGCGTGAATCACCAGGGAAGTTCCGCCCGCCTGGAACAGGGAATTCTTTACCCCCGCCTTCAGGGTGACCGACTTGGCCACCGCCTCGACCTTGGCCTTGCCGTCGGAGCCCACCGCAACATTGGGCAGGTCGCCGGCGTGAGGCCCGGCCGGGTTCTTCATGCCGTGATGCTTGGCGGTGGGATTAAAGTGGCCCCCGGCGCTGGCAAAATCCGGCCCGGCACAGACGCCTTTCTCGTGGATATGAAAGGCGTGCTCTCCGGGCGGCAGATTCTCGACCTGCATCACGATCTTCACCCCCTGGGGCGTCTCGGTCAGGGTGGCTTCCCCCACCTTTTGCCCCTGGGCATTGACCAGCGTCGACTTGGCCGTGGCGGGCGGGCCTTGGCCGCAGCCGAGCACCAGCGCCAGCCCCAACCCCAATCCTACTACGAAAGTTTTCCGCAACATCATCTCACCCCTTTTGCCGATGGTTTCATGGTTCCCCCCCCAGGGCAGGGGCCTCGGGGGGGGCATGGTCCTAAAGGTAAAACCTCATGGGAAATAATCCAGCCCGGCAGGGTTTTTTTCGCCAATTTCTCAAGGGTAATGAGCACGCCCTGAACCGACAGGCATCAAATCGGGATCAGATTGATTTTCGGGCGGGGGTGAGGGGCGGATATGCTAACTATTATTAATAATGATCAAAATTAGTTAAGGTGCGGAAACATGGCGTCTTGGCGTGGTGGTATGTCCAGGTGGTTTTCGCCTTGCCTCAGGCCAGCCCCGCTTCGGCTGCTTATTTGGTGGTCGAAAACGGCCGCATCGCACCTGCACGGCTGTCCCTGGCGGAGTGCCCCGGCACTCTCCCGGGGGACTCCACCAGGGAACGGGGCTGCCCCCGATTCCGATGAAAAAACTATCTTAATCAATGTCTTACGGCAAGGCGGCGGCAATTCTTGTAGGCAGCCGCCGCGTCTCCGTCGGTCGCCGCAGGCAAAAATCGGCCTCGCCGTTTACCGGTTGACGTGCGCCTGGTACCGGCACCGGCGTAGGGACGGGCGACGCGCCTGCCTCACCCCAGCCCTCTCCCCCCCGACGGGGGAGAGGGTGGCATGATTTTCTTGCGTGGCAATAATTTTAGTAAACTGCCGTAGATTTGGCGCTGGTCATCTCGACGATGAGCCGCCCCGCCTTAACCAATTCGACACCCTGGATCAAGTCAGCCTGACTGATCTTGCGCTCCTCGAGGCAGGGAATTCAGGCCAGGAAGGTGCCGCCGTTGGCGACATAGTTGTCCACCAGCGTCTTCATGGGGGTGAGGCCGGGAAAGGTGATGCCGTCGGCATAGCCTTTTTTGACCAGATACACCCCGTTGCCCTGCAAGATCACCACGGCTTCCACGTCCATGGACTGGGCCGCGTTGGCCAGCAGTAAGGGGAAGATGGCCCGTTCCGGATCTTCCCCGCCATGGGTGGAGATCAAAACAATTTTTTCCTTTTCTTCCGACATACTCGGCTCTCCTTGTTTGGCTTAAGGTTAATAAACTTTCTCAGGCGGGGCTCAGGGGTTAGCGCCGGCTCCTGGCCCTTAAAACACGTTAGCGTGCCGGCTTACCAATTGCGGTCCAGCAGGCTGGCCAGGTCTTCCACCGGCAGGCCCGCCTTGAGCAGGTTTGCCAGACAGATGGGGCAGAAGGTGACTACCGGGGCGCCGCTGGCCTTCAGTTCCGCCACCCGCCGGTCGAGAATCTCCCGGTTCAGGGCCGGGGACACCGACTCCGCCGGGCCGCCGCAGCACGAGGTGAATTCGCCGCAGTTGCGCACCTCCGTATACGGCAGGCCCAAATCGGTGAGCAGCTGCCGGGGCATCTCCGAGACTTTCAGGTAGCGGCCGTAAAAACAGGGGTCGTGGATGGCCACCGGCGGCCGGCCGTTGCCGCGGCTGACCTGGTGGGGCCGGAGTAAGGCGAAATAAGGCTGCACATCGAAGCTGACGCCGGTGTATTTCGGGTAAAGCTCTTTCAGGGCATAGGTGGTGTGGGGGTCAACGGTGATGATTTTTTGGACGCCATGGAGTTTCAGGTTCCGGGCCACGAATTTGGCGTGTTCCACAAAGCCTTCCTGATCCCCCAGATCGTAGAGCAGGATGCCGCTGTAGAAATCCATTTCCGGATGGTAGAAAAAATCTGCGGCCGATTGGGTCAGTAAGCGGCACATGGAGACCAGGATGCGGTTAAACTGCTTCTTTTCGGCCCTGGAGGTCAGGCAGGCCAACCCGCGGCCCACCACGAAGCTGGGGATATAGCGGCTGAGAGGGGCAAACCGCAGGTAGTCGGCCCAGCGGCTGTCCTCCAGGCGCTCCAGATAGCGGGTGGTGGCTTCAATATAGGGTATGGCCTGATACATCAGGCCGGTGAGGAGCAGGGCGTCTCCCGGCCGCCGGGTGAAGCCGGGGGCCTCACGCCACCAGGTGTTGATCTGCGAGCTGGGAATCCCGAAAGGATTGCGGCTCTTCCTGACATTGGCACCGATGAGGTTGATGATGTCCCGTGGGTTATACATCTTAGGCCCTCCTCCACCGATCGACCACATAGCGGCGCAACCCCAGAATGAGTTCGGCGGGGTCAGCCTGGCGGGGACAGGTCTGGGTGCACAGCCCGCAGTGGAGACAGCGCCAGAGTTCCTGGGCCTGTTGCAGGATTTTTTCCGTCGCCCCCACCTGCACATAGCGGATCATCTTCCGGGGAAAATGCTCGAAGATGAGGGGACAGATGGCCGCACAGGTGCCGCAGTTGAAACACTCCAGGGCGGTGTCGACGCCAAAGGCTTTGAGCTCTTCGGCAAAATCAGGGTTTACCAGTGCCATGTCCGGTCCTCTCGGAAGGGGCGGCGCTACTCCGCCGGGTCGGCCTCGGCAATCGGTGCCGGGGCCTGGCCCAATCGGTAGCGATAATAACTGCCATCCTTCGGCCCTTCCAGAATTTCTCCATATTTCTTTAACGTGGCCACGTACCAGAGAACCTCGGAGCTCGGCAAGCCCGTGGCCGCGGCGATCTCGGGCACCGTCAACTCCGCACCCTCAAGCTGGGCCTTGATGGCTTTCACCGCCCGGCGCTGCTCTTTCATCCGCAGGGTGCCCGCGGCAATCTGCTCTTTCCGGGCCGCCTTGAGTTGCTTCAGGGCTTCTTTATCGGCCGCTCTTTCTATCGGTGCGTCAGACATCAGCAAACCTCATAGCCGGAAGTCCCCCTTTAGAAAGGGGGGATTTAGGCAGCATTGTCCGGTAAGGAAATTGCATGCGGTTGTTCC
>JAUSOZ010000251.1 GCA_030655955.1 Deltaproteobacteria bacterium
AACTTAATTTTCTCTGCAAAAGATAAGGACTCAAAAAACTCTAAATTAAAAACTGGTATTAAACGTAATGTTGGTCCTCTCTTATTAAAACGAATGTTTTTTGTGACAGAACGGTTAGATGCAATAACAAAATGTCAAAACTTATTGGAAAGTGAAGGAACTGCATATGTTATAGGTACGGGCGGCTCATATCCGGTGGCCGCCTTTATATCAATAGTACTTAACAGGCATGGTAAGCTTTTTTCACAACCAATGCACCCTTTTAATTATATTCGAATTGGATCTTTATCGAATTATGTGATTGTGGTAAGTTACTCTGGCTCGACACCTGACTGTGGGGCAGTCATTAGAAAAGCTTTAAGCATGGGGGTTAGAAATGTCGTTCTATTAACTGGTTCTGGTAATCCAAAATTAAAGAATTTACTACAACAAAATGATAATAACGTAATTAGTTATCGAACCCCTGTGCGCTCTGCAAAGGATATTACAATAGAACCACCAAAGGAGCGAGGATTTATCTCTTTTGCAGGAACAGTTTCACCTTGTACCCTTTGGGTATCAGCGGTAGTCGGGTCTGTTGAAATGGCAAATCTTGCTGGCGAACTTAATGAATTTTATAATATGGCAGATCCAATTCCAAACATAGCGGAATTGGGAAAATTAATTAAAGAGAAACCTGGCGAGACAGTATCAGTTCTCGGAGGCGGTTTTGCCTGGCCGGCGATGCTAGATATTGAAAGTAAATTTGTAGAAGGCGACCTTGGTAACGTTATGTTGCATGAAGTGAAAGACTTTAGTCATGGGCGCTTCATGTCATTATTGGGGAATGATAACAAAAGTCCTATTATAGTCCTTGGTGTAGGCCCATGGCACGAATATGAACAATTAGTTTTGAAAACTGTGGAACAAGGCCGATTAATAATTTCTATAAGATCAATATTTAACGATATACTTGGCTCTTTAGAACTATTAGTCAAGGTGCAATTTTTTGCGAGATGGTTGGGAGAATATTTTAACAAAGATATTTCAAGGCCAAAGCCGCCCCGTGCAGGAATAAAGCTTTACAAATGGAAAGGTCAACTTGAATAAATAAAACTAAAGGGAACCTGAGCAAATAATTAATTAAATATTCTCAATTTATATTATGAGAGTGCGACTTTAGCGAGGGGCAAGAGTTTATTCAGAAAGTGCGGTAGTTAATTTTGGCTTTTGAAAATTTTAAACTATGGACAGAAAAAAGAGAAATTACCCTTTTGAAAACGCCAAAGGTGCATTTTTACCTATACTTTATCGCAAAAAGCCCTCAAATCCGAAAGAATAGGCAACAGTTATCCACAGTTTAAAATAAGTGGGGATTGTTTCTTAACCGTTTGGCAGTTGCTTCCCTCAAATCTTCACGAAAGCCCTCATAAGCTTTCCATGAGGGAAAGGTAGCAACCTTATTCCAGTGCCAATCAGCAATCCTCATGCCTGTGGCAAGGTTAATTTATTTTTAGGCATATCTTCCTTGGGTGGTTCAAATTATCGTTCATGATTTTCGGCCCCCAAAAATTACTTTTGGATTTTTGCATGTTGACGCAGTCGGCCAGATTTACCGGCCCCACAGTCCAGAAACTGCTTTTTCTTGAGAACACCCACGGCCCCAATTACGTATACCAGCCGATGACGCAGCTCTTGCTCCCATGGTGGTTCTTCACGGTCCCCCACTGACATCTGGACTACTTAATAAAGGATAGCCAGCCAGGAGCTTCATCTACGGCCTGCAGGGACCCCTGAGAAGGTACAGCAGGGGGGTTGGTTCTTTCGCCCCCAAAATTTAATTTCCTTTGGTTGCAATCGATTTCAGAGCGGAACCATTTTGGGAGAGTTGGATTTGAATCTACTGACAGTTTACTGACAGTGTTTTGTGGCGTATCAAAGCAAGGAAACCCAGTATTCATGCGGTCTTTCATGGTAGTCCCAACGGGAATCGAACCCGTGTCTCCGCCGTGAGAGGGCGGTGTCCTAGGCCCCTAGACGATGGGACCGCACCCGTTTTTATATCGCAGCGATGAGATGGTGTCAAGGGGAGGAATCGGGGCCGGCCCGGCAAAAGGTGACGGTAAGCGTTCAGCTATCAGCAAGAACAAAAAGTTAGGTGAATCTGAGGCAAAATTGTCGACTTTGTCCTCTATCATAACTTTTTGCATTCGTTCATTAAGCTGACCGCTGATAGCTTACCGGTGACTTTCCACGCCTATCCGCCAGAATTTTCCCTGGTGTTACCCTCCCGGGCGGATGCGTCTTGCAACGATCCCGTTCCGGCCAGCCAGGCCTCGGCCTGATGCAGGTCCTGGGGGGTATTGAGGTTAAAAAAACTCCGGCCTTCGGGGTCCAGGGCGAGGACCTCAGTCTCCGATAAAACCTGGGGCCGGCAAATCTCCAGAAAACGCGTCGGGCGTCGGTCGGTCTGGAGGAAATCTTGTAAGGCGGGCAACAGGCGGATGGAATAGACCCCGGGAAACGGCTCCAGGCCCCGGGGGGACCGGCACACCACCGCCGGGCGGGAGGTGCGGCCGGCCCGGGCCGCCAGTGCGGCCAGGAGGGCCGGGGCCAGAAAGGGGTTGTCCACCGCCGCGGCCAGCACCCAGGGGGTCCGGGCCGCGAACAGCGCGGTGACCAGGCCGCCGGCCGGTCCCTGGAACGGCCGCAAATCCGTCATGAGGGGCAGGCCGAAGGATTGATGCGCCAGGGGCTGGTTGGTGATGAGCCAGGAGATCGTGACCAGGGGGGCCAGGGCTTCGTTCACCCAGAGGGCCAGAGGCTTTCCGCCCAGTTGCAGCGCCGCCTTGTCCTGCCCCAGCCGCCGGCTGAAGCCTCCGGCCAGGATGGCTCCGGTGAGGCGCGCCGGGCCGGATTGGCGGTCCGGCTGCCTGGGTGGCATCACCGGCCTCCCAGCTGATCCTGGATAAACCGGCCGATTGCCGCCACCTCCAGGGGATTAAACACCGGCAGGGGGGTAGGCAGCGGACGGGCGCTGACCCAGGCGAGAAGGCGGGGATAGTTCGGCAACGGGGAGGCGGCATCCGGCGGGGCCAGGCCCACCTTGGGCAGGTCGCTGGTTTTGTAGCCTTCCACCAGGATGAGATCGGCGGCCGGCGCCAGTTCGGCCAGAATGGCGTCCAACGGCGGCTCCTCGGCGCTGGCACGGGTGATCTGCAGCAGTCCCGGGGCCGCCAGGGCCACCAGCCGCGCCCCGGTCTGGCGGTAGCGCCAGGTGTCTTTGCCGTCATCCCCCAGATGTTGATGATGGGAGTGCTTCAGGACTGCGACCTTGAGCCCCTGGGCGGTAAACCACTCCAGCAACCGGCAGATGAGCTCGGTCTTGCCGGTATTGGATGTCCCCACAATACCAAAGGCTTTAGGCCTCAGTGCGGGGGAAGCGGGGGGAGTTGGCGCGGCAGGAGGAGAATAGATCAAGGTTCAGGAACGTATTTTTCGAGGATTTTTTCTCTTTTGACATTGCGGTTGAGATAGATGGCGCACCGGGAACACGGCCCCTCGCAGAGCGTACCCCGATACTCCCGCACTTCATAACAGGGTCGCCAGGGGAGCTGAAACGCCGGGCATTCCTCTTTCTTGTCGCAATCGTAGATATTCCAGCAGGGGGCCAGCACCATGAGGTTGCGCAGGCAGGCCAGGGTAAAGCCCCGGTCATGGATCAAACTGTTGATCTGGCCGATCTGGGCCACATCAAAACTGGAATAGAGCCGGTTGTTGGTGTTTTTCTCCCGTAACGGCTTGATGAAACCTTCTTTTTCATATTCCCGGATGCGTTTTTGGGAAAGGTTCACCAGCCGGGAGACCTCGTTGATGAGACAGAGCTCTCCGCCATCACCTTCGCAACGGAAATATTTAGTTTTTCCTCGGGCCATAGATCATTCTATAAGAAAATAGGTATATACAATGTTACATAGAACGTTTGTTTATACAAGGAAAAATTCATCGGCTCCGGGGGCGGCTCTCCCGAAACTGATGCGGTCAGCCCAGGTATTCAGCGTGCCTCTAAAATTTTTCCCACCTCTTCACGGATGCGCTCCGGGATAAGCGCCCCGGCGAACCGCCCCTCACCGTTGATGTAGACCAGCGGGGCGGGGAAAGTTTGGGAGTTCAGCAGGGCGGTTTGGGGCAGGGTCGGACCCCGGGGGTCGGTGAGCACGTTGATATACCACACCACCACCTTGCCGGGGAAGGCGTCGTTTAGGGTCAGGGCCAGGGCCTTGGACTGCATCTCCAGGCTGACCCCGGCCAGGGGGTCGCCGGGTTCGTTGTGGTCGTGATGACCGCTGCAACCGCAGGCGCAACCGGAGGCCGGGGCCGCGGGGGCGTCGTAAATTACTACCTGTACCGTATCCGGGGTCATATCCTCCTCCTCAGGCGTTATCGGGTGGGCCTACCTTCCTGATATCACGGCGGTTCCCCTGCCGCCCGCCATTTCGGGATGCCGGGAGAACTGATCGATGAATCCGTTATAATTTAAGTTGTTGTCAGGCCCGCCGCCAGTCCCAGGGGGGATTTTTTTGCCGATCCACCGGAGGAAGGCAGGTTTTAGAAAGGGAATCAGTTACTTCCGCAAAGACTCGGCGTAGATTTCCAGCGTGTGCTTCACTTGAACCCGCAGGCCGGCCTGGGACAGCATGTCGGTGATTTGGAGCATGCAGGCGGGGCAGCCGGTGGCCACTACCCGGGCCTGCGAGGCCGCGATGTTATCCCGCTTGCGGGCGCCGATGGCCGCCGAGGCCTCGTAGTGCTGGAGATTGAAGCTGCCGCCGCAGCCGCAGCACCAGTCGGACTCGGGCATCTCGGTGAGGCTATAGGCGGGGTTGGCGGCAAGCAGGGCCCGGGGCTGGGCCGCCACCCCCAGGGATTTTTTCAGATGGCAGGGGTCGTGATAGGTCAGGGGAATCCGGCCGGCCGCAGGGAAAATGGCTGCGGGCGCCACCCCCAGCTTATCCACCAGGAACTGGCTGATGTCCAGGGTCTTGGCCGCCAGGGCTGCCACCCGTTCCTGGAGCGCCGGTTCGGCGTCGGCCATCATGAGGGGCCAGAGCTTTTTGATGGTGGAGCTGCAGGTGGCGCAGGCGGTGACCAGAAAATCGCAGGGCAGGGCGGCATCGTCCAAAAGTTCCAGATTGAGGCGCACCAGCTGCCGGAAGGTCTGGGTATCGCCGCCGGACAGGGCCGGAATGCCGCAGCAGCCCTGGCCGGCGGGGAGAAAGACCCCCACCCCGTGGTGGTCCAGAACCTGGAGCACGGCATCGGCCACCTGGGGATAGAGCTTGTCGATGAGGCAGCCGACGAAAAAGGCCACCCTGAGGTTGGCGGCCCCGGGAGCGGTGTCTCGCCGGGGGACCTTAAGGTGCCAAGGCACCGGCGCCAGAGCTTTGAAGTGCCGGTCGGACAAGAGCGGCGACATGAACCGGGCGCAGGAGGAGCCCAGGAGGTCGTCCACCGGCTTGACGAAAATCCCCTGGAATTTGGCGCCCCAGGCCAGGATGCGGTCGAACCAGGCCGGCTGGCTCAGGAGCCCCCGAAAGAGGACTTTCTTTACCGTGGACAGCCCCAGGTAGCCCGCCAGGATGGCCCGGGCCTTGATGAAGATATCCAAGACCTTGACGCCGGAAGGACAGTTGGCGGCGCAGGAGCCGCACAGCAGGCAGCGGCTCAGATGATCCTGGATTCCTTGGGGGTTGGTGAGAATTTCCTGGGCCAGGCCGGAGAGGAGGGCCAGCTTGCCCCGGGCCACGTCGGCCTCGCGCCCGGTCTCGGCGAACAGGGGGCAGACTGCCTGGCACAGGCCGCAGCGCATGCAGCTCACCAGCTGATCGTCCAACTCCCGCATCAGCCCGGCCAGTTCCTTGAGGCTGGACATGGTTGTTTTCCCAAGAGCCGTCAGCCGCCGGCTTTCAGCCCCAAAATCCCCATTCACACGATTGAACAGACTGAATTTGTTTGCTTTTAAAAGGAATTATGGCGGGCAGTGCCCGCCCTACAGTCTCTCTTAAGAGCTTTCAGCCGTCAGCTATCAGCAAAAAAAATCCAATTCGAGACTCTGGAACGACTGATGACCATGCCGCATCGCGGTGGCTTATATTATAGTTGCTATCTTTGGCTGGCGCAGGATTGCGTCGCGTCGGGGCGCAGTGCGCCTCCGGCCGTTGGCGGTGGACTGAAAAAATTACCCCAGGAAAATCCGAAAGGCTTGCTGTTTCATCCGCCTCAGTTCTTCTTCCGTCTGGCGCAGGTTTTTCTGGTGCATGGCGTGGCGAATCTTGCGGGTGATTTCGTCCATGCTCAGGGGCTTGTACACGATGTCCACCTGCTCCAGATAAAAGCACTGCGGGGACAGGTTCCGTTGGTGCAGCATGACGATGAAGCGGGTGGCGGGATGACGGAGACGGGCGCTTTCCAGGAACTGCTGATGATCGGGCTGGCGGTGGTCGATAATGACCAGGTCAAAGCAGCCTTCTTCCAGGGCGGCCAGGGCTTCGGGGACCGTGTTCACCAGCGTCAAGTCCTCAAACCCCAGGAGTTTGATCACCGAAGATAAAAAGGCGCGGCACCACTCCTCCTGGTCCACCACCAGGATACGCCCCTGAGTGCACCTTTCCTGATCATGCATGGGGGGTCTCCTTAGAAGAGCACTATCTCACTTTACTCGTGAATGAACCTGGCTGCAAGCCCCTCGAGGGTTTTTCCCGAGGGCCGGCCTCTTGGGGCTCCCAGCGCCATAGCGCAGACCGGCGTTCTGTTGCCGGCTAGGCCGGGATGACGATTTCTTCTTGCGGGTTGATGGGGCTCAGGATCATGCCGGTCATCACCTTGGGGTAGAAGTAGGTGGATTTGCGCGGCATGGTGAGGCCGGCCGTCGCCACCTCCTGCACCTGCTCAATGCGGGTGGGGTTGAGCAAAAATGCCAAACGGGCTTCTCCCTGGTTCACCGCGGCCACGACTTCGCTGATCTTGCTGGTGTACTTGCAGGTTTCCTGGTCGTCCTGGGCCTGGGCATCGAGCCCCATGACCTTTTCAAAAATCAGGTAGTTCAAGACCGCCACATCCAGTTGGGCCAGGGCCGGGTGCATCTGCCGGGCCAGCACCGTTTGGCGCACGCCCGGGCGCAGGATCAGACGCCAGGCCTTGCGCCCGAAGCCCAGAACCACGTAGGCGCTTTCCCCCGCCGGGACCTCCGCCAGGGTCTGCTGGAGAAAATCTTCGTAGCCCTCGCCGAATTCGTGGGCCGCCGGCAGGGAGACGATCTCGAAGTATTCCTTCAGGCGTCCCATGACCCAGGACTCTTCCAGGTTTTTCAGCCGCGGTCCGCCCAACAGGCGGTGGGCCATGAGGATGAGCAGGTCCGGGTCGAACATGTTGGACAGGTACATGAGGGTATAGTTGAACGGCGCCTCAGGCGAGGCCTGGGGATAGCGCTGCTTCATCAACTTCTGAAAGTTCAGCGAGGTTTCGTAACGATGGTGGCCGTCAGCGATAAACAGGGGCATCTCCAAAAAGGCCCGGTGCACCCCTTTGACCGCCTCGGCCTCGGTGATCCGGTAGAGGCGCTGAACGTAGCCCATGGTGTCTTTAAAATCCATCAGGGGGGTGTCGGGGCGCGCCCCCTTCAACAGGCTCGCCACGCGGTCGGCGGGGTCGGGATAGATGGAAAAGATGGGGGAGAAGTTTGCCTGGGAGGCCTTGAACAACTCCAGGCGGTCGGCTTTGGCCGCCGAAAAGGTCTGCTCGTGGGGCTTGATGCTGCCCCCGCTCAAAGGCTCCAGGCGCACCAGGGCGGCTAAGGCGCCCCGGGTATAGGTATGTCCGGCATGCTGAAACTCGGTCTCCCAGTAGTAGAACGCCGGTGCCTCATCCCGCACCAGAACATCGTCTTTTTCCCATTGGCGAAAGAGCGCCCCGGCCCGGGTGTAGCGGTTGTTGAGCCGGTCGTCCCCGGGGTCGGCCTGGGGCAGGATCAGATGAACCATATTATTCGGGTGCCGGTCGGCAAACGCCTGGCGCTCCGCCGGCCGGATCACATCATAGGGCGGCGTGACCACCTCGGTGAGATTGGGCACCTTGGCAGAATTATAGAACAGCCCCCGGAAAGGGGCGATGATCGCCACGTTGACGGTCCTCCTCCGCAAATAATAACATATTAAATTTATCACCAATCTGGTGAGCGTCAATAGTTATTGGCATAATATCCTCTTCTCGCGCCCCTCCGCGGCCAAAACCCCAAATAATGATTGACCGGAGGTGACAGGCAAGTTATATTTTCCGAATCAACTTTTGATTAAGGGATGGGCATATGCGGATGGCCCCTTTTGCAGGCACGGGAAGGGGTCAACAAGGTTTCGGGGCAAAACAAACCTGGGGCGCCAAGCCTCCTTCCTCGTGCTCTCCGAACCGGTTGCCGGGGCCCAAGACCTTATTTTGCCGGAATGGCTGCATTCCGGGGCCGCGCTGGCGACAGCGCACGGTTTGCCTACCGGGTATATCCCGGTGACCCCTTATCTTAGGGTGCGAGGAGGAGAATAATTTGAAAAAGCCGGCGGTTGGCTTTGGACTGCATCTGACCCTGGATGGTTATGAATGCAGTTATGAGCGGCTGACGAATCTGGACGCCATTTACGAGTTCCTGGACACCTGCCCGGATATGATCCACATGACCAAGATCATGCCCCCTTATGCCTTCAAGTATCACGGCAAAGTGGAAGATGATTGGGGCCTTTCCGGGTTTGTCCTGATCGCGGAAAGTCATATCAGCATTCACACCTTCCCTGAGCGCAACTATCTGAGCCTGGATATTTTCTCCTGCAAGGGATTCGATTACCAGCAGGCGGTGGACTATGCCACCGAGTGCTTCGGTATTGCTCGCCACGAAATCAACTTGTTGGACCGGGGCCTGGAATTTCCCCGGGAAATCAAGAGCGTGGAACGCCTGATGCGCCAGGAGCGGAAACAGATGCAAGGCTAGGCATGGAAGAGGCCGACAGTCCCCACCCCAGTTTCCTCAAGCGCCTTCGCCTGAAGTTCTCCCGCCGGATCTTCACGCAACCGGAAGACCTGGAGCGTGAAATCCAGCACATCATCGACGAAGGCGAGGAACGGGGCCTCATTACCCGCCAGGAAGGACGGCTCATTGAGAGTATCTTTGAGTTCAGGGATACCCTCGTGCGGGAGATCATGGTCCCCCGGCTGGAGATGGTGGGGGTGGAGCGGGACACCCCGCTGGACCAGATTATCGCCCTGGTGCTGTCGTGCGGCCACTCGCGCCTGCCGGTGTTCGACGGCGACATCGACCACATCAAGGGCATCCTCTTAGCCAAGGACCTCCTGGTCTTCTGGCAGAACCCCGACACGTCCTGGGACCCGGAGCGGGTCCTGCGCCCCGCCTACTTCATTCCCGAAAGCAAGAAGATCAGTGACCTCTTACGAGACCTGGTGGAACGCAAAACCCAGATCGCCGTGGTCATCGACGAATACGGCGGCACCGCCGGCCTCATCACCCTGGAAGATATCCTGGAGGAGATCGTCGGCGAGATCTATGACGAGTACGACCGTCAGGAACCCCGCCTTATCCCCCAGGAAGACGGCTCGGTGGTGGTGGACGCCCGCCTGGACGTGGAAGAATTGATGGACCACTTCGATTTGGACCGGCCGGAAGGCAAGTTCGAATCCGTGGGGGGCCTGCTGATCCACTTCCTGGGCCGGGTACCCCAGGTCAGCGACCGGGTGGAGATCCCGAACCTGGAGTTGACCGTGCTGACCGCCGACGAACGCCGGGCCAAACAGGTCCAGGCCCGCCGGCTGCCCCTGGAAGCAGGGGTCGGGGGTTAGGGATCAGGAAAATGCCCTGCCTGCCCGGCGACCTTTGGCCGCAATTCCCACCATCCCGTACCCTGCATCATTTTGTCTGGTTTTTAGGTTTCCTAAGCCGCTAAAACCCCCATTTTATCTATAATCTGATCTTTTAACTTATATAATTTGGTACATTTTGTCTAGTCATTGACTCCATCATGGAATTGATTTGTGGTTTAAAATTTTTCATTTTCATTAAACAATATTTATGAAATAATATAAAAAGATTTGGGCTTAGGGAACGTGAATTCGGATTCCATATTCAAGGGAGGTGGCGATTAATGGCAACCGCGAAAATAACATTTTATAAATGCATTCAAGACTCTCAAGATTATGGAAGCGATGACGAACACATGGTGTCAAGAGTGTTCTTTACTTTTGAGGTTGGTGACAAAAAATATGACTTGTACGCCGACATAAAGCAAACCGTTGGGGCCAACTACGAAGAGGGTGCTATAGAAGTAATGCGCCCCGCTGGATATGAAGGTCCCTTCAACTACCAGGTTTTTCGAGACGCCGCTGAGAAATATTATAGAGGATTGGTTGGGTCTTCAGGCACGGGGATTAACATTCAAGGTGGCTCCAACATCCGAATGAGAAACAACACATTTTATCGAAACATGGCTGTTGAATGTGAAGTAGGTGGAAGTACAACGGCATGGTAAGCCCGTAGCCCGTAGGGCGGGAAAGCGGAGCGCATCCCGCCTTTGGAATCAATCCATGTCAAGACGCCTGACATTCTCATCTGCCGCCCAACAACTGACCGCTGCCCCCTTGACAGGCCCCTGGCTATCACAGGGTAGAGGCTGACGCTGCAAAATCTAGGCGTGTGAAGTAGTAGGCCCGTATGGCGGGAAAGCGAAGCGCACCCCGCCTTTTTACTCTGATACCGTACGGTGCCGGTCAAATTGCCTCAACCTCCGCCACAGGATAAAAATTGTGGTATGATGAGGAGGAGAAAGCTCCCCGGAAGCCCTGGCCGGGGGAAGGAGAAGCTATGGAGCGCATCGACCTCCTGAAAGAATTGCAGAAGCTGACGCCCCCCGAACGATTGGCGGTCATCGAGGCCGCCTTGCAGCAGCTTCGGGCCGACCTGGAGGGGACGCCCGAACGCAAATCTTTGGCCGTGAGAAAGCAGGAGATGGCCGTTGCCGCCCAAGCCTTGCAAGCGGATTACGCCGCCGGGGGCGAATTAACGGCTTTCACCGCCCTGGACGCCGAGGATTTTCATGCGTAGGGGGGAGGTCTGGTTCATCAATCTCGACCCCACCATCGGCGCAGAATTGAAAAAGACTCGCCCGGCGGTCATTGTCAATGACGACGCCGTGGGCCTCCTGCCCCTGAAAGTCATCGTTCCCCTCACCGCCTGGAAGGAGCATTACTGCCAGGCCCCCGCTGGTGCGTATCGATCCGCATCCTGAGAACGGCCTGGACAAACCCTCAGCCGCCGATGCCTTCCAGGTGCGCTCTCTCTCCCAAGAGCGGTTGGTGCGGCGCTTGGGCAGGCTCACCCCTTCCCAGATGAAAAGCATTTCCGCCGCCCTGTCCCTGGTGTTGAGCATCGAACCCTAAGCCGCCAGAGGTTTTCTTCATGGCCAATGACGCCGCCGCCATGGAAATGTTCAGGAGGACCGTAGGGCGGGAAAGCGAAGCGCATCCCGCCTTTTGTAGCTGAACCCGGTCCGAAGATCGTCAAGGTGTTCGGTCAAGAGTCTCCGGCGGCGTTCCAGCAGCGTGACCGTGAAAAAGAACCTGCCTCCTGGAACCAAGGCGCCTGGGTATTGCGGCATGATTTTAGTTTAACCAATTGCTGAAGGCGGGATGCGTTTCACTTTCCCGCCCAACGGCGGCTCAAACAGCTCCTCACCAAACCCTGGAGCGTGAGTCTCGGGCCTTGGTTTTACTGGCTGCGGTTATCCAGGGGTTTTGATTCCAGGTTGTCCGGGGCGGGTTCGGGGGTGGGCTGGGGGGCGGGCGCCGGTTCGGGAGCATTCTGGAGCGCCGGGGCTGGGGCGGGTGGTTCCAGCGGGGGCGCGGCAGGCGCCGGCGGAGTTATCGCCACCGGCACATAATGCGTCTGCGCCTCGGGCAGGAAATCCACCATGGCCTGCATGTGGCGGTCGTCCCGGCGATGGGCGCTGAGGAACTTGGGCGGGGACAGCTTGACGAATTCATCGGTCATCATGCGCCGCCAGAAGTCCATGGCCCGGGCCGGGTCATAGCCCGCCTTGGCCATGAGGATGAGTCCGATCTTATCGGCCTCCAGCTCTTGGGCCCAGCTGTAAGTGGGCAGGATCCCATGCTCGATCCCCAGGCTGTAACCCTCACCGATGGCCTGGCCGGCTACACCACCCACCCCTCCAACTGCCATGCCGAGTCCCAGGCCCCCCATGTGGGCCATCGTGGCCTGGCTCTGGCGCTCCCCGGTATGGCGGGCCAGGGCGTGGCCCATCTCATGGGCCAGCACCGTGGCCAGGCCCGCCTCGTCCCGGGTGTACTTCAGGGCGCCGGTGAAGATGCCGGACTGGCCCCCGGGGAAACAAAAGGCGCGGGTCTCCTGGGGGTTTTCCAGGACCACAAACTCCCAATGATAATCCGGGCGGTCGGCCGCGGCGGCCAGGCGCTTGCCCACCCGGGTCACCAGTTCGTTCACGGCCTGGTCCTGGCAGGTATCATTGCGGGCGCGCAATTCCTCGTAGGTTTTGGCGCCGGTGGAGATCTCGCTCTTTTCGGAGCCCAGGATGATCTGGCGCCGGCCGGTGTAGGGCGCAGTGGCGCAGGCCGCGACCAGGAGGGTGAGCCCGAGCGCCAAAACCACCATTATCTTGCAGTACCTTGAGAACATCACCGACCTGTGAAGGGAGAAATATCCTACGCTTAGATATTATCAAATCCTTCGCCAAGCGTTCATAAAATAAAGAACTGCCCGGGTCATGGAACAATTTTTCTGCTCCAGCTTCTGCCTTGAAAATCCGATAGGATATTGTTCACTGGACGTT
Organism: Deltaproteobacteria bacterium; assembly: GCA_030655955.1. Taxonomy (GTDB): domain Bacteria; phylum Desulfobacterota; class Desulfobaccia; order Desulfobaccales; family 0-14-0-80-60-11; genus 0-14-0-80-60-11. The sequence continues at coordinate 12,894 of JAUSOZ010000251.1, forward strand.
CATCAAAAATACCGTGGGGTATTATTTTCTTACGATGGGATGGCTATGCTGACTTGAAGAGGAGCATGGTTGGGGCCGTTGACGGGAGGCGGAGGCCACCAGGACATACCGCCAAGAGGAGGTTTCTGTTATTTGTGCGTCATATCCGGGCATTCAAGCGCCAAACCCTCAATGTCATCACTGGCCCCGGACCCCTGCCCTATTTTCTTTCCCTTCCCCCCTAATCCGGCTATAATCCCATAGCATGAACAAGCGCACTAACCTCTCGCATGTTTTAGCCGCCATCCTTTCCGGCCTGCTGCTGGCGGCGGCTTTCCCCAAGTGGGACCAGACGTATCTCTTGATCTTCGCCCTGGTTCCCCTGTTCTGGGCCCTTAAGGACCGATCCCTGAAAGCGGCCTTCTGGCTGGGCCTGGTTTCGGGGCTGGCCCATTATGTGGCGCTGCTCTACTGGATCGTTTACGTCACCCACGTCTTCGGGAAGCTGCCCCTGATCGCCGCCATCGGCGTCCTGCTGGCGCTGGCCGGGTATTTGTGTCTCTACACCGCGGTGTGGGGGCTGGGGGTCGCCTGGGGCGCCACCCGGGGCCTCAGTCTGCTCTGGTGGGCCCCCGTCCTCTGGGTGGCCCTGGAAATGGGGCAGACCTACATCATCAGCGGCTTCCCCTGGGAACTGCTGGGTAACGGCCTCTACCTCTACCCGCGGCTGCTCCAACTGGCCGATATCACCGGGGTATACGGCCTGTCGTTCCTGGTGGTCCTGGTGAACGTCAGCCTCTTTCTCCTCGGCTTTCCGCCCCGGGGCAAGGTCTTCACGTTCCGCCAGGCCGCGGCCGTCTGCCTGGTCCTGGTCCTCTGGGTCGGCTACGGCTTTTATCGCCTGGGGGAAGTGGACGCCCTGATGGCCGCCAGCCCCAAGATCAAGGTGGCGGTGGTCCAGGGCAACCTCAAGCAGGGGGAGAAATGGCAGAAGTCCATGGTCCAGGCCACCCTGAAGCGCTACGGGGAACTGACCCGGAAGGTCCAGGGGGCCCGGCTCATTATCTGGCCTGAAACCGCGGCGCCCTTCTTATACGTGCGGACCCCGGACCTGGCGGCTGAGGTCCAGAAGATCGCCAGAGACAGCGGCGGCTACCTGTTGTTCGGCAGCCCCGCCTATGAACTGACCCCCCAGGGCGAGTTCTATTATAACCGGGCCTATCTCTTGAACCCCCAGGCTGAGACCATCGGCTCCTACGACAAGGCCCATCTGGTGCCCTACGGCGAGTACGTGCCGCTGCGGCGCTTTGTCCCCTTCATCGGCAAGATGGTGCCCATGGTGGGCGACTTTGCCGAAGGGCCGGAGGGGGCCACCGTGTCCCTGCCCGAAGGCGCCATCGGCCCCCTGGTGTGCTACGAATCCATCTTTCCCTATCTGGCCCGGGCCCAGGTGGCCAACGGGGCGCGCCTGTTGGTCAACATCACCAACGACGCCTGGTTCGGTAAGACCTCGGCGGCTTACCAGCACCTGTCCATGGCGGTGCTGCGGGCGGTGGAGAATCACGTCTGCCTGGCCCGGGCCGCCAATACCGGGATTTCCGCCTTCATCGACGGCGGCGGCCGCCTCCTGTGGACCTCGGAAATCAACGTCCCCGAGGCCCATGCCCTGGAGCTGGCCTGGCTCCCTGGCGGCAGTCTCTATACCCGGATCGGCGACGTTTTTGCCTGGGCCTGCGTCATCATCGCCGGCCTGGCCCTCATCCTGGCCCGCCGGCGCTTGCATTAGTGGCCTTTCCACGCTAAGATAATTAAGCTAATCGAAAAATAAGCCGAATAGGTCATCGGGTAAGAAAAGAATTTTGTGAAGGTCTTACAGAGAGGAGGCTCATGTGAGAAGGTTATTCGGTTACTCGAAATTTGCCAGATACGCCCTGGCCTTGGGGCTGGTCTTGCCGTTGTTGGCGCCGACCGCCGGGTGGGGCCAGCTCCTGAATCTGCCCGGGCTGTTAACCGGCACCCCGGTGAAGCAGACCAGCAGCGACGAAGTGGCGTTGGCCGGTAAGGGCTTCACTCCCGAGGTGGAGTCCGGTTATCGCGCCAAGCACCCGGAGATGGATTTTGCCCAGGTGGACAAAGTTGAGAGCTATAAGGTAGACCCCGCCACCCTGCAGGCCTTTATCAAGGAAGGAGACCTGAAACCATGAGACGCCCAGTCTGGTTGGCATTATTGATCCTGGTAACCTTCGTGGTAGGGGGCTGTGTCGGCGCATCCGCCATCATACCTGCGGCCGCCGTGGCCTACAAAGGCGCCTCCAAGGCCGCAGAGGCCTCCCGGCCCATCAACGATTCCGAGGAATACTATGTAGGTCGGGCGGTGGCCGCCCGGATTCTCGGCAAATATAAACTGGACCAGGACCCCAAGCTTACCCAATACGTCAACGAAGTGGGGGACACGGTGGCCCGGAAATCCTCCCGGCCCAACCCCTTCAAGGGCTACCACTTCGCGGTGCTGGATACCCAGGAAATCAACGCCTTTGCCTGTCCCGGGGGCACCATCTTCATTACCCGGGGGCTGATCCAGACCTGCAAAAATGAAGACCAGCTCGCGGCGGTGCTGGCCCATGAGGTGGGCCACGTGGCCAACAAGGACGGCATCAACTCCATCAGCCAGGCCCGCTGGACCCAGGTCTTCACCTCCATGGGCACGGAAGCCGCCAAGCAATACGGCGGGGTGGCCGGCAACCTGGTGGGCCTGTTCGAAGGCTCCATCGACGACGTCTTCAAGACCATCGTGGTCAACGGCTACAGCCGCACGGCGGAAGAGGCCGCCGACGCCGCGGCGTTGACCGAACTGACCAGGGCGGGCTACGACCCCAACGCCATGGTGATCCTCCTGACCACCATGGAGGCCAAGGGCGCGGGCGCCTCCAGCGGCATCTTCAAGACTCACCCGCCCACCAGCGAGCGCCTGGCCAAGGTCAAGGCCTCGGTGGGCCAAAGCCCGGCGGAATCCCAGGGCGAGAAAATCCGCACCGAGCGGTTTAAGAAGATCGTGTCGTAAGGGCGGCCTGACGCCAGGCATAGAGAAAATTTGGTTATCCAAGCATGGTAGGGGTGGGTTTTAAACCCGCCCCTCCTTTTTTCTCCCCCGATAAGGGGTTGGGGTTGGGAGTCTGAGGGAGTTTTGTTTATTAGAGCAGCCGCTTTTGGACCTTTGGCTTAATGAAGCATGAAAAGGTGGTATTGGCCGGTGGCACAGCCTTTCCAGGCTGTGCCCGACTAATACCGCGTTGCGACCAAAAGGCAATTATTTGCAGACGCAGGCTTTACCGTAAAACTTCAAATCCCCCTTTAAAAAAGGGGGACTTTAAAGAAGCCGCAGTCTTTTCCCCCCTTTCCTAAAGGGGGGTTGGGGGGATTTTTCTCCTCGGGATTGACCAACCCCGGGGTCATGGACCTTGCGCTCGGGCCAGCCAAGGCCAGACGCCTTTGTTGCCAAGTGATTGCGACTCGGTATAATTTGCTTCCTTGGCACAGGCTGGAAAGCCTGTGCCACCGATTTAAAGAACTTTTCGGATCAGGGGCCACTTATGCCGCCCCCGGCCCTCCCCTCAACTTTTCTTGACGGCTCGCCTGCAGATAGAAAATCAGCGGCACCACCACCAGGGAGAAGGCGGTGGAGGCGAAGAGCCCGAAGATGAAGGACCAGGCCAGGCCCGAAAAGATGGGGTCCAGGGTGATGACCCAGGAGCCGAACATGGCTGCCAGGGCCGTGAGCAGGATGGGCCGAAACCGCACCGCGCCGGACCGTAGCACCGCTTCCTCTAACGAAAAACCCCGGTCCAGGTGGTGGTGGATAAAGTCGATGAGGATGATGGAGTTGCGCACCACGATGCCCGCCAGGGCGATCATGCCGATCATGGCGGTGGCGGTGAAGTAGATGGGGTTGGCGAAGCCCTGAACCGGCTTGGTGAAGAGAAAATTCAACAGCGCGAACCCGGGCATTACCCCGATCATGGTGAGCGGGATGGCCACCATAATTACCAGGGGCATGGTGAACGACGAGGTCTGGAGCACCAGCAGGATATAGATGCCCACCAGGGCCCCGGCAAAGGCAATCCCCAAATCCCTGAAGACCTGCACCGTGATCTTCCACTCGCCCTCCCCGGCATAGTTGACCCGGTAGCCGCTGGGCGGCGGAGTCTTGTCGGTGTCCGCCATCAGGTCGAGGATGGCGTTCACGGGGCTTACCCCCGCAGTGTCGCCGGTGACGAACACCACCCTTTCCAGGTTTTTCCGCATGATGGATTTGGGGGCCAGGTCCAGGTCGAACTGTCCCAGTTCCTGCAATGGCACCATGGCGCCCTGGGGATTCTTGAAGTAGAGCTGTCCCAGGGTCAGGGTGGAGGAGCGCCAGGCCACCGGAGTCCGCAGAAAGATCGGCAGGGGCAGGCGTTCCGGGGCCAGGTGGACCCGGCCCACCGTCTCCCCGGCCTCGGCCATGGCCAGCCCCCGGACAATCTGGGCCTGGCTCAAGCCGCTCAAGGCCGCTTTCTGCCGGTCCACCAGGAATCGGAAGCGGGGCTCGGCGGTTTCCACCGTCGTGTCCACGTCCACCACGCCCTTGGTCTTCAGGAAGTTCTCCTTAACCCGTTCCGCTTCGGTGATGATGCTGGCGTACGAGGCCCCCGGCGGCCCGTAAACTTCGCCCACCAGGGTCTGTAAGACCGGCGGGCCCGGCGGCACCTCGGCGATCTTGAGGCGGGCTTTGTACTTCCGGGCGATCTCCTCCATGGCCGGACGGATCCAGAGGGTGACCGCATGGCTGGCCGCCGACCGCCGCTCCTTTTCCGCCAGGTTGACCCGGATCTGGCCCACCCACGGCCCGGCCATGACGTAATAGTGGCGCACCAGACCGTTGAAATCAATGGGGGCGCCCGTTCCGGCGAAGGTGACCACGCTGTCAACCTCCGAGACCGAGGTGAGGTAACGGCCAAAATCCTCCAAGGCCGTTTGGGTTACCTCCAGGGGGCTGTCGTTGGGCAGGTCCGCCACCACCAGAAAATCGTTTTTGTTGTCGAAGGGGAGCATCTTCAGAGGGACCAGGCCCACCACCGGCAGGAGCACCGAAATCACCAACAGCCCCACCACCCCCAGGAGAAAGAAGCCGCTCAGACGGCGGTTATTGAGGAGCGGTGTCATGGTGCGGGTGTAGACCCGGTAGACCCAGGTCTCCTCCAGCACAAAGGGTTTTTCTTCTTTGCCGTAGTCCTTTTTGAGGAAGTGATAGGTGGCCCAGGGCGTGACGGTGAAGGCGATGAGAAGGCTCATGAGCATGGCCAGGGGCACGTTTAGGGGCATGGGCGCCATGTAGGGGCCCATCATGCCGGTGACGAAATACAGGGGGATGAAGCTGATGATTACCGTGAAGGTGGCCAGGATGGTGGGGGCCCGGACTTCGTCTACCGCCACCAGGGTGGCTTCCAGGGGCGGATGCTCCCGGAGCTGGAAGTGGCGGTGGATATTTTCCACGTCGATGATGGGATCATCCACCAACAGGCCCAGGGACAGGATCAGGGCAAAGAGGGTCACCCGGTTGATGGTGTAGCCGAACAACATGTTGCCGGTGAGGGTGATGGCCAGGGTCAGGGGCACCGCCAGGGCCACGATGAGGGCCTCCCGCCATCCCAGGAACAGCGTCAGCAGCACGGTGATGGAGAGCACCGCGATGAGGAGCTCCCGCATGAGCTCGTTGACCTTCTCATCGGCGGTGGCGCCGTAGTCCCGGGTCACTTTTACCCGGATGGCGGGCGGGATGACCTCGGGCTTTAATTGGGTGAGCTTGTCTATGATGCCCTGGGCCACGGTCACGGCGTTGGTGCCGGTGCGCTTGGCTACCGCCATGGTCACGGCGGGATAAAACTGGCCCCGCTCGTAGCCTGGGGGCAGTTCTTCCGCCGGCCCGAAGGCGATGGTGCTGAGTTCCGTCGGCTCCTCGGGGCCGTCGATGACCTGGGCCACGTCCTTGAGGTAGACCGGCTTGCCCTGGTTGAGCCCCACCAGGAGGTTGGCGACCTCATCGGCGGACTTCAGAAATGGCCCGGCCTCCACCACGTATTCCCGGTCCTGGCGGGAGAAGTTTCCCGCCGGCAGATTGACGTTGCTGACCTCGATGGCCTGGGCCAGCGCGGCCAAATCCAGGCCGTGGCCGGCCAGGCGCGCCGGATCGGCCAGCACCCGCACCTGGCGCTTGCGGCCCGCCACCACATAGGAGCGGCCGGTGTCGGGAATGCTCTGGAGGCGGTGGAGCAGCTCGTCCGCCACCCGCCTGAGCTCGTAGTCGTCGACGGTGTTGCTGTACAGGGTCAGGGTGACGATGGGCACGTCGTTGACGCTCATGGGCTTGACCACCCAGCCCGTCACGCCCTGCGGCACCTGGTCTTGGTTGGAAAAGACCTTGTTGTAGACCTTGAAGAGGCTGGTCTCCAGGTTTTCCCCCACCCTGAACTTGGCGGTGACGATGGCAAACCCGTCCCGGGCCTGGGAATAAAGGTCTTCCAAGCCCTCCATCTCCCAGAGTTTTTTCTCCAGATTGATCACCACCAGGTTTTCCACTTCGGTGGGCGAGGCCCCCGGGAAGCGGATGAGGACGTCCACCATGGGCACCTTGATCTGGGGGTCTTCTTCCCGGGGAGTGTAGAGCAGCGCCATCAGCCCGGCCAGCAGGCTCACCAGGATGATGATGGTGGGCAGCTTGGACAGCAGAAAAACCTTGACCAGGCGGGCGGTGAGGCCGAGATGGAGTTCTGGGGGTTTATTGGTCATAGGTTTTCAGACCATGTGGGACAGCCGCCCTCGGCTGTCCATGGGCAGGCGAGGGCGCCTGCCCTACATTCTTTTTTTTCTGGTTCCCAAGCTCCTGCTTGGGAACCTCTTTGGCTGCGAAGCTCTGCTTCGCTCCTGTAATATGGTTTCGCCCCATTTGGGGTCTGCCAAGCGGAGCTTGGCGGGCAATTGCGTTCCCAAGCAGGAGCTTGGGAACGAGAAGGGGCAGCCTTGGGCCGCCCTATTAACTATTCCGGTAGCATAATCCGATCCCCGGCCTTAAGCCCCGCCAGCACTTCCACCTGGCCGTCGCTCTGCCGACCCAGCTTCACCTGGCGGAGTTGGGCCGTCTGATCCTTGGCTATCTTGACCATGGTGAGCTGGCCCACGGTGGCCACCGCGGCCTGGGGGATCAGGATGCCCCGGCTGTGGCCCAGGGGGAGCATGAGGCGGGCAAACATCCCGGGCATGAGGGCCGGGTTCTGGGTTCTCCCGGTGCGCACCTTGAAGGTGCGGCTGCCCGGGGCGCTGATGGGAAAGATTTCGGTGAGGGGGAGATTGGCCTCGAACTTCACCGCGGGCACGCTGACCTGGGCGATTTCGCCGATCTTCACCTGGTCCCGGTAGTTGTCGTTGACCTCGCCCTCGATCTGGAGGCGGGCCGGGTCGTACAGGGACGCCAGAGCCTGCCCGGGCTGGGCCAGGTCCCCCACCGCGGTCCGGCGCTCCGCCACCACCCCGGCCGCCGGCGCCTTCACCACGGTATAGCCCTTCAGGGTGGCGGCCTCGCTTACAACCGCCTGGGCCGACTTATAGCGGGCCTCCACGGCCCCGAACTCCTGGGGGCTGGCGGCGCCTTCCTTGAGGAGGAACTGGTAGCGTTTATAGTCGGCGGCGGCCTGATTCAATTGCGCCTGGGCCTGGCTGAGCCGGGCCTGGAACTCCGCCGCCGACAGGCTCACAAGAGGGTCTCCCGCCTTGACCCGGGAGCCGGCCTCCACCCAGATTTTCACCACCCGGCCGGAGACCTGGGACGACACCTGGGAGAGGGTCGGGGAGATCACCGCGCCCATGACCTCAAGACCGCGGGGAATCTCGGTTTCCTGGACGACCAGGACGCGGCCCTTAAGCGGCGGTCCGGTGATCGGCGTAAGCCCCGGGGCGATTTTGCCGAAGTGGAGCAGCCCCGCCAGCCAGGCCATAAACAATATGCCCCCCACCACCAGGGCGCTCAGTCCGATGATTTTCTTTTTGTCTGCCATGGTTTTCTCGCGCAGCCAGGGTCCCTGGTAGGGGCGGGTTTAAAACCCGCCCCTAGGATATCGGAGTGTCGTTTATCACCCCCACAAGGGCGCCATGAATAGCGCCCCTATGGCTTGCCGGCCTCCGCCACCGGGCCGGAGATGGTCCCCAGGGCCAGGTCCAGGCCCGCCTGGGCCAGGTAGGTGTCGAACAGGGCCGCCACCCGGCTCAGTTCGGCGTTTTTGGTGGCGTCCTCGGCATTGAGCAGGTCCACCAGGATGGTGAGGCCGGATTCATAGCGCAGGCGGATCAGCCTCAGGCTCTCCCGGGCCTGGGCCACCGCCTTCTCAGCCACCCCGAGGCGGGCCTGGGCCGTCTTCAGGTTCAGAATGGTCTCGGTCACCTGGTGCCTGACCCGGTCCTCCAGGCCCCGCTTCAAGTCCCGGGCCTGGGTCTCTTTGGCCCGGGTCTCCCGGACCTTGGCCAGATCGGTCAGGCCGTTGAACAGGTTGAAGTTGAGCAGGGCCATCACCGTGTAGCTGTCGGCGCTGGACCCGAAGAGGCGGCGCTGGTCCACGTCGTACTCCGCCACCACGTGTAGCCGGGGCAGGTAGTTGAGGCGGGCCTTGGCATATTCCTGCTGGGCCACCCGGGCCGCCAGGGTCAGCTGCTTGAGGTCGGGGCGCTGCTCCTGGGCCGTCTGCTTCAGGTCATCAAGCCGGGGCGGCAGCGGGGCCGGGGCCTTGGGGGCCGGGGCCAGGGGCCGCTCTCCCGCCTCGGGCCGGCCCACTACCGTGGCCAGGGCGCTGCGGGCAATCTGCACCTGGCTGGCCGCGGTCATCTCCTCCTGGGTGAGCCTGGCCAGATGCACCTGGGCGGACAAAACGTCGGAATGTACCACCGTGCCGGCCTGAAAGCGGGTTTGGGCGATTTTCAGGTGTGCCGCGGCGGTATGGTGGGCCTGCTGCACCACCGCCAGGTTCTCCTGGGCCAGCTGCAAGCCGAAATAGGCCTGGGTCACCTGGAACAGCAACTGCTGCCGGGAACTCAGGACATAGGCCGCGGCCATCTCCCGGCCCAGGCGGGCTTGCTGGTAGCCCAGAGTGGCTTCGCCGGCCTGGAACAGGGGCTGGCGCATCACCAGGCCGGTGCGAAAGTTGCCGTAGGCATTGGGATTGTTCAGGTTGTTGAGGAGAAAGTCCTGGCCGGTGAAGACCCGCTGGTTCAGCTTGCTCATGAAAACCTGAGTGGGGTTGTCGGAGAAGTTGTAGGTCTCGTTGAAGTTGACGGTGGGCAGGAACCGGGCCCGGGCGCGGGCCATGTCGGCTTCGGCGGTCTCCACGGCCAGGCCCGCGGCCGCCAGGGCCGGGTTGTACTTCAGGGCCAGGAGCATGGCCTCGCCCAGGGTCAGGGGGGCAGAGGCAGCCAGGGCTGTTACGCCCCAACCGAGGCAAAGCCATAACAAGAAAAGCGCACGCCACCCCATATCGGTCCCTTGCTCATAAACCGTTTGGGCTATTATAGTGGTCTTCCCTACCGGTGACAACCTTGTTCGCGTTGATTAAAGAAGATAACTGTTAAATTCTTCGAGAGAAAAGGTCGTATTTTTAAAAAAATAACCGGCATGAAGGCACCGGGCCGAAGATTGGTTTACTCTATCCAGGGCCTGTGGTAAGGATGAAAAAGGCGTTAGCCCCGATTTCAGTCGGAAGTTTCAGAAGGCGGAATGGCAGGAGGAATGGTTAAGGCAGATAATCATGGGGCATAATTGGGCAGGCGGGCACTTCCTTTTCGCCTCTTCCCCTTTTCCCCTTTTACCCCCGGAGTTTTGACCATGCGAACCTTTCAAGAGATCAAGGACAATTACCGGTTCAACGACCCGGATATCGAGACCTTAAAAGGCCTGTTGCCGTTGGTGGAGCCCCACGCCGACACGATCATAGCGGATTTCTACAATCTGTTCCTTGCTGTCCCCGATACCGCCAAATTTCTGAAAGATGAGGCCAAGTTGACCTGGCTGCGGGCCCAGCATCAAAAATGGCTGCTGGCCCTGTTTCAGGGTCCTTATGACGAGCGCTATTTCCAACGCCTGCAGCGCGTCGGCCTCGCCCACGTGCGCATCGGCCTGTCGGCTCACTTCGTTTATGTGGGGATGAACCTGGTCCGCCGGCACCTGCACCAGATCATCGAGACCGAGGTGGAACCCCGGCAGCGGGAGGCCGCGTTCAGGGCGATGGAAAAGATCCTGGACCTGAACCTGGACATCATTGCCCGGACCTACCACGAAGAAGAACTCCGCCGGGTCTTTCTCTCCCAGAAGCTGGATTCCTTGTTGATCCGGTTTTCCCAGCGCTTCACTTTCGGCCTCAACATCCTTCTGGTGGTGGGCCTCCTGGGCCTGTCCCTGGGGGCGGTGGGCCTGGTGGTCCAGGACGTTATCCATATCGTCCAGGGGAATCTTACCCAAGGCCTGGTGGGCGCCATGGGCTCGGTGCTGATCCTGTGGGTGGTCATCGAATTGCTGGACATGGAGATCGACCGCCTCCGGGGCGGCGCCTTCAAGCTCCAACTCTTTGTGGGGTTGGCCCTGGTGGCCTTTATCCGCAAGGTCCTGGTGTCCTCCCTGGCCTCCCATGACCTGTGGACCGAAGGGCTTTACCTGGCGGGCATATTGGTGTGCGGCGTGATCTTCTGGCTGGTGTCCCGGGCCGAGGCGGGCAAACCGTAGAGACGGTTAATCTTCCCCCGATCCCGGTTCCGGGGTCGAAGGGGCGGCAGGAGCCTCGGGCGGGGCGACGGGCGGAAACTCGTCCCCCATTTCCGGGCTGTCCGTGAAGCGGTGGGGCAGCCGGATGGTAACGGTGGTGCCCCGGCCCACCTTACTCTCCAGGGTGATAACCCCCCGGTGTTCGTCCACAATCTGGCGCACGAACACCATCCCCAAGCCGGTGCCGCCGATCTTGGTGGTATAAAACGGCACAAAGACCTTCTCCACCACTGCCTGGGGCATCCCTCGGCCCGTATCCTGAAGGATCAATACCGCAAATTGTTGCTCCCTGGTGGTGCGCACCAGCACAGTCCCCCCCTTCGGGGTGGCTTCCACGGAGTTGCGCACCAGATGGGCCAGGGCCACCTTCAGCAGGTGCTTGTTGAAGCGCCCCACCAGCGGTTCGGGGCAGAGTTCCGCTACCAGGGAGATATTCTTGGCTTTCAGTTCCGGGAGCAGGAGGTCCAGGGTGCTCCGGACGATGACGTTCAAGTCCTCCTGGGCGAAAAACGCGGTTTTTCTCATAGCCAGGTTCTCGAAGCGCTCCACCATCTGTTCGATGCGCCGGGCCTCCTCGGCGATGGCCGTGGCCCAGGCCCGGCTGGGGTCGTCTTCGTGTGTCTTCCGCAGGAGGCGGTGGCTGAAGCCGCCGATGACGTGCAGGGGATTGCGGATGCCGTGGGCCATCCCCAGGGCCATCTCCGACATGGTGCGCTCCATCACCAGGGCTTCCATTTCCCGGTTGAGGGCCAGGATTTCGTGGCTGGTCTCTTCCAGATGGTGGTGGTCGGCCTCCATCCGGCGGTATAGGCGCTGAACCCGGTGAAAAAACAGAATGATGGCCGCGATGGCGACGTAAATCACGGTATCGAAGCCGCCGACAATCCGCTGAACCAGCGCCAGGTTGGGAAGATTCCAGTAGGCGATAAGATCGTGCAGGGTATGGGAAATCAGGTGAGTTACGGAAAAAATCACAAAGGCGATGGCCAGCCAATTAAAGAAGAGCCACAGGGCATTTTCCGGGTCCTGATCCACCAGTCGCCGGCTCAGGCGCAGGGAGAGGAGGGTCAAAATGAGGACGATGAGCGCACTCAGGTATTCCAGGATCCAGATAGGAGCCAGGGGCAGGGCAATCATCTACTCAGCTCCCGGCTTGCGGACCAGGGCCTTCAGACCCAGATAAAACATCAGGAAGGCCGGTACTAAAAGGAAGGAATGGTCGATCTTGGTGATATAGACCAGCCAGGTTTGGGAATCATACATGACGAGCTGCCGGCCCCAGCCATGGCCCAGGATGATGGGATTTTCCAGGGTCCAGTCGGCCCAGTGGCCCACAAAAGCGTCGAGGTTCCATAAGGCGAGAAGGGCCCAGGCCCACACCAGGAGCCGAAAACCACGAAATTTTTGCAGATGGGCATAATAAATTTCATGGATAAAAAAGAGCATGGACAAGAACAGGAGCAAATGGGCGGTCTGGTGGACATAGGAGCCTTGGGTGCCAAATTGGTACCAGGTGACCCATTGAGCCAGAACATTCTTAGGCGAAAGGAGGACGAGGACGAAAACCGCAGGGCAAATCTGAGATATCCAACGCCGCATGGGGTTAGGCCTCACTTGATGATATTGTGCGCATCTTCGCGGGAATTGTCAATCAAAGGCCGATAACTATTTACGATGTATGGGACCCTGGATGTGGGGGGGGGAATGGCGGCAGGCTGAAGGGTGCAGTCAAAAGCGACGCCGGGATCTCAAGCAGGGCGGCGGCGGCCCCGCCAGGATCCGAGCCCGGAGCTCGAAGGCTTATGCCTGCAACCCCAGGGCACGCAGGGCTTTGGGGTCCTTGCGCCAGTTTTTCCACACCTTGACCCAGAGCTCCAGGAATACCTTGGCCCCCAGGAGGGCCTCGATTTCGCCCCGGGCTTCGGCGCCGATGGCCTTGAGCATGCTCCCCTGCTTGCCGATGAGGATGCCTTTCTGGGATTTGCGCTCCACAAAGATCACCGTCCTGATCCTGATGAGATGGGGGCGGCGGCTTTCGTCGAACTCCTCCACCTGCACCGCCACGGCGTGGGGAATCTCTTCGCTGGTGTGGTGCAGCACCCGTTCCCGGATGAGTTCGGCCACCAGGAAGCGCTCGGTGGAATCGGTCTCCTGGTCCAGAGGGTAGAGGGGCGGCGAGGCCGGCAGGAGTTTGAGGATTTCGGCCGTTAGCTCCGGCACCCCGTCTCCCAAGAGGGCGGTTAGGGGGATGATGGGCACGGCGGGAAACAGCTCGTGGTAAGCGCTGATGAGGGGCAGGAGCTTAGGTTTGGCCACGGTGTCGATTTTATTGATAACCACGATCAGGGGGCGGTGCAACTGCCGCAGCCGGGGCAGGAGGGTCTGGTCGTTTGCCGCCGGGGGCCGGGGCTCCACCAGCCACACCACCACGTCGGCTTCGGAAAGGGCATTGAGGGCCGCGGCGACCAGGGTGGCATTGAGCGCCCCCTTGGGGTCCAGCACCCCCGGGGTGTCCAGGAACAGGAGCTGGGCCTCCGGCAGGTTGACGATACCCATGAGGCGCTGCCGGGTGGTCTGGGGCTTGGGCGAGGTGATGGCGAGCTTTTCCCCTACCAGCCGGTTCAGGAGGGTGGATTTGCCCACGTTGGGGAAGCCGATGAGGGCGACATAGCCGCATTTGAAGTCTTCAGACATGCTTTATTATACTCATTTTTTTCGTCTCTTGCCCTGAAAAGAAAAGAGGGGACTTTAAGACCACGTGCGCTCATGAAATCAACTAGAGTCGGGGCGTGGGTGCACACCTGAGGGGGAATGGTATGAGGGGGAAAATCAAGGGTCAGGGTTAGCTGATCTTGGTCTGCTGCAACGGCGCGGCCGGCGGCGCTGCGGTAATGGTTTCTTCAGCATATTCAGCTGCCACCACCCGGTCCCGGCCGGCCCTTTTGGCCCGGTAGAGGGCGACATCGGCCGACTGGATAAGATGCAACCCGGTGTCGCCGTGGTCGGGATAAACGGCCACGCCCAAGGAGAGGCTGGTGGGTTTCAGACCCGGGTAGTGCTGATGCATCTCCTTGACGGCTTGACGCAAATCCTCGGCCCGCTCCAGGGCAATCTCCATTGAGGCCCCCGGCAGGATGAGCATAAATTCTTCCCCGCCATAGCGGCAGGCGATGTCCTCCCCCCGGATATGGGTTTTGAGCAGAATTCCCAGGGCGCTCAACAGTTCATCCCCGGCACTGTGGCCGAAGGTGTCGTTGTACTGCTTAAAATGGTCCAGATCCATCATGATCACGCCCAGGGGTACCCCCTGGCGCTTGACCCGGGTGAGCTCCCGTTCCATGGTCTCCTCCAGGTAGCGGCGATTAAACAGGCCGGTGAGGGGGTCGCGGATGGCCTGGTTACGCAGGGTTTCCCGGAGTCTCAAATTGGCCAGGGCCAGGGCCAAATCTTCGGCCACCGTCAGGGCCAACTGGTCTTTGACGTCCGCCAGGGCTGGGGGTTGCGCTGCGGCCGGGGGCCCCGGCCGGAGGTGCAACACCCCCAGGGTTTCGCCCTGGGCGATCAGGGGCACGCACAGATAGCCGCCGGGGACAGCCTCGGCCACGTGGGGGCAGCAAAGGGCTTCCTGGGGATTTTCCACCTTGTGGAGCCGGCCGCGCCGCACCGACCAGCATTCATCCGGGGCGAAGACCGGGACCGCCAACGAGTCCAGGCCCCAACTGGCCACGGTCTCGTAAAGGTTCCGGGAATTATTGAGCATGTACAGGGCCCCGGCATCATCCGGGAAAAGATTGGGCAAGAAAAGCCCGATGGTCTTATAAGCTTCTTCCGAAACCTCGCAGGCCTGGATCATATCGGACATTTCATTGGCCTGGGTCATGGTGCGGTTGCGCTCGTTCACCTGGGCCACCAGGGTATGTAGCTTGTCGTTGGTGGTTTGGATGGCCTCCTCCCATTGCCGGCGTTCGGTGATGTCCACAAAGCTTTCCAGGAGGCGCTCTTTGCCTTGCAATGATACCTTTACCACCGTCTGCATCACCCAGAGGTTTCCCCCATCGGCCCGCTGCAGCACCCGTTCGGCATTGACCACCGTCTCCCCCATATCAGTGACGGCGCATTTCCCATGCTCCGGCCGGCAGATGAAGCGGCTGCATTCGGAGCCGACAATCTGGTCTTTGGGGGCGCCGAACAGCCCAACGGCCACCGGGTTGGCGTCTACGATGACATGGGTCTCGGGGTCAATGATCAGCACCCCGGTCTGGACGTTATCCAGGATGGTCTGGAGGCCGCGGCTGGTTTCCTGGATGGCTGCCTCCATCTGCTTGCGCTCCGTGACCTCATGCTGCAGCTGCTGATTGACGGTGGCCAGATCATTTAGGGCCTTTTTGATTTCACTGAGATTCCGGGCGACGCTCACACTGCCGATCACCTTATGGTGACGGTCGTATAAGAGACTGATGGACAGGGCAAACAGGGCCACGCTCCCATCCCTTTTGTTCATACGGATCTCGTAGCCGTTGACCGAGCCGGTCCGGCGCAATTGGCTCAGCATTTTTTCCAGTTGCTTCCGGTCGGCATAGAGTTCAAAAGATGACATACCTTCAAGCTCTTGGAAAGAATAGCCGAATACCTGCTCAGCAGCTTTATTCCATTGGATGATCCTGCCGCGCTGGTCCACGATGCCGATGGGGTCGGCGGAGTTTTCCAGGATATTTTCCAGGTATTCTTTGGCCTGCCTGACCTCATTTTCGGCCTGGCGGCGGGCGGTAATATCCCGGACAAACACGATCTTGCGAGTCTGATCGCCGTGAAGAATGTTGGCCTCAGTGCATTCCACATCAACCAGAGAACCATCTTTTTTCCGATAACGAGGACTCGGTGACAGGTGGGGGCCGGTTGAATCTTCCCCGGCGTCTTCGCTCTGAGGCTCCAGGGAATCCGGGGCCCGGACCTGGTCGATCTCCAGGCCGACGAGTTCTTCCGGGCCGTACCCCAGCCATTGAGCCATAAAGGGATTGGCGCCTATAATCCGGCGGGTTTCCGGGTCAAGAACGAACACCGCTTCGGGCGCGGCGGCAAACATGGTCCGGAAACGAGCCTCGGAGGCCATGATGCGATTGGCCCCTTCCCGGATGGACAGGTTGGTGCCTGCAAAGACCAGGGTTAAAAACACCAGAATGAAAGCCGCGCCAATGCCCATGAGGCGGTAGTGCAATACGGGGCTGAGCGGCTCCAAATTCACCAACGCCCAGCCCAGCGGCATGACCTCGGCGATATTTTGCCGGGTGACCATATAACCCTTCCCGGCAAATTCCACTCGGGCTTCGTCAACCAGGGGCTGGGAAAAGATGGGGGTGAAGCGGTCGGTTCCATATTGGATCATGAAGCCGCCCGGGTCGGTGACCACTAGCGGCCACAGGCTGTGATAGTCCAGGTCGGGGCGGCTGGCCACAAACACGATGCCATGGGGGTCGATGAGGAAGGCCGGATCAAATTCCCCCAATTCTTTTTGAAAACGATTCAGGGTCATCTTAAAGACCGCCACCCCGAGGATTTTTCCAGCCGGGTCCTGGACCGGGTAGGAGGCATAAAACCCCCGCTTTTTCGAGGTGACTCCCAGGGCGAAGTAGCGGCCGGCGTTGCCCGCCATGGCGTCCTGAAAGTAGGGCCGGAAGGCGTATTTTTTTCCCACGAAGCTATCCGGGTCGCCCCGGTTGGAGGAGGCGATGGTGGCGCCGGAGGCATCCATAAGGTAGGCCACCGCGGCCCCGAAGCGTTGTTGATACCGGTCCAGCACCGCGTTGGCCTGGGCCAGGGTCTGGCGGGACCCCGACTCCAGGACCGGGCTGATCCAGGGAGACCCGGACATGGCCCTGACCGCTTCTTCGGCTTGCTCCAATTCGAGAGTCAGGCGTTGAATGGCGAGTTGATTGTGGACCAGGCTGTCTTTCCGCACCTGCTGCCCGGCCAGGTCGCCCAGGGATTGGGTCAGAAACCAGCCGCCGGCCAGGATGACCGCCAGGGCCGCAACCACGACATACAGGTAGCGGGCCCGGTAGCGGTGGCGCCGTTCATCGCCCTCGGATTGCGCCACCTGAAAATAGCCCATGATCATGGCGGCGATCCACACCGCCAGCAGGCCCCGCACCAGCTGGATCGGCAGGCCCGTGAGGCTGGTGAAGGTGGCGTAATTAAGCGTATTGGCCGGAAAGAACCCGGCCTGGGGCACCACCACGACGGTGGCCAGGCCGTAAAGGATGAAACCGACGCTGCCGGCCAAAAGCGAGAGGCGGCACTTTGAATCGGACTGGCGGGCTTCGGCGAAGAGCGCCCACCCGGCCCCCAGGCTGCCCACCAGGCCCAGGAAATAGCGGGTGGTGGCGTTCAAGCCGCTCCAGCCGGACATTCCCCCCAGGCCGACGGCCAGGGCCAAAACGGCCAAGAGCCAGCGCCCCGGCCCCCGGCTCCGCCGGCGCATCAGGCTGAGACGGCCGAATTCCACCAGGCAGAGGAAAGACGCGGCCATGATGGCCCAGCGCAGGGCCGCAAACCACACCCCGTCCCCCCAGACCAGGGCCATCAGGTCCAACCATACCTTGACCCCGCGGGTGAAACCGAAGAGGGCCAGCCAACCCCAGGGAAGCCGCTGGTCGACCTCTTTGGAGAGGATATAGGCCACCACCCCCAGGCCGATAAAAGCCAGGCCATAAAAGAAAAAGATGTAATCCATCTGTGCCTGGAAAAAGGTGGTCATGAGATCGGCCTGCCTCCGTGGGATTGGCTGGGGTGGCGCCCTGGGCCTTGAGGCGGGCTCCCTACCCTCCCGCCCGGCTGGCGCCACTTTGGCGCCGGCCAATTAATCGGCATCCCAGCTATCCCTTAAAGTACATCATGGCAGAAAACCATCCGGGGTAAATCCGTATATCTACTGATATATCTAGTTAAAACTCCTGAGTTTAGCCGTGGAACAATTCCCAGGGGTAAAACTCCGCCCGGGGTGGTGACCGTGCAACCCGGCATAACTTTTAATACCAATGAGCAATCAAAAGACTATTTTTTGTCATTCTGAGCGCAGCGAAGAATCTCGCTTTAAAGTCGCCGAGATTCTTCACTCCGCTGCGCTCCGTTCAGAATGACATAAATATTCATTGTTTTTTGACTGCTTCGTATAAGAAACCCTGCTCGTATGGGTTATTCATCGGCACGAACCTTCGGGTGGTTAAATTTCCCGGGGCTGAGGACGGAGAAAAGGGCGGGGAGGGTGAGCGGGGCAAGGCAGCGCGGCTCGCACCCGCAAGGGCATTAGCCGTTATTTTTCTCTTCTGGGTCTCAAGCAGGCGCTCAAGGGCGCTGGGTCACTCCAAGAATATAAGGAGCAAAGATATTTAGGATGGTGGACCATATGCACCCTAAAATTTTCCTTGCCCCCTGATCCCTGGCAACTCTTTAAAACAGTCACTCACGGGCCTTCGGCCCAGCCGCAAATTATGAAAAGTCAGGTAGGGCGGGCGTCCTCGCCCGCCACTCAACTGGATTGATGGTGCGTAGGACGCACCCTACGAAAGACTTTTCAGGACAGTGACGCATGAGCCTTGGGCTCACCCATAAACCATGAAAAGCCATTGTCGGGGCGGTTCGGGAACCGCCCCGACGGGAACTTTTCCGAGCCGAACGTGGTCACCGGATCGAAGATAGCCTAATCGTCTAAATTATTTTGCAGAATAAATATGTTATCCGGCGGCGGCGGTCAGCGCTTGCGCCAGGCTTCCCACATGGGCTGGCCTTGCTGATCCCGGAGCAGTAAAACCGAATCGCCCACCGTCACCTGGGCGGCGATCAGCCGGGTTTCGCCTTTCTCCTCCAGGCAGACTCCCTTGACCGTCACTTCCTGCCCCGGTTCGAGGTCAAATTCCTGGCGCTCCAGATACCACACGGGTCCCAGGTGAACCCGCACCCGGCCCTTTTCTTTGCTATCAATGAGTATGGCCATACCGGGATGCATTTTATCCTGCAAGGTCTCGGTAAGCACCTGGCTCACTTTGCCGGTGATGGTCAAGGGCTTGCAGACTTTCGTCACCGGGCAGAGATAGGGGGTGTAAGGGCAGGGGCGAAAGCCCTGGCCGCGACCCTGGCTCAGGGCCGCAGGGGGCCAGATGAGGGCCGCTCCCAACAGGGCGGCCAGGCCGAAGCCAAGAACATACTGGCGTCTCATAGTGTTTCCTCCTTGTCGCTGGTTTAAAAAGCGTAAACCATGGATAACATCGGGGTCAACGCGGCATCGGTGTTTTTCCCGATCAGGTCGATATTCAGTCCCACCGCCAGGGAGAATTTTTCCGTGGCCATGTATTCGATCCCGGGCAGCACCGACACCAACGCGGCTGGGGCCTGGTTGGCTTTGTGGCCGAACAGACGCCCGCCCTCCCAAGAGCTGGTGAGTTCCAGGAGGGCGACCCATTTTTTGGTTATGGGATATTCCGCCGCCAGATTCACGGTGATGATGTCCCGGGGATAGTTGCGAAAACTAGTGGACCTGGGATCGCCTTCCGCCAGTTCGCCGGTAGGCATACCGTTGTCATCCAGCACTGACACCCAGGGGCTGCGGTCCTCCCTGCCGCTGAACGCGGTCTGCATGGTGTACCAGAGATTGCCGTAAAGAACAAAGGGCTTGACGTACTTGGATACGTTCAGGCCGGTGGTAAAGGCAAAGGCGCCGCCGCCGATTGCATCGGTCCCCAGGCGGCCGGGATTAAAGTGCCTGAAATGACCGGTGGGGAAATCGGTGGCGAACAGGGCGGTCACCGTGGGTATGGTCTCGGTCTCCTCCACCAGGCGATACTTGAAGGTCAGGTTGACGTCGCCGATGCCTCCGAAACTGGCGGAGCGCTCCCCGTTCGGCCCCCGTTCATTGACGCTGCCGGCCCAATTTTGGGTGAAGGGAACATCAACAAAGACCTCCAGGTTGTTCCACAGGCCGTAAGTGAATTTGTAATCCATGCCAAAACTTTTGAAATCGCCGCCCGCCGAGACCCGCCGCCAGTTTTGGGTTAAGCTTCTGGTGACGAAGCCCAGTCCGAAGGTGGGCTGGATGGCGAACCCGCCCTTCTCCATGGGAATGGCGGTGTCGGTGACGATGGGACCGAAGGTTGAGGGACATTCATCTTTGGCGGTTTCGGGCTGGAAGCCTTCCCCGCGTCCTTCAAATTGAATTTCTCCCGGCACCGCGGTGGGTTTCGAGATGACCGGTGCTTTTTCGTCAGCCGCAATTGCCGGGTTGAGCCACCCGGCGGCCAGGCAACCGGCACAAAATAAGGCGCAGCAGAACAACCAGATTCGCACATACCGCATATCGTTTTCTCCTCTCCATGCTCCAAATTGAGATCATTGGGGGCATCCCGGAGGCCTTCAGGCCGCCATAATCGGCGTCATGCCGGGAAGAAGAATGCCTTGCCTGGGCTTGAGCCTGGGCCCGGGAAATAAAAAAAGCCACGAAAACTCAGCGCCTGCGGCGCGACAGCCTTCGTGGCTTTCAATTCAAGGTTATGAGGGTATGGCGATCCGGGGTTCATCCCCAGATTTTCCACGACTCTATGACAGGGAAATAGTTTTGTCAACTATTGTTCCATAACCAGGGGAAAAATCTCTCTGACGGTTGCAACACCTCACGTCAGCTCTATTTTCCTCACCGGGTGGTTCGTTTTTACCGCATAAGGTTTCTCTAACCGCTCAACCGGACCGGGGGGTGAACCGGCTGCAAGCAGTTTTGTTCCGCCTGGGCCACCAGAAGTTTAATATCCCCATATCCCTTGGTAAACAGGTAGTGCCAGGCATCATTCACTTCATAAAATCCTTGCCTGGACCCCACCAGCTCCGCCCGGTCGGCTGAGAAGCCCATTTCCCGGCAATGGCTCAACAGGTCGAAGCCTTCCGGCAACTCATTCCCGCCGGTTAGATACACGAACAGCCCGCGCTTCATAAAATCCTCCTTGACGTTCTTGTTTTTCTGGTTCCCAAGCTCCCGATTGGGAACCCCATTGCAGGCAAAGCTCCTGCTTTGCGAGAGAATCATTTATTTATTGCGCCGTGCGCCCCAAGCAGGAGCTTGGGGGGAATTTACGTTCCCAAGCAGGAGCTTGGGAACGAGGGAAAAAACCTCCTTGGGACCAAGTTTCCCTATAAGTTCTTCAAGGCCTGGGCCAGATGGTCCAAATAGATCGCGATGATCCCATCCTGATACCCCAGCCCCTTTGTAATCCCCTCGATGCGGTAGGCTTTTTGCTTCAGAAGCTCGGATTTCCAGCTTTCCGGTTCATCGCCCAACATATCCTTGGCCACATGTTCACCGGCCACAAACATGAAGGGCATCAGGACCACGGCGGCAGGATTGGCTTTCTTGACGGCCTCAAAGGCCTCTTCCTTGGCGGGTGTGCCTTCCACGGTGCCCAGGAAGACATTCTGGTGGGGGTAACGGGCCCGCAACAACCGGCTGAAGGCCAGATAGGTCGCGGTCCCTTCGTGGGTGGGGCTGCCGTGGGCCATCAGGACCACCGCCGTGGCCGTCAAGTCTTTTGGGAAAGTCTGGGCCAGGATATTAAGGACTCGCTCCTGATCCTTGGGGCTGCTCAGCAGCGGTTTTCCCAAGGCGACTTTGAGGCCGGGGATCTCCCGGCTTACCTGCACGACTTTCTTGTCCCACTCCTCCCCCGGCACAATATGGAGGGACTGGATGGCCAGCCGGGTATATCCGGCCGCTTTTAATTCTCGCAGGGTCGTGGCCAGGTCATTGAGCTTCTGGCCCTTTTCCTTGGCGACCTTGTGCCGGACTTTATGGGAGGTGAAGGCCCAGCGGATTTCATACCCCGGAAAGCGCTCTTTGACTTTGGTTTCAAAATGACTGTACGTGTCAAAGGCTGCGGTGGTGGTGCCAAAAGCCGCCAAAACGATGGCGGGTTTGGCCGTTGCGGCGGCGTTCAGCGCCCCAGGGGCACTGATCGCCATGATGAACAGCAGGAGAAATAACCACCTGAACTTACTCGGCTTTACCATGTCGTCCTCACTTTATGCGGTTGATTGCCAAAAAAAAATCCTTAAGTCACGGAGACTTAAGGATTGCACCCAGCTTCTTGATCCTTATTGGAGCTTACCGCCCGCTAGGCCTCGTAGGGGCTTAAGCCTTTACCCGGGCAGGTCTTCTGACTTCCGGATCTTCCTACTCCCTGCGCCTTCCCATCTCGCTTCAGTGAGACAGTGGCTTTATACAGGTTTCGTCCCCGGTTACAGCGGCGGGACCGTGCCGGTATTGCACCGGCTTCCCTATTATACCCTATATGGGTACCCGAATATTGTTAGCCCCAATATATATGCAAGTAATTCCGGCTGTCAAGAAAAAAAATAGCCCGGCTCAACACCCGGAGTCATGTAGGGTGCGCACCGCGCACCATGACATGGCTGGTAGTGCCCGCCCTGCGTTTAATTCCTCTCGTTTCCCAGTTCCTGCTGAGTAACGCCAATGGGTGGCGAAGCTCTACTTCGGCGACTGGTGCGCGGTGCGCACCCTACAAAGCTTTTAGAGAGAGCATGCTTACTCCGGGGTCCATGGGTGAGCTTTAAGGCGGTTGGCTGGGGGACTAGGATTCGAACCTAGATCAGCGGCGCCAAAGGCCGCTGTCCTGCCATTGGACGATCCCCCAGTATGAGGCCGGCTCAGGGTCCGCGGTTTCCGACCCCGACCTGAGAAATTATAATGGTTATTCCCCCGGCCACGCAAGTATTTTGTCCATTGACAGCCTGAGGCGGTCCAGGAGCTCTTTTTGTAGGCGCCGCAAGCCCGTGCCGGCCCAGGCAATAGGCCCGGGAGGCTTATTGGCCGGCGACTTGGTATGAGCCCCATGAATCTTATCCCATTTCCCGGAATTCTGCCTGAATTGCCGCCCGTCGGAGCACAGTGATGATGGCACAAAGAGCTTTACGTTCTCTCTATTTTTCTCTATAATTTATGTGAATACTTTCACACTGAGGGAGATCTAATCGTGAGTTTTCTCATCGCCATGGCCGGCAAAGGCGGCACCGGCAAGACCACCGTGGCCGGCATGCTGTTGCGCTACCTGTTGGAACACGGCAAAAAACCGGTGCTGGCAGTGGACGCCGACGCCAATAGCAATCTCAATGAAGTTCTGGGGCTTGAGGTGGACAGCTCCGTGGGCGCGGCCCGGGAAGAGATGAAAAAGGGCGGCGGCATGGTGGACATGACCAAAGACCAGCTTGTCGAGATGCGCATCAACCAGTGCCTGGTGGAGGCCGACGGCTTTGATCTCATCGCCATGGGCCAGCCCGAAGGCCCGGGCTGTTACTGCGCCGCCAACAACCTGGTGGCCCATTTTATGGATGTCCTGGCGAAAAATTACCCTTATATCCTGATGGATAACGAAGCAGGCATGGAGCACATGAGCCGCCTCACCACCAATAAGGTGGATCTCCTGGTGCTGGTGAGCGACCCATCCTGGCGCGGAATCCAGGCGGCCAGGCGTCTCAAGGACCTGGCCCAGGCCCTGAAGGTTGTGGTGGGGCGCGCCGTTCTCATCGTCAACCGGGTGACGAACGGGCTGAGCCCCAAGACCACGGAGGAAATTGCCACCCAAGGCCTCGAACTGGCCGGCCTGATCCCCGAGGATTCCCAGTTGGCCGAGTTCGACAGCGAGGGTCGCCCCACTTTTACCTTACCAGCCGATTCATTAGCATTAAAAGGTGCTTACGCCATCTTCGACCGTTTATTTACCTAAGTTCATTACCCGCGATCCTCCCAAGCGTGATTTTTTGCTTGACAGGTTGCCTAGTTAATTATTATTTTCACAATGTTTATACCTCCGCAGTTCACAATAAAGTTAAGATGCCGGCGATTTCCGGAAAAATTAAGGAGGGAACTACCTTGGCGTTTGAAATTCCCAAACAGAAGTATTCTGGCGCGATCAAAACAGTAACCATCGGCAAAGGCGATAAAGCCATCACCCTGGGAGGAGAAACCTCCTACCCCTTCTATGTGTTTGAAGGGGCAATGCCCCACAAACCCCGGATTGCCATGGAAGTATGGGACAAGGATCCGGGCGAGGACTGGGCCGGACCGGCGTATGCCGCTATCAAGGATGTTGCCAAGGACCCCGTAGCTTGGGCCGTGAAGTGCGTCAAAGAATTTGGCGCCGAAGCCATCGGCTTGGTCCTGGTGAGCACCGATCCCAACGGGGACAACGCTACCCCCGAAGCGGCCGCGGCCACGGCCAAGAAGGTGTTGGCCGCCATTGACGTGCCGTTGATTGTTTACGGCACCAGCAACGTGGAAAAGGACGCGGAAGTGCTGCCCGTCGTAGCCGAGGCTTGCGCCGACAAGAGCATCACCATCGGCCCGGTGCAGGACAAGAACTACAAGAAGATCGGTGCCGCGGCCCTGGCCTACAACCATTCAGTGTCGGCTAACTCCCCCATCGACGTCAACCTGGCCAAGCAGTTGAACATCCTTCTGGGCCAGTTGGGCGTGAAAGACAGCCAGATCCTGGTTGATCCCACCACCGGCGGTCTGGGCTACGGTATGGAATATTCCTATTCCGTCATCGAGCGTGACCGCATGGCCGCCCTCACCCAGGAAGATGACAAGCTGCAGTCCCCCATCCTCAGCTATGTCGGCCAAGAAGTGTGGAAAGTGAAGGAGTGCCGGCAGACCAACGAAGAGGCGCCGCAACTGGGCGACCAGACCAAGCGGGGCATTCTGATGGAGGCCATCACTGCCGTGGACCTGCTCCTGGCCGGCAGCGATCTGCTCATCATGCGCCATCCGGAATCGGTGAAAATGGTGAAAAGCATCATCCAGGAACTGGCCGGCTGAGTCGACGCCGCACCTGGATCAGAGGTATCTTTTTTCTCAGGGCTCAGCCCCTTACGCCTTCGCAGCACATGGATTAACTTCCGGGTAGCGGGCTCTGTTTCCAAAGGGGGGCCATGAAGGTCATCCCTAAAAGTAAGAAACTGGAGGAGAAATTAATGGCTGAGTTAGATTTGGAAAAACTATCTATTGACCCTGCGACCATACAGATGCTGAAGAAGGCCAAGGCGGACGGGGTCGAGACCATTTGGGACCGGGCTGCGGCTATGAAGCCCTGCCCCATCGGCGCTGAAGGCGCTTGTTGCCGCATCTGCTCCCAGGGCCCCTGCCGGGTGCCGCCCCCCAAGAAGAAAGAAGGCGAGACCAGCGAAGAGAAGAAGCAGCGCACGGGTCTGTGCGGCGCCACCGCCGAGACCATCGTGGCCCGGAACTTCGCCCGCATGGT
>JAUSOZ010000263.1 GCA_030655955.1 Deltaproteobacteria bacterium
AAGCAATAGTATCGTTATTTGAAATTCTGGACGCAGCCGGTCCAGAAATAGAGGACTTTATCCGACACGGCGCCCATCAGCTGGAGCTTCTCTTCTTTAGTTATCGGCTGAATAAAGAGATTATCCAACAAATAACTCACCGTGGCCGGACATGACAGGGCCATGGGGTCGGAGATATCCTGCTGATATTTTTCCCCATACTGGGCAAATCGGCTGCGGCTGAGATCATGAAATTTAGCCGCCACCGACTCAATTTCGGCGGCATCGGTAATTTGATGATCGGCTATGATGACCTTTTGAATAAAATAGTTTTGCATATCATCATAAAAACCATGGATCACTTTTAGGGCCTGGTCCTTTTCCGGTTTAGCCAAAGAGTAGGTATCGGCAATGACAAACATAGCAAAGACCAGGGCCTCCACGATGTCAATGGGCTGGTCACCAAAACCCTTATCCGCCAGCAACCGGCTGATATCGCTGACCATGCCGAAAGCGAGAGATTTCATCTGCTTTCTTTCTGGTTGGCCATTAGCTCCCTTATTTTTATCAAGATTTTCCATTGGACCTGGCTGCCCATTGTGGCCAAGCCGGAGCCTGGGCCCGCGTAAAATGCAAGAAAATGGTGCGCAGTGCGCACCCTACGCGCCTGTAGGGGCGCACCCGCGTGTGCGCCCAGCCTGAGGGCGGACACATGGGTCCGCCCCTACAGTAAAAATAATTTACCGGTATGATTGCAGTTTGGCATGACGGCTACCCTACCACCGGGTCAGTTCTACCATTTCCCGGACGGCCCGCTCGATCCCCACCAATATGGCCCGGGCCATGATGGAATGCCCGATGGAGAACTCGGCGAACTCCTCCCGGCCGCGAAACGGCTTGATGTTCCGGTAGTTGAGGCCGTGGCCGCATTTGACCTTCAGGCCGATGCTCCGGGCGTGCCGGGCGGCGTTGATCAGTTCCTGAAAAAGCCGGGTGGCTTCGGCCCGGGTAAGGGCGTCGGCGTAGGTACCGGTGTGGAGTTCCACCCACTCGGCCCCCACTTCCCTGGCCGCGTCGATCTGGGCGCTCACCGGGTCCACAAACAGGCTGACCCGCAGGCCCACTTCTTTGAGGTCCTGGACGTAATTTTTCAGAAAGGCCATGTTTTTCGCCACTTCCAGGCCGCCCTCGGTGGTGAGTTCCTGCCGTTTTTCCGGCACCAGGGTCACCAGGTCGGGCTTCACCTGCCGGGCGACGGTCAGCATCTCCGAGGTGGCGGCCATCTCGAGGTTGAGGCGGGTCTTGACGGTTTGGCGCAGCAGTTCCAGGTCCCGGTCCTGGATGTGGCGCCGGTCTTCCCGTAAGTGGACGATGATGCCGTCGGCCCCGGCCAGCTCCGCCAGAGCCGCGGCCGTCACCGGGTCCGGCTCGTTGGTGAGGCGGGCCTGGCGCAGGGTGGCCACATGATCAATGTTTACTTCCAATCTCGGCACGCCGATTCTCCTATCAAAATAATTTCAGCAGTCATCCGTGGGCCTTCGGCCCACCTGCACATCATGAAAAGTCAGTGGGGCTGGCCTCTGTGTCCGCCGCCATAAGCTAATGGTGCGTAGGACGCACCCTACGCAAACCGGTGGCACAGCCTTTCCAGGCTGTGCAGGACTAACCTGCCAATTTGACACAGGCTGGAAAGCCTGTGCTACCGATTTAAAGCCCGAAGAGGGCGGACACATGGTCCGCCCCGACAGCGCGCCTCAGCCCTTTTACCCGGTTATCTCTTCGGCCCAGGACCGCCCGGGGTAGAGCCGGCTCATCAATTCCCAGGCCCGGGCATCCATGCGCGCCGCGGCCGCGGGCTCTTCGTGATCGTAGCCCAACAGGTGTAATATACCGTGAATCAGGAAAAAATCGAGGAGTTCCTGCCAGGGCCAGCCAAATTCCTGGGCCTGGCGGCGGGTGGTTTCCAGGGAAATCACCACCTCGCCCAGGAGCGCCGGGGGGCCGCCGGGGATAGGCGCGTCGTCCAGAGGAAAGGCGATGACATTGGTGGGGCCGCGCCGCCCGAAGGTTTCCCGGTTCAGGTGCGCCATGGCCCGGTCGTTGATCAGGGTAAGGCTCAGTTCCCGGTCAGACAATTCCAAGGCGCTTAAGATCTTCGCGGCTTTTTTCCTGACCTTCTCCTGACTTAGTACCGTTTTTCTTTGGCGGTTGTTTATCCAGATCTTCATGGGACTTCTTCTTGTCAATGGCCTGGGGGTATTGAATGCGTTGGTGAAAGATCCCGCTCAAGATCTTGTTGAAGCTTCTGGCAATGTGGTGCAAATCCTTCAGGGTGAGTTCGCACTCATCCAGCTGGCCGTCAGCAAAGACGTTGTTGATGATCTTCTGGACCATACCCTGGATACGGGCCGGGGTGGGGTCGGTCAGGGTCCGGGAAGCCGCCTCCACCTGGTCCGCCAGGAGTACCAGCCCGGCTTCCTTGGTCTGGGGCCGGGGGCCCGGATAGCGGTAATCCTCCATCTTGGCCTGGTTAGGTTTGGCCGCCTGGGTCTGGGCCTTGTGGAAAAAATAGCTGATGAGGTTGGTGCCGTGGTGCTGGCGGATGATATCGGCGATGTGCTCCCCCAACCGGTGTTTCCGGGCCAGGTCCACCCCGTCCTTGACATGGGAGATCAGGATCAGGCTGCTCATGGATGGGGCCAGCTTCTCGTGCTTATTTTCCCCGCTCGTCTGGTTTTCCACGAAATAGTTCGGCTTCTTGATCTTGCCGATGTCGTGGTAAAAGGCGGCGGCCTTGGCCAGCATGGGATTGGCCCCGATGGTCTCGGCCGCGGCTTCCACCATCTGGCCCACGACCATGGAATGATGATAGGTGCCCGGGGCGATGAGCATCAGGTCTCTGAGCACGGGCTGATCCAGGTTCAAGAGCTCCAGCAGGCGGATATTGGAGGAGTAGCTGAACAATGACTCCATGATGGGGGCCAGCCCCAGGGCCAGGATGCCGGTGAGCACGCCGCCTCCCAGGGCAAAAACCTCGCCGATGAGCAGGTCTTTGCCGGTGAAAGGAAACTCCAGCAATTTGAAGGCGGCCACCAGGATCATGTTGGCCACACTGATGATCAGTCCGGTTTGAATCAAGGCGCTGCGGCGGCGGCAACTTTTCACGCCCCAGACCCCCATCAGACCGGCAACGACAAAATAGATGAACAGGGGAAAGGGGTTATCCACCACCAGGGCCGCGAAGGTGGCACTGAGACAGGCCACGCCCACCCCAGTCTCCAGCCCCAGGAACATGGCGGCTAAGATGGCGGCTAATCCCAGGGGCAAAACGTACACCAGGTTGTGGCTCACCAGGGGGAGGTTCCGGGAAACGCTGTCCCCCAGCACCAGGAGCCCCTTGATCATCAAGGTGCTGGCCAGGAGCAGGGCCGCCACAAAAATCAGGTCCAGCAAACGGTTGGAAAAGCGCCGCAGTGTGATCCGGGCCAGTTGATAGGAGACCCCCAGGAGTACGGCGAGGCAGACGAAGAGGCCCAGAAAGATGAGCACTCCCCGGCTGCGGGGGTAGATCTGGGTCTGGGCCTGCAATTTGACCAAGTGCAGGGGAGTAATGCGCTCGCCTTCCCGGACCAGCATCTCGCCCCGCTTCACCTTGAAGTAGACGGGCTTTAATTCCTGCAGGCGGGCCTGCTGGCGTTCATGGGTTTCGGCCCAGTTGGGGGAGACGTTGGGGACCAGCAGTAACTGGGTCATGTCGCACACCAGCCACCGGTCGGCGCCAGACACCTCAATGGCCACGTCCCGGCAATAGCCCGCCGCCGATTTCCGGCCCTCATCCAGCTCAATAAATGCGAAGGGCGGGTGCTCCACCACCTCGTCCCGGGAAGGCAGGCGCCGCACCATGATCTCCCGGGGCTCGGGCTTCAGAATGGTGCGGCTGCTGATCACTCCCTGCCGCAAAAACTGCGCCAGCACCTGGCTGATCATGGCTTCTATGTAGGGGGAAAACTCGGCTTTGGCCAGGAGGTGAAAGGTGGGCTTGGGAACGGAGACCCCGAGGATGCGGTCGAATTCGGGTTTGTGGTCCAGCAGGATCTTATAGGGCACCGCCGACTTGGCTTGGCCCTTGGCGGCGGCTCCGGCCTGGCCCGGCTGGGGGGGCGCCACCGCTTCCTGGGAGATGCGCCGCATGTAGTCCATGGCTTTCTGAAGCCGCTGCTGCACCTCTTCTCCCAACTGCTCCTGCAAATCAAACACCGGAGGTACCAGCGTCAGCAGCTCCTGCTGTTTCTTGCCCGTGGTCTCCACGTCCTCCACCAGGAATTCGCCGATGGCCTTGACATTTTCCCGGACCACGTCCCCTTCCTTGTACTTGCGCTGCGGTTCCGAGATCCGGGGCGACAAAATGAGCGCCAGCAGGAGGCTTAAGACCAGGAGCAACGCCACCCTGGCGCCCCGTTCCTGCCAGGGAGATGGGACACCTTTCCGGGACAAGGACTTGGGCAATCTGGCGCGCAGGCTGCGCCCCATGCCAAAGATCCGGCTGATGGCGTTGGGCACGTCTTTTTCAGGCATAAGGGTGCTCCATGGTCCCGGGCGTCTCCCCCGGGCCTCCCCTCAATTCTGGCTTAGGTGCGAGGTGGTTCGGCTTCATGGCTTGATCGGCGCATCCGGCGATTTTCATAAGCCCGGATGATGTCCTGCACCAGGGGATGCCGCACCACGTCCCGCTCGGTGAAGTGGACAAAGGCGATGCCTTCCACCCCCGTGAGCAGGTCCCGGGCTTCCACCAACCCGGACCGGGCCCCGGGGGCCAGGTCGATCTGGGTCACATCCCCGGTGATCACCGCCTTGGACCCAAATCCCAGGCGGGTCAGGAACATCATCATCTGCTCGGACGTGGTATTCTGGGCCTCGTCCAGGATGACAAAGGAGTCGTTCAGGGTCCGGCCCCGCATGAAGGCCAGGGGGGCCACCTCGATGGTGCCTCGCTGCATCAGGCGGGTGGCCTTCTCAAAATCGATCATATCATGGAGCGCATCGTAGAGGGGCCGCAAATAGGGGTTCACCTTCTCGGCCAGGTCCCCCGGCAGGAAGCCCAGCTTTTCCCCGGCCTCCACCGCCGGCCGGGCCAACACGATGCGGATGACGTCGTTGTTCACCAGGGCGGCCACCGCCATGGCCATGGCCAGATAGGTTTTACCGGTGCCCGCCGGGCCGACCCCGAAGACGATGTCGTGGGCCCGGATGGCTTCGATGTAGCGCTTCTGGTTGAGGCTCTTGGGGGAGATGCGCCGCTTCATGGCGGAGATGTAGACCGTGTCCAGGAAGATATCCTTGACCGAGGCGCTCTCATTGTCCTGGAGAATCTTGATGGTGTATTGCACGTCCTGGGCCAGGACGGGATAGCCGGTTTGCAGCAGGCCGTAGAGTTCCTGGAGCACCCGCTTGGCCAGGCGGACCTCGGCCTCGGGTCCCTCCAGGGTCACCTGGTGGCCCCGCACGTGGTGCTTCACCCCCAGGCTGCGGCTGACGATGGCCAGGTGCTTGTTGTGCTCGCCGTAGAGAGCCTGGGCCAGGGAATTGTCCTCAAAGGTGATTTGGGTGCTTGCCATAAGAAGAGATTTTGCCGGCGGCGGTTTAGCCGTTTGTCGGCCTGGATCCTATAACCTGGCCCTGGATAGTGCGCTGACGGGGCCGGTTGTCAAAGTCCAGCAAGACGATCTGCTGCCAGGTGCCCAACAGGAGGCGCCCCCCCGTTACAGGGATGCTGAGGCAGGGCTTGAGAAACGCGGCGCGTACATGGGAGTAACCGTTGCCGTCGCCCCAACGGCGGTCATGTTCATAGGGAATTTCGCGCGGGAAGAGGCGGTCGATGGCCGCACGCAAATCGTTGACCACGCCGGTCTCAAACTCGATGGTGGTCAAAGCCGCGGTGGAACCGGAGATGAACAGGGTAAGCAGCCCCTCGGCCACCCCGACGTGCTCCACCTGGGCCGCCACCGCCGCGGTGAGGTCCAGGATGTCGGTGTCAGCCGTGGTCTTGACCTCAAAGGTAAAGGTCTCTAAGAAAAACATAATTGAAAATCCATACTACCAAATTCCAGGCCTGTCTACAACTTATAACCCCTCTTCGAAACTTTTCCCCATTTTCTTAAACCGGGCCGACTGACGGCGCCCGGCCTCATCTTCCGCCCGGGGCTCATTAAGGCTTGACTAAGGGCCGGGAATAATCTAAAAAATGTAAGTTTACGGACCTATTCAGCAGCATCCTAAATCAGGCTGACAACCCATGGCACAATCGGACAATATCCGTAATCAGCGCTTACAGAAACTCGCAGA
Organism: Deltaproteobacteria bacterium; assembly: GCA_030655955.1. GTDB lineage: Bacteria > Desulfobacterota > Desulfobaccia > Desulfobaccales > 0-14-0-80-60-11 > 0-14-0-80-60-11. The sequence goes on from JAUSOZ010000263.1 coordinate 6,322, forward strand.
GCTCAGGGAACAGGGCGTCGAGCCCTATGCTAACGGCTTTGTCCCCACCCACACCATCGCCGAGATCCTGGGGGAGTTCGGAACGCTGGCCGCCCCCGAGCTGGAGGCTTTGAACCAGACCTTCCGGCTGGCCGGCCGCCTCATGCTCCTGCGGGAGTTCGGCAAGGCCACCTTCTGCCACTTCCAGGACGGCACCAGCCGCGTCCAGGCCTATGTCCAGAAACAGGTGTTGGGGCAGGATTCTTTCGCCATATTTAAGCGCCTGGACCTGGGCGACATCGTGGGATTTACCGGCACGCTGTTTCGCACCAAAACCGGGGAGTTCACCCTGGCGGTGACCGATTTCATCCTCCTCACCAAGTCGCTGCTGCCCCTGCCGGAAAAGTTTCACGGCCTCACCGACGTGGAGACCCGCTACCGCCAGCGCTACCTGGACCTGATGGTCAACCCCCAGGTGCGTGAGGTGTTCATCCGGCGCGCCGCCATCATCAGTCTGATGCGGCAATTTTTTGAGGCCCGGGGCTTCCTGGAGGTGGAAACCCCCATGATGCAGCCCATTCCCGGGGGCGCCACGGCCCGGCCCTTCGTCACCCACCACCAGGCCCTGGACATGACCCTGTACCTGAGGATCGCCCCGGAACTCTACCTGAAGCGCCTGGTAATCGGCGGCTTCGACCGGGTCTTCGAGATCAACCGGAATTTTCGCAATGAAGGGCTCTCCATCCAGCACAATCCCGAATTCACCATGCTGGAGTTCTACCAGGCCTACGCCACCTATGAGGATCTGATGCTCCTGACCGAGGAGCTGATCTGCCACGTGGCCCGTGAGGTCCTGGGGACTGTGCGCTTCGCCTGCCAGGGCGCCGAGATCGACCTGACCCCACCCTGGCGCCGGCTGGATCTGAGGGAATCCCTGACGTCAATCGGCGGCATCCCCGCCGAGGTGGTCCGGGACCGGGAGGCTTTGGTGCACCTGGCCCTCGCCGAAGGGGTCACCCTGCGTCCCGGCGAAGGCTATGGCCGGGCCCTGACCAAACTCTTCGACCTCAAGGTGGAGGCCCTATTGGTGCAGCCCACCTTTATCCTGGGCTATCCCCGGGAAACCTCGCCCCTGTCCCGGGGCAGCGAGGCCGACCCGGAGGTGGTGGACCGCTTCGAACTGTTCATCAATGGGCGGGAGTTGGCCAACGCCTTCTCCGAACTCAACGACCCCCTGGACCAGCGGCAGCGCTTCGAGGCCCAGATGACGGCGCACGCCGCCGGCGATGAAGAGATGCCCCATGCCCTGGATGAGGACTTCGTCACCGCCCTGTCGCACGGCATGCCGCCCACCGCGGGTGAAGGCATCGGTATCGACCGGCTGGTGATGCTCTTGACCGACGCCGCCTCAATCCGGGACGTGATTTTATTTCCCCTGCTCAGGCCGGAAAGGTAAATTCCTTGCGTTTCTTCGAGTCTTTCGTAGCCTTACGGCTGCTCCGGGGAGTCAAGCGCCAGAAAGGTTTTCTGTCGCTCTCCACCTTTATTTCCGTTGCCGGGATCATGGTCGGGGTCATGGCCCTCATCGTGGTCATCGGAGTGATGACCGGCTTCGACCTGGATCTGAAGAAAAAAATCCTCAGCGTCAACGCCCACATCGTCGTGCTCAAACAAGGGGCGCCACTCACGGATGCGCCGCAGGTGGCCGCCAAAATCCGGAAAATCCCCGGGGTGGTCTCGGTTGAACCCTTCGTTTACACCCAGGTGATGTACTCCGCCCCGGGGAGCGTCTCCGGCGGCATCATCCGGGGCCTGGATCTGGAAATCATCCAACGGGGAGGCCCCCCCGCCTTAGGGGTGCTGCAGGGCAAGTTCGCCGACCTGGCGGCCGGCGCCCCCGGGGACCCCCCCCGGATCGCCATCGGCAACGAGCTCGCCAAAAACCTCAACCTGTCGGTGGGGGACTATCTCAACATTATCTCCCCTCTGGGCACCCTGACGCCCATGGGCAGGTTGCCCCGGATGAAGGCCTTTCGGGTCACCGCCATTTTTCACTCCGGCATGTACGAGTTCGACAACTCCCTGGTCTATACCAGCATCCCGGCCCTGCAGGAATTTCTGGGTCTGGGCCAGCGGGTCACCGGCCTGGAGGCGGAAATCAAGGATATCTATGCCGCGGAGGAGGTGGGGGCTCTCATCCAAAAAGAGCTGGGCCCGCCCTTTTATACCCGCAACTGGATGCAGATGAACCGCAGCCTGTTTGCCGCCCTAAAGCTTGAGAAGATCGCCATGTTCATCATCCTCACCTTGATCATCCTGGTGGCGGCTTTCGGCATCGCCTCCACCCTTTTCATGATGGTCATGAAAAAGACCCGGGACATTGCCATTCTCAAGTCCATGGGGGCCACCCGCCAGAGCATCATGCAGATTTTTATGATCAACGGCCTGGTCATCGGGGGCCTGGGGACGATTGGCGGCCTGGGGCTGGGCCTGGGGCTCTGCGCCATCCTGAAAAAGTACCAGTTCATCAAGTTGCCCCGGGATGTCTATTATATCTCCACCCTGCCGGTGACCATCCAATGGCCGGACGTGCTGGCCATCATCTTCGCGTCCATGGCCATCAGCTTCATCGCCACTCTCTATCCTGCCTGGCAGGCCTCCCGTCTGGACCCGGTGGAGGCCATTCGGTATGAGTGAGGGGGTTAGGTTTCAGGTTCTGGGTTCTGGGTAAATTAAATATTAGTAACCATAGGCCAGAGGTTGCCCCGGTACTCGTTCTCAGAGTATAAGATTTAACAGTTCTTGATCTGAATGATCCAATAAGTCAGAGGTCCCCCAAAAAGGCGAAAATGCGCCACCTAAAATCTAAAACCTGGAACCTAAAACCTGGAACCTTTAATTTGACGCTCCCAGGGGAAAGTGATAAGGTGGCTTACTGCTAGGAAAGCAATGACAGAATCTGCAACTTCTCAAATGCCGGTAAAGATCGAGCTCAGAGGGCTGACCAAGACCTTCCGGCACAACGGCAACCAGGTGGAAGTGCTCGCCGGGGTAGACCTGGACATCCGACAGGGAGAGACCCTGGCGGTGGTGGGGGCCTCGGGGGTGGGAAAATCCACCCTGCTGCACATCTTGGGGACCCTGGAACGACCCAGCGCCGGCAAGGTGCGCTGGGATGGCGAAGACGTCTTTTCGTTGGACGACCGGTCTCTGGCAGCCTTTCGCAATCGCAAGGTGGGGTTTGTGTTTCAATTTCACCATTTGCTGGCCGAATTCAATGCCCTGGAAAATGTGATGATGCCGGCTCTCATCGCCCGTCTCCCCCAACCGGTCGCCCGGGAGCAGGCCGAGGCGATTCTGGTCCGGGTAGGGCTGAAAGAGCGCTTGACCCATCGTGTCTCCACCCTGTCCGGTGGCGAGCAGCAGCGGGTGGCAGTGGCCCGGGCCCTGGTGCTGCAACCGGAAGTGCTCCTGGCCGATGAACCCACCGGCAACCTGGATCCCAAAAGCGGGGGCCGGGTGCAGGAACTTATCCTGGAGCTGAACCGCGAACGGGGCCTCACCTCGGTCATCGTCACCCACAACCTGGAGATGGCCCGGACTCTTGACCGGCAGATCACGCTGCTGGAAGGCAAGGCATTAATTTTACAGGGAGAATAAGGTGGCACAACGCCTCATAGGATTATTTCTCCTGGTGTGGTTGGCGGTGGCGGCACATGGTCCGGCCCTGGCCCAGGAGCAGGACCTGGTTTTTAAGAAAGTCGCGGTCTGCCCTTTCACCGTCACCAGCAAAGAATCTCTGGGTTATCTGGGGGAAAAGATCAGCCAGGAAATCCGGGAGCGCTTGAAAACCGACGGCTTCACCCCGGTTTCCCAGGAAGATCTCCACAAGGAACTCTCCCAGCTGACGGAACCCCTGGATGAGGCCCAGGCTCAAGCCATCGGCCGCAAACTGGGCGCCGACATGGTCATCTGGGGCACCTTGCTCAAGGTGGGAGACCTCTTCTCTCTGGAAGGCCAGGCCACGGATCTCGTCGGCAAGAAGCGGGCCTTCAGCCTGAAACTTCAGGGAACGGGGCTCCACTCCTTATCCGGCCTCAGTCGTCAGATGGCCCAGGAACTGAGCTTGAAGATTCTGGGCAAAGAACGGGTGGCCCATATCGTGGTCAAGGGCAACCGCCGCATCGAAAAAGATGCCATCCTGGGAGTTATGCAGACCCGGGAAGGGGAAATCCTGGCGCCGGCCCACCTGCGGGAGGACTTGAAAGCCATCTATAAGATGGGCTATTTCACCGACGTCCGGCTGGATGTCAGCGACACCCCGGAAGGGCGCGTCCTGACCGTCTTGGTGAAGGAAAAACCCTCCATCCGCGAGATCATGGTGGAAGGCAACCGTAAATTGAAAAAAGACAAAATCATCGAGGTCATGAACCTGAAGCCGTTCTCCGTGGCCTCGGAAGGCGCCATCAAAGAAGATATCAATAAAGTCCAGCAGGCATATCGGGAATCAGGTTATTATTCGGCCCAAATCACCTATGATCTGATGCCGGCGGGCGAACACGAAGTCAACCTGGTACTCCATGTCAATGAAGGCGGCAAGATGGCCGTCAAGGACATTGAGTTCGAGGGCAACAAGACCTTCAGCGCCAAAGAACTCCGGAAAATAATGGAAACCAAGGAGCGCGGTTTTTTTGCCCCCATCGCCTGGATCACCGGGGCGGGCAAGCTGAACCGGGACGTCCTGGAACGGGATCTGGAAAAAATCGCCGCGTTCTATTACAACCATGGCTATATCAAGGCCAAGATCGGCGAACCCAAAGTCGACATCAAAGCTGATTGGATTTATATCACCATTCCCGTGCAGGAAGGCCCCGAATATCATGTCGGCAAGATCGATATGACGGGGGATCTCCTGGAAGACAAAGACACGCTGGTGAAAATGCTGAAGACCCCCAAGGATGAGGTCTACAGCCGGGAGGTCTTGCAGGAAGATCTCACTACCTTGGCCGATTTCTATGCCGACCACGGCTATGCCAATGCCGACATCGTGCCTCTTATCAAGGAGAACAACGAAAAGATGATAGTGGATGTCACCTTCGACATCCATCAAGGCAAAAAGGTCTATTTCGAACGCATCGACATCGGCGGCAATGTCAAAACCCGGGACAAGGTGGTCCGCCGGGAACTCCGGGTCTACGAACAGGATCTCTTCTCCGCCACCAACCTCAAGGAAAGCATCAAGAACCTGCGGCGCCTGGAATATTTTGAGGATGTGAACTTTGCCACCACCCCGGGGAGCGCCCCGGACCGCATGAACCTCAAGATCACCGTCAAGGAGCGCCCCACCGGCACCTTCGGCCTCGGTGCGGGTTACAGCACCCAGGACCGCCTGGTGGGGATGGTGGAGGTCAGCCAGAACAACCTCTTCGGGCGGGGCCAGCAACTCAAGCTCTCGGGGGTCATCGGCTCCATTTCTCACCGGATCCGGGCTTCCTTTACGGAGCCCTACCTCTTCGACCGGCCCCTGGCTCTCGGCATCGACGCCTTTAACTGGGAGAGGGAATACACCGAATACACCCGAGTCAGCAAGGGGGGCGTCCTGCGCCTGAGTCATCCCCTGAAATGGAAGTACACCCGCCTCTTCTGGATGTATCGGTTTGAGAACGTCAGCCTCAATAACCTGCAGTACGGGGCCTCCCCAGTACTGGTGCAGGCCTCCCAGATCCATAATACCAGCGCCACCTCCTTCGTGATCCGGCGGGATTCCCGGGACTCCCTGTTTGCCGCCACCAAGGGTTCGGACAACAGCCTCTCCTTTGAATTAGCCGGTCTGGGAGGCGATACTGCCTTTGTGCGCTATATCGCCGAGACCGGTTGGTATTTTCCCTTAAAATGGAGTATGGTCGCAGTGTCCCATGCCCGGGCCGGCGGGATGAACAAGTTGTCTTGGGGGGCGATGCCGGCCTACGAACTGTTCTACCTGGGCGGTATCGACACCATCCGGGGGTTTAAATATGCTGAAATCAGTCCCCGGGACCCCAACACCGGTGACCGCATCGGTGGCAACCGGTTCCTGCAATTTAACCAGGAACTGAGGTTCCCGCTCTATAAGAAACTGGGCCTCTCCGGGACCATCTTTTTCGATGCCGGTAACGTGTACGGCCCCAATCAAGTCGGGCCTTTTTTGCGCACCAGCGCCGGGGTCGGCTTCCGCTGGTTCTCCCCCATGGGCCCCCTCCGGGTGGAATGGGGTTATAATCTGTCCAAGCATCCTTGGGAACGGTCCAGTGCCTGGGAATTCACCATGGGCGGGTCATTCTAACTTTGAACTTTGAATCTGAAGGAACCAAGACCAGATTTTTCCGGCGCGGCACCGCCCGCCGGGGAAGTAAGTATTGATATCGCTAAACTCAGGAGGTTTGCATGTCTAAGTTAGGTGTAGGTCTATTGTTAAGCGCAGTTTTAGTTTTGACGCCCATGTGGGCGGCCGCCGCCGAATTCAAAGTCGGCGTCGTCGACGGTATGGACGTGGTCTCCAAATCCGCCGAAGGGAAACGGGTCCAGGACGCCATCAAGTCCAAAACCGAGTCACTGGGCAAGCCGTTTGCCCAGAAGCGCCAGGACCTGGCCAAGCAGGTGGATGATTTCCAGAAGCAGGCATCCGTGATGAAGGAAGATGCCCGCAAGCGCAAGGCGGAAGAGCTGGAAAAGAAGATGCAGGATATGCAAAAACAGGGCGCCGACGCCGAAAAGCAATTGCAGCAATTCCAGGAAAAAGAACTGGCGCCGCTATTCCAGAAACTGGAAAGCGCCGTCAAGGCCGTGGCCACGCAGGAGAAGCTGGATATGGTTCTGGACAAGCGCAATGCCGGGCTGCTCTACATGGACCCCAAGCTGGACATCACCGACAAGGTGCGCAGCAAGTTCGGCCGCTAAAGGCTGTATGACGCATACCCTGGGCGAGCTGGCGGCCTTTCTGGGGGGAGAACTCCAGGGGCCCGCCGATCTTTTCATTGAGGGCATTGCCCCCATTGACCAAGCTACGCCCCGGGAGATCACCTTTATCACCCAGAGGCGGTTCGCCCGGCTGGTGGATCAGAGCCGCGCCGCCGCCTTTATCGTCTCCCCGGAATACGCCGGGCTGGAGCGGCCCCGGATCATCGTGCCCCACCCCTATCTGGCCTACGCCCGGGTAGCGGGCCTCTTTGCCCCCCCGGTTTGCCGCTGGCCCGGTGTCAGCGATCTGGCCTATCTGGGCCCGGAAGTGGCGCTGGGCCAGGGGGTTTCCATTGCCCCCCTGGTCTTTATCGGCGCCGGCGTCCGCCTGGGCGACCGGGTCACGGTCATGCCCGGCTGCTTCATCGGCGACGAGGTCCAAATCGGCGCCGACACCCTGATCTATCCCAACGTCACCATCAGGGAGCGCTGCACCCTGGGAGAGCGCTGCATCATCCACAGCGGCACGGTAATCGGCTCCGACGGCTTCGGGTTCGTGCCTCAAGCCGCGGGACACGCGAAGATCCCCCAACTGGGGACGGTGGTCATCGAAGACGACGTGGAGATCGGCGCCAATTGCACCATCGACCGGGGGGCCCTGGGAGCCACCCGGGTGGGGCGCGGCGTCAAGATCGACAACCTGGTGCACCTGGCCCACAATGTGGAAGTGGGGGAACATTCCTTCCTGGTAGCCCAGGTGGGGGTGTCCGGCTCCACCAAGCTGGGCCAAAGGGTAATCCTGGCAGGGCAGGTGGGCGTGACCGGTCATATCGAGCTGGGAGACGACGTTCAGGTGAGCGCCCAATCCGGCGTGCACCGCTCCGTCCCCGCCGGCCAGACGGTATCCGGCTACCCGGCGCGACCGCATCGGGAATGGCTGCAACTCATGGGCCATCTCCCCAAACTCCCTGACCTCTATCAACGCTTGAAACAGCTGGAACACG
>JAUSOZ010000264.1 GCA_030655955.1 Deltaproteobacteria bacterium
AAAATGGTCGTTGACCGAGGCAATCCCGGCTTGCAGAAGGCGTTGCTTCCACTGAGCCAACAGGTCCCGGGCCGCCCCCTCGGCAATCTCCTGGTAACCCGGGGGATAGACGTCCTCTCCCCCCGGCACGTCCAGGGCGTTGAGCACCGTGACCTGGGACAGTCCTTTAGCCGCCAGGCGCTCCACATACTCCAGGGCCCGGGACGAGATGGCCGAAAAGTCCGTGGGCAAGAGCACGTGGCGGAGCAGTTTGGCGCTGGAGATTTGACATGAACCAGGCAGGCCCGGCTTTTGTAATCTTACATTTAACAGCAATACGGGGTAGCGGGCATTATGCAACACCGCACAGGTGAAGCACCCCAACACCCCTTCCCGCCAGAGCGATTGGCCGTGGGAGCCCACCACGATGAGGTCGGCGCCATAGCGGCAGGCGATCTCGTTCAAAGAATCGGCCGGCAGGCCCATGGGTATCTCCAGGGTCACGTTAAGCCCCTGAGCCTCCAATTGTTGCTGCTGCGCCTCCAATTGAGGCCGGGCGGTGGACTGGAGGATACCCTCCATCCCCGCCATGAACTTGACGCTGATCACATACGTCAAGATGACCTGTTTACACCCCAGGGCCTTTAATTCTCCGGCACAGGCCACGATTTCATTCCAGGCGGGCGACAGGTCGGTGGCCAGGACAATCTTTTCAAACAAGGCGTTACCTCCGGTGGTGATTCTGCAATAATCCTGTAATGACAACTACTCGCCCTTGGGCGCAAGATTCGTCTGGGTGCACGTGGGACAAACGTACAAGTCCTGATCCCCGCGCCGCCCCTTCAGGAGAGTGGCGTCAGCCGCCTCGATGCCGCAATCCGCACAGCATACGGGAGTGAAATATTTCTGTCTGAACCATAAGGCCACGCCCACCAGACTGATGAGCACCGGAACCTCCACCAGGGGACCGATGACCGCGGCAAAGGCCTCCCCGGATTGAATCCCGAAGACCGCCACGGCCACCGCGATGGCCAGCTCAAAGTTGTTGCTGGCGGCAGTAAACGACAGGGTGGCGGAAATGCGATACCCGGCCCCGGCCTTGGCCGACATGTAAAACGTCACCAAGAACATGATGAAGAAATAGATCGTCAAAGGTATGGCGATGCGCACCACGTCCAGGGGGAGGGCCACGATATACTCGCCCTTCAGAGAGAACATCACCGCAATGGTGAACAAAAGGGCGATAAGGGTGATGGGGCTGATTTTGGGCATGAATTTTTCTTCATACCATTGCCGCCCCTTGCGTTTGACCAGGAAAAAGCGGGTGAACATGCCGCCGAAGAAGGGGATGCCCAGGTAGATCATGACGCTTTCGGCCACCTGGAGGATGGTGACCTTGACTTCCAGGCCCGAGGCGACCCCCAGCCAGGCGGGCAGCACCGTGACAAAGATATAGGCGTAGACCGAGAAAAACAACATCTGGAAGATGGAGTTGAAGGCCACCAGCCCGGCGCAGTATTCCGTGTCGCCCTGGGCCAGGTCGTTCCAGACGATGACCATGGCGATACAGCGCGCTAGCCCGATGATGATCAGGCCTACCATGTATTCCGGGTAGCCGCTGAGAAAGGCGATGGCTAACAGGAACATGAGGATGGGGCCGATCACCCAGTTCTGGATTAACGATAGGGAGAGGACCTTGAAGTTCTTGAAAACCTGGGGCAGTTCCTCGTAGCGCACCTTGGCCAATGGCGGGTACATCATCAAAATAAGGCCGATGGCGATGGGAATGTTGGTGGTGCCCACCTGGAAGAACGTCAACAACTTGGTAAAGCCGGGTAGGAAATAACCCAGGCCGACCCCGGCCGCCATGGTCAAGAAAATCCACAGGGTCAGGAAGCGCTCCACAAAACCCAGACGTTTGGCAACCGTGGCGGCCATCAGTGCTCCTATCTCTCTGATATCCGAATAACCGTTTTATTAAGTATGAGAAGCCCAAAATTTTATGCTTCAGGAAGCCGCCGGCAGAGATTTACCGTCTCGCGCCCCGGCTCCTATAACTCTATAACCGGATAACCGGGTAAGTCAAGATATAAAACTGATTAAAACAGGGCCGGGATATTGAGCTCAGCAACATTGACACGCAGCGGCGCCGTCATGGCTCTGCCCCTTGGTCGCCAGCCAGTGCTCCAAGCGGTCCCGCAGGGCTTGGGCCTCCGGGAGGGAACTGAGAATCTCCCCCAGCAACTTGAGCTGCTTATCTTCCGGGCTGCCGGGGGCGACGCTGAGGCGGTAATTCATCCACACCCCTTCCCGGCGGTCCGTGACCCAGCCCAGATGAAAGAGGTAGCGCAGATGCCGGGACGCCTTGGATTGGGTGATGCCCAGGACCCCCATGATATCGCAGACGCAGAGTTCGTCCCGATTCATCAGCAGCCAAAACATCTTCAGGCGGGTCTCATCAGCCAGGGATTTAAAGAGTTGAGCTTCCTTTTTCATTCTTATCTAATAACCGGATAACCGGATGTTGTCAAATGAAAAGGCGAAGCATGGTAAGTTATTCTTGTCAGTGCCGCCAAAGAATCTTGGCCCGGCGCCCTTGACTTTAAAGTATAGTTAGTTAATATATAACGCAATAGTATTGCATTGTCTCCACCTGCCGGAAAAGAAGAGAAAAAATGCGGTTCTTGACTGAATGCAAGGTCAACACCACAGGAGCCCCAAGATGAAGCTTTCCACCCGTAGCCGCTACGGCACCCGTCTCATGTTGGAGTTGGCCGAACATTATCCTAAAGGGCCCCTGCACCTGAGCACGATTGCCTTGCAGCAGGGGATTTCGGTGAAATACCTGGAGCAGATTATCATTCCCCTGAAAAAAGCCGATTATATCCAGAGCGTGCGCGGCCCCAAGGGCGGTCATATCCTGGCGAAGCCGCCCGCCGAGATCACCATCGGGGAAATTGTGGCCCTGCTGGAAGAAGGCGCCAGTCTGGCAGAGTGTTCCTCTAACCCCAAGATCTGCGAGCGTTCCTCCATCTGCCAGACGCGTTATATCTGGCAGGAGGCGGCCCAGGCCATGTTTGACAAATTGAACTCCATTACCCTGGCTGATGTGCTGAAAACGGCCAAACCCAGGCCTGCGGATCAAGGATTCTAATCGGGGCGGAAGCCTTGGCCGTGGCCACGAAAAATTATCCGGAAAAAGTGGCGGCGCCATCTCAAGCCGGCGCCGCCTGAGGCTGATGGCCAGGGGCTTACCCCCTGAGATAAATTTCTGGGCCTGAAAGGTAACGGCGTAAAGATATGAACACCAAGAAGCGCGACAAAGTTGGGGCAGTCCTGGTGGTGGGGGGTGGTATTGCCGGTATTCAAGCCTCCCTGGACCTGGCCAACGCCGGGTTTTTTGTCTATCTGGTGGAAAAGGCGCCGGCTATTGGCGGGGTGATGCCCCAACTGGACAAGACCTTTCCCACCAATGATTGCTCCATGTGCATCATTTCCCCCAAATTGGTGGATTGCGCCAATCACCGCAATATCGAAATCCTGGCCCCGGCGGAGATGATCGGTCTCAGCGGTTCCCCGGGGCAATTTACGGTCAATGTCAGGCAATATGCCCGGTACATCGACCCGAAAAAATGCACCGCCTGCGGGGTCTGCGCCCAGAAATGTCCGAAAAAAGTTAAAGATGAGTTCAACTTAGGGCTGGGCTGGCGGAAAGCGGCCTTTGTGCTCTATCCCCAGGCGGTACCGTTAAAATATGCCATCGACAAGGTCAATTGCATCTATTTCGATAGATGCACCTGCCGGGCCTGTGAGAAATTGTGCCCCTCCCAGGCGGTGGATCTCTCCCAGACGGACACGGATCGGGAAGTGGAGGTGGGGGCCGTCATTCTGGCCCCGGGGTTCCGGCCCTTCGACCCCCGAGAGAAGCCGGAATACGGTTATGAGCGCTATCCCAACGTCCTCACGTCCCTGGAATTCGAGCGCCTCCTGTCCGCCACCGGGCCATGCGGCGGTAAGGTAAAACGCCCCAGCGATAACGCCGAACCCCAAAAAATAGCCTGGATTCAATGCGTCGGTTCCCGGGATGCCGGCATCGGCCGGGAATACTGCTCCTCCATCTGCTGCATGCAGGCCACCAAGCAGGCCATGATCGCCCGGGAACACGACCCCAGGGTTGCCGCCACCATCTTTTTCCTGGACCTGAGGGCCCAGGGCAAGGGGTTTGACCGCTATTACGAGCGGGCCCGGGATGTTCACGGCGTCCGCTATATCCGGTCCATGGTCTCCCGGGTGACCCAGGACCCTCGCACGGCAAACCTGGAAATCACCTATGTGGACGAAGAGAGTCACGTCCGGGGCGAAGAATTCGACCTGGTGATCCTCTCGGTGGGCCTGGTCTCCCACCCCGCCACCCGGGATTTGGCCGCCATGTGCGGCATTGCCACGAACCGGTGGGGGTTTGCCGAGAGCCCGCCTTTTGAGCTGGTATCCACCGATCAGCCGGGAATTTTCGCCTGCGGCGCCTTCCAGTCCCCCAAGGATATCCCCGAAACCGTGAGTCAGGCTTCTGCGGCTGCTGCCGCGGCCTTTAATTTGCTGAAGGGCGCCCGGGGGAACAAGATTGTCGCCACGGCCTACCCTTTGGAGCGCGACGTCTTCCTGGAGGCGCCCCGGATCGGCGTCTTTGTCTGTCATTGCGGCCACAACATCGCCAGCATCGTGGATGTGGAGGCCTTGACGGAATATGCCCGCACCCTGCCCTCCGTGGTCTATGCCGATCATTTCACCTTCACCTGCGCCACCGACTCTCTGGTAAATATGCGCCAGGTGATCGAAGCCGAATCCCTCAACCGCATTGTGGTGGCCGCGTGCAGTCCCAGGACGCATGAGCCCCTGTTCAGAGAAAACCTGCGCCAGGCAGGCCTGAACAAATACCTCTTCCGCATGGTCAACATCCGGGACCAGGACGCCTGGGTACACCAGCAAGTCCCGGAGCAAGCCACGGCCAAGGCTAAAGACCTGCTCAACATGGGGGTGGCCCGGGCCGCCCTCTTGGAACCCCTGGATGAAACTCCCTTCCCGGTAACGCGCCAGGCCCTGGTGGTGGGCGGGGGCCTGGCCGGCATGACCGCGGCGCTGGCCATCGCCGACGCCGGCTTCAAGGTTAACCTGGTGGAAAAAGGCGAAGAATTGGGAGGGATGGCCCGGAGACTGCATTACACCCTGGAAGGCCACCGGATGCAACCCTACCTGGACAACCTGAAGCACGAAATGGCGTACCACCCCGGCATCCAGGTAATGACTGGCACCCGGGTGCTGGATTTCTCCGGCCATGTGGGCAAATTCCGCAGTACCGTGGAAGGTCCCCGAGGCCGGCAGGAGATCGAGTATGGCGCCGTGGTGATCGCCACCGGAGGGGCGGAATATCGCCCCACCGAGTATCTTTACAGCCAGCATCCTGGCGTACTGACCCAACTGGAGCTGGAGAACATTTTGGAGCATGACCCGGCTGCCCTTCCGGCAGAGCCCCGGGTGGTTATGATCCAGTGCGTCGGTTGCCGGGAGCCGGAACACCTCTACTGCAGCCGCCTGTGCTGCGGCGCCGCGGTGAAAAACGCCATCAAGATCAAAGAACTCCGCCCCCGGGCGCAAATTTTTGTGTTGTTCCGTGACATACGCACCTTTGGCTTTAAAGAGCTTTTTTATCAACGGGCCCGGGAGTTGGGGGTGCAATTCTGCCGCTATGAGGTGGACCGTAAGCCCGAGGTCGCCGCGCATGGCACTCGGTTGGAGGTGTCGCTTTTTGACCAGAATCTCCAGGCGCAGCTTGGCTTGACCGCGGACTATCTGGTGCTCTCCGCCGCGGTCCGGCCGCATCCGGGCAGCCAGGAGATCGCCCAGGTTTTCAAGCTGCCCATGGATACGGACGGCTTCTTCCTGGAGGCCCACATGAAACTGCGGCCCCTGGACTTTGCCGCCAACGGGATTTTCCTCTGTGGTCTGGCGCATGGCCCCAAGTATGCTGATGAAGCCATCGCCCAGGCCCAGGGCGCCGCGGCCCGGGCCATGGGTATCCTGGCCCAGACCCAGATGGTGGTGGGCGGGGCGGTGGCCAGGGTGATCCGGGAAAAATGCGCCAGGTGTCTCACGTGTGTGCGGGTTTGCCCGTTTGAGGTGCCCGTAGTGGGTAAAGACGCTGACGCAGCCTTCATCGACCCGGCCAAATGCCTGGGCTGCGGGTTGTGCACCGGGGAATGCCCCATGGGGGCCATCGAGTTGATGCATCACCGGGAAAACCAGTTGGGCGCCGAAATCCGGGCTGCCAGCGCCTAGCTCCGATAATGAGCCAGGAGGTTGTCATGAAAGAGAGCTATTGCGGCTTATGTGATCAATGTCAGTTGGACCACCCGGAATTCTTAGAAGCCGTTGCCACGGTGAAAAGCTTCGTGGACCAGTTTCGGATTTACTGGTGGGGTCATTGTTTTTGGGGAGACGAGGGTTTTTCCCTGCCTGAATTCCGCCGGGGTCTGGAGTGGTTTCTCTCCCATCCCGAATGCCCGGGGTGCAGAGGCGGGCGGGGGCTGGATCGCTGCCCCATCCGTATCTGCGCCATCAATCGGCGCTACGAGCACTGCTCTGAGTGTCCCGACCTGGCGCAGTGCCACCGCTTTAAACTGATCCTGGAAGAATATCCGGATCATAAACAGTATTTGCTCCGCCTGCAGCAACAAAACCACGGGAGCATACTCATCCAGAAGAGTGGTTAAGCAGGCGCAGGCTAAAGCCTGCGGCTACCAAATTCTCCCTTCAAATATTTCCGTCAGTTCAATACGATAGGTTTGGAGTTCAATGGCTTTAAGAAGCAGGCGGCTGGATAACGGCGAAATGTCGGCGGGCAAAAGCGATGCGGGCTTCTACGCTGGGCAATTCCTGGAAGTGCGCTTCCACGAGTTTGACCCGATGCATCAGGCCGGCGGCGTTGGCGATCTGGATGGCCAGGCCGGGACGGGCGTTGAGCTCCAGGAGCAGGGGCCCCAGGTCCTGATCCAGAACCAGGTCCACCCCCAGGTACCCCATCCCGGTGAGTTCCTGACACCGGGCGGCTGTATCTAACAGAGTCTCCCAGTGAGGGATTACAAGCCCCTCGATGCTGTGGCCGGTGTCAGGGTGCTCCGCGACCAGTTCAAGGCGGCTCACTCCCTTGAGGGTAATGCCGCTGGCCAGGTCGATGCCGACCCCGATGGCTCCCTGGTGCAGGTTGGCCTTGCCGCCGGAGACGCGGGTGGGCAGCCTCAGCATGGCCATAACCGGGACGCCCAGAAAAACAATGATTCGGACGTCCGGGACCCCCTGGTAGCAGATGTGGTCGAACACCGGGTCGAACCGGACCCGGTACTCGATCAGGGCGGCATCCGTCTGGCCCCCCAGGCTGTAAAGGCCGCCCAGGATGTTGAACACATGGTGGTCGATCTCTTCCTGAGTCATCAACAGGCCGCTTACCGTGCGGTAGTTGGCGCGGGCACGGCCGGCAATCACCAGGATGCCCTCGCCCCCGGAGCCGTGGGCGGGCTTGATGACGAAATCCTCATGCTCTTTGAGCCAGACCGGCAGATGGCGCACCTGGTATTCCGACCGCACCACCCCATAGAGTTCCGGCACCGGGATGCCCGCGGCTGCGGCGAGCTCCTTGGTTTGCAGCTTGTCATCCACCAGGGGATAATAGCGGCGGGGATTATGGGCCAGGGTGTACTCGGCGTTGCGCCGGTTGATTCCCATGATCCCCAGATCGGCAAGACGGCGGCCCAGTCCGAACATTACGGTCCCTCTGACGAAGAATGTCCCAGGACTTTGAAGCGCCAGAGCTCCACCAACCGGTACCCGGAGTAGCGCCCCAACAGCAAAGTGGCGGCCAGGAGGACCAGCAGCAGTTCGGGAAAAACGAAAAACAGGTGTTGGATTTCCCGGTTGTTCATCACCAGGTAGGCCAGGGCTGCGGCCCCAAGACTCCCCAGGCCCTGCTTGATGGCCTCATAGGGGCCGCGTTCTTCCCAGACGATGGACATGCGTTCGATGGTCATGGTCAG
>JAUSOZ010000273.1 GCA_030655955.1 Deltaproteobacteria bacterium
CGTGTGTCCGCCTTCAAGTTGGGCGGACACACGGGTGCGCCCCTACAGACCGTGAACTTTTCTTACTTCTCTGCGCCCAACAGGTTCTCCCCCTTGTCCCCATGTTCCCGCTTGGGAGCCCCCATGGTCGTCAAGCTCCTGACCTGGCTGCTCTATCCCCGATCCCCCTTGCGCAATCCCCTTGCAGCGATTATAATTAAAGATTAAGAAAATTACTGCCGGGAACTTGCCGCGGACCTCAGCCAGGAGAGATAGATCGGCTGGGCCTTCTCCCTTGTCTTACCGGAATCCCTTGCATCTGATTTGGAAAGGTTTGAACGATCGGTGGCCCAGGCATCCCGCCTGTGCCTTATATAGTGTCGGGGTGCGGGTGCGCATCCGGCATTGATGGTGCGTAGGACGCACCCTACGGCGGGCATGATCCGCCCTCTATTACGGGCACGGCCCCGCCATGCCTCTAAGTTTTGATGCACTTATCGGAGAGTTTATGAAGGTACGCGAAGATTTACGCAACCTGGCCATTATCGCCCACGTTGACCACGGCAAGACCACCCTGGCGGATGCCATGCTCTGGCAGAGCGGCATCTTTCGGGAAAATGAAACGGTGGTGGAGCGGGTCATGGACAGCATGGACCTGGAGCGGGAGAAGGGCATTACCATCATGGCCAAGAACATGGCCATTACCTATAAGGGCGTCAAGATTAACATCGTCGATACCCCGGGACACGCCGATTTCGGCGGCGAAGTGGAGCGCACCCTGAACATGGTGGACGGCGTCCTGCTCCTGGTGGACGCCACCGAAGGGCCGCTGCCCCAGACCCGGTTCGTCCTGGGCAAGGCCCTGGAGCAGGGGCTGCCCGCCATTGTGGTCATCAACAAGATCGACCGCCCCGACCGCCGCATCCAGGAAGTCCTGAACGAAGTCTACGATCTGTTCATCGACCTGGACGCCACCGAGGAGCAGTTGGAATTCCCGGTGGTCTACACCAATGCCAAGGCCGGCATCGCCCTCACCGACCCTGAAGGCCAGGGGCAGGATCTGGTGCCCCTGTTTGAGACGATTCTATCGGCCATCCCCGCCCCCACCTTTGACCCGGAGGCGCCCCTGCAGTTTTTGGTCACCAACCTGGATTACAGCGACTACATCGGTTTGATCGCGGTGGGCAAAATCGTCAACGGCGCCTTGCGCCAGGGCCAGGAAGTGCTCCTGATGAAGAAGGGTGAGGAGGCCGGCAAGGTCCACCTCAGCCAGATTTTAAGCTACGACGGCCTGGACCGGACCCCCAGGGAGGTCATCACCGCCGGAGATATCGCCGCGGTGGCCGGGGTGCCTGCCGCCTTCATCGGCGACACCCTGGCCGACCCCGAAGACCCCCGGGCCTTGCCCGTGATCACCGTGGAAGAGCCCACCATCTCCATGATGTTCTCGGTCAACACCTCGCCTCTGGCCGGCAAAGAAGGGCGGTTGTTGACCTCCCGGCACATCAAGGAGCGCCTGGACAAGGAAGTGCTCTACAACGTCAGCGTCCGGGTGGAGCCGGGGCCAACCCGGGAGTCCTTCCGGGTGAGCGCCCGGGGGGAACTGCAACTGGCGGTGCTCATCGAGATGATGCGCCGGGAGGGCTTTGAACTGTCCCTGTCCAAGCCCAAGGTCCTGACCCAGGAAGTGGACGGCGAGACCCGGGAACCCCTGGAACTGGCAGTGGTGGATATTCCCGAGGAGTTCGTGGGCATCGTCACGGAAAAACTGAGCAGCCGCCGCGGCCGGCTCATGAAGATGGTCAACCATGGCTCCGGCCGGGTCCGCCTGGAGTTTGAAATCCCTTCCCGGGGCCTTATCGGCTTCCGGGGCCAGTTCTTGAACGATACCCGGGGCACGGGACTGTTGAACGCCCTCCTGGTAGGCACCACCCCCTATGCCGGGGAAATCGCCGGCCGCATCAACGGCGTTCTGGTCGCCGACCGCCCCGGCCGGGCGGTGTCGTATGCCATCTTCCATTTGCAGCCCCGGGGCACTATCTTTGTGAAGCCCAATGATCCGGCGTACCGGGGATTGATCGTGGGGGAAAACACCCGCCCCGATGACATGCTGGTGAATATTTCCAAGGAGAAGAAACTCACCAACATGCGGGCCTCCGGCACCGACGAGGCCCTGCGCCTGGTGCCGGCGCGTCAGTTCACTCTGGAGCAGTCCATGGAGTTCATCAACGACGATGAACTGGTGGAAGTCACCCCCCAATCCATCCGCCTGCGCAAACGGTTGACCAGTTAAGACTGGCGGCGACGAGGACCGCAGCAGGTAGGGGCGGTGAGCGCACCACCCCTACAAGTCCCCTTCCAACAGCCTTTAAGCGATCGGGTAAATGCCAGCAAAAAAGGGCAAGAATCGTAGAAAACCCCTTTTCAATTGCGGGTGACATGCTTATAGTATTGAGACATGTATCGTAATCGGGAGGTTTTCGATGGAAGTACGCACCATTCTCTGGCCCACAGATTTGTCCAAGAATTCGATCAAGGCCGCCAAGCATGTGTCATCGCTCGCCTTGAAGTACGATGCCAAAGTCATTCTCCTCTACGTCGGGGTGGATTTGATGTCCATGTTCCCGGCCTATGGCACTCCCAGCGGGGATCAAGTGCAGCATTTTCAACAATGGGAACTGGAGCAGGCCAAAAAGCACCTGGAAGGGGTGTGCGCCAAGGAATTGAATGCCTGTCCCAATATCGACGTACGGTTGGTGCAGGGCGATGCCGCGGCTGAAATCCTCAAGACGATCAAGGAAGCCAAGGCCGACATGGTGGTCCTGACCAGTCACGGTCGCGGCCAAGAAGATTTGGATCAGAAGAGTTCCGATTTCGGCAGTGTGGCCAAAAAAGTGCTGGCCAACTCCCCGGTACCGGTCCACTTGGTCAATCCCTATACCAAATGAACCGGGGTTGCATGGTTTTGCCAGGGAACGGCCCTGGCACGGTTTCCCTTCGGCGCCCGGTTCAATCGCCTGGGGTTGCCCGCCATCAAGGGTTTTAGGGCCGCCATCCTGCGGTAGCGGCAGGCGGAACGGCACCCCCCTCCCCTTGCCGTCAAGCGCCAAAAAAAACGCCGGTCTCATGCCGAGACCGGCGTTTTTATATGAACAGAATAATCAGATCAAGTTTCGGTCACGGTAATGGCCCCCGTGGTGCAGGCCTCGACACAACTCTCGCAACCCAGACACTCGTCGAGATTAACCACAACGGCTTTCTCGTCCTGCATTTCGAGCACGCCCACGGGGCAAATATTGACGCACTCCTCGTCGCCGGTGCACTTATCGGTATCGATTTCGACTTCCCAGCCCATGATATCCACCTCCCTTATATATGAGTAAATATGAAAAACATGAAAAGACGCCGATCTGGAGTGCCAGGCCGACGTCTCCTAACTAACCGGTTTTGGTTACGTTTCAGTCACGGTGATAGCATTTGAAGGGCACACTTCCAGGCAGCTCTCGCAACCCAGGCACTCGTCTTCGTTGACCACCACGGCTTTCTCATCCTGCATTTCGAGCACGCCCGAGGGACATACGTTGACGCACTCTTCATCGCCGGTACACTTATCGGCATCGATTTCGACTCTCCAGCCCATTACGTTTTACCTCCCTTAAGAATAAAAGCCAGAAATATCCTTAGGACTTGACTTCTTCCTTGATAGACACGGCTATTTTGTAAAGCACCGTAAGAATCAGGAACCCCATGGCCCATACCCCCAGGGTGATAATGGCCTCGGGCACGGTGGGCCAGTACTCGGTGACCTGCTCCAGGGGATTGGGGACGAAACCGCCGGAAATCAGCCCCAGCCCTTTGTCGATATAGGTGGTGATAATCACCAGGCCGCACAGGGCCGCCAGGGTGGTCTCATTTTTCCGCAGCTTGGGGTTCACCAGGAAAAGGCCCGCTATAGTCATGCCCACGAGGGCGAACCACATAAACGGCACCAGTTGGGTCTTGCCGTCCAGGCCGACGAACAGGTATTGGAAGTGGGCCATGTGATCGGGGAGCTGACTGTAGAACACCGTAAAGACTTCGCACATAAAGAAGAACACGTTGATCAGGGTGGCATAGGTGACGATCTTGGCCAGGGTCTGAATCTGCTCCTTGCCGGGATCAAACTTGCTATATTTCCGCACCAACAGGCACAGGAGAATGAGCAATGACGGGCCGGCGGCAAAGGCGGAGGACAGAAACCGGGGCGCCATGATGGCAGTAAGCCAGTAACCCCGCCCGGGCAGACCGGCGTACAGGAACGCCGTCACGGTGTGAATCGAGACGGCCCAGGGGATGGACACGTAACTCAAAACCTTGATCCACTTGGGCGGCGCGACGGAATGCCGCTCACACTCCAACACGTTCCAACCGATCACGATGTTGAGGAGGAGGTAACCGTTCAACACGATCATATCCCAAAACAGGACCGATCCGGGAGTGGGATATTTCAAGACGTTCAAGATCCGGTCCGGACGCCCCAGGTCCACGGTGATGAACGTGATGCACATGGTCACCGCGGCCACCGCCAGGAATTCGCCCAGGATGGTCACCCGGCCGAAGGCCTTGTAGTTGTGGAGGTAGTAGGGCAAAACCACCATCACCGCCGAGGCCGCCACCCCAACCAGGTAGGTAAACTGGGCGACATAAAATCCCCAGGACACGTCCCGGCTCAGGCCGGTGATGCCCAAACCGAAATTTAACTGCTTTAAATAGAAGAGAAACCCCAGCGCGAAGAGCCCCGCCAGGATCGCCAGCAATCCGTAGTACCGTTTCGTACCGACCAGCGCCTTTTCGAGCATGACCTACCTCACACGATATAGTAAACTTGCGGGTTCGTACCGAGATGGGCTTTCCGCCGGATGGTGAAATACTTCCGGAGGTACTCCCGCACCTCGGACTTTTCATCCTCCAGGTCGCCAAAGACTATGGCTCCCCTGGACGTCTCGACGCAGGCCGGTTGCAGCCCCTGGGCCAGCCGTTCGGCGCAGAAGGTGCACTTTTCCACCACCCCGATCTCCCGGGTGGGATAACCGGGATAATTTTCTTTGACGTACGGACGGGGATCCCGCCAGTTGAAACTCCGGGAGCCATAGGGGCAGCCGGCCATGCAAAAGCGGCAGCCGATGCAGCGGTGCATGTCCATCATGACGATGCCGTCGTCCCGCTGGAAGGTGGCCTTGGTGGGACACACCCGGACGCAGGGGGGATTCTGGCAATGGTTGCACAGGACCAGAAAGTTCATGTGCTCCACTTTTTCCGCCATGTGCGCCGGCGCATCCCCAGGAAAGGCGTTGTGGAAATGCTCGGTCCACAGCCACTTGACTTGGTAGCGATGGGCCACTGCCGGGTTGAGTTTCAGCTTGGCATCCGGGGGATTGAGGAAATCCGGCACATTATGCACCCGGTGGCAGGCTGCGGCGCATTGCTGGGCGGTGTTATCATCCAGTTCCTTCTGGTTGATCACCATGACCCAGCGTTTGGCTTTCAACGAACCCAGAGCCGGGATGATCTCGGCCTCTACCCGGCCGGGCGCCAATAATTCAAAAGCCCCTGTACCTCCAAGCCCCAAGAGGGTAGAGAGTCCGGCTATCCTGATGAATTCTCGTCTATCGATACCCATCACTTCGCCTCCGCCAGCTTCTTGCCTTTTTCCAGGTGACATCCCCAACAGTTAGGCGCCGCCGCCACATAGTTGTGACATTTGTCGCAAAAATCAACCTTGTTGGAGTGACACTCCATACAGGTGTTGGTCAGACTGGCAAGGTATTGTTTCCCGTCGGGAGCCACAAATTCACGGCCCCGGCTGGTGGTAACCAGCTGCTCCTTGGTGCGGACCACGTTGTCCCGCCAATCCACCAGCATCTGCATGTGGTTGGCTCGCATCCACTCCGTGGGCATCACGCACTTTTTATCCTTTGCCGCCAGTTGCTTGATGACCGGCGTGTCGAGACTTGGCGCCGGCGCCGCCACGGTTTTCCCCAGGTTTTGCCACAGCGGGATGGTGATCATCACGATGAAGATAACCAAGCCGGCGATGACCTTATTGCGGTCGAAGAGCTTCTTTTCGACCTTTGGGCGCTCGGCAAAAAACCCGAATTCGTTCTTGTAGTCGGCCATGTTATTCCTCTTCCTCCCCGGCTTCCTCCGCCAGCTCGCCAAAGCCTACCAGGTCGCGGTCGCGCAAATCGGTGGTGCGCTCCAACTCGTCCGGGAATATCAGGGCATTGCCCACCAGCTCGCTGATGCCGGTGATCTCCACTTGCGGCACCCAGTACTCCAGCAGGGTGGGCAGGGTGGCCCGGTCCAGGGCGCAGATGCAGCCCAGGTGGTTCACCCCATACTTTTCGTGGACAAACCGCACCGCGTTGGCCCGGGGGAAGCCGCCCTGCATGCGGAGTTCCATGTTCTCGTTGGCGTTGATGCCGCTGGAGCTGCCACAGCAGAAGGCCTTTTCCCGGATGGTGTTGGGGGGCATCTCCACGAAGTTGCCCTCGGGCAGGACGTTGTTGATGATATAGCGCGGCTCTTCCAAGATTCCCATGCCCCGGGCGGTGTTGCAGGAGTCATGGAAGGTCAGCTTGATATGCGCGTTTCTCTGGGGATCCAGGTTCAGCTTATTGTGATGGATCAGGTCGGCGGTGAATTCGGAGATATGCACCATTTTGTGGACCGAAGCGTTCTCGAATTTGGTGCCGGTGATGGGGGATACCGGCTTCTCCAGGAAGTCCACCGGACCCCACCAGGTGGACATGTACTGGTTGCACACCCGCCACATGTGGCCGCACTCGCCGCCCAGGATCCACTTTACCCCCAGGCGCTTGGCTTCGGCATAGATCTTGGCGTTGAGCCGTTTGCCCATCTCGTGCGAGATGAACCAGCCGAAGTTGCCGCCCTCGGCGGCGTAAGTGCTGAGGGTGTAGTCCAGGCCGATGTGCTCGAACAACAGCATGTAGCCCATCATGGTGAAGGTGCCGGGGTCGGCGAAATAGTCGCCGGAGGGCATGACGAAGAGAACCTCAGCGCCCTTGCGGTTAATGGATGGCATGGTGTTGATGCCGGTGATGCGCTCGTTTTCCTCGGCCAGGAAGTCCACCATGTCCTTGAAGGCCTGAGGCGGCGCCCCGATGTGGCTGCCCTTGTCGTAGCACTGGGCCACCGAAGCCATGGCCCAGTCGATGTTCAGGCCGACGGAGGCCAGCAGTTCCCGGCCCAGGAGCGTCATCTCCGCCATGTCGATGCCGTAGGGGCAGAACAGCGAACACCGCCGGCAGATGGTGCACTGGTACAGGTAGAAGAACCATTCCTTAATGACGTCTTCCGTCAGGTCCCGGGCCCCGGCGATCTCCCCCAGCACCCGGCCGATGGTCTTAAAGTAGCGCCGGTAAACCGACCGCAAGAGCTCGGCCCGGAGGACCGGCATGTTCTTGGGGTCGCCCGTGCCCAGGAAGAAGTGGCACTTGTCGGCGCAGGCCCCGCAGCGGACGCAGATATCGAAAAAGACCTTCAGGGACCGGAACCGTTGCAGCCGGTCTTCCATGCCCTGCAGGACGATTTCCTTCCAATCCTTGGGCAGTTCCCAATTATCCTCGGGAATCGATCGGGCTGCCGGGTAGGGGTAGTTGATCCATTCCATCCACTTGGGGGCGGCGGGGTTACAATAGGTGCCCGGCCGGAAGTCCGGCTTGACGTCCATCCAGCCTTTCTCGGGCGGCTTATAGCTTAACCCGGGAAGCAGCTCTGCTGGTGTCGGAGTTTTGGCCATAAACTCATTGCTCCTTTTCGACCGGGATCCCAGCCTCAATCATGGCATCCCTAAACTTATCTTCATATTCGGCGTACGAATGAAACTTGACGGGATAGTTCCAGGGGTTGACGTGCATGACCCAGCGGTTGTTGCACACCATGTTCCGGGTGGGGCTCATGAACACCCCGGGGGCATGCATCAGCTTGCTGAACGGAAAGTAAGCAAAGAGCGCACAGACTAAAAAGAGATGCACAAAAAAGAGGCTGCTGAGGTTCGCCGGCAGCTTGGGATGCAAGGTCGCCAGGCCGATGGCCAGCTCCTTCACCGCCACGATGTCCGTCTTGAAGAAATACCGCAGCAAAATCCCGGTAATGCCGATGCTCAGAATCAGGAGCAGCGGGAAGTAATCCGCCGCCAGGGAGATGTAACGCACCGCCGGATTGGTGATCCGCCGGAAGAGCAGATAACCCACCGCCGCCACCAGCACCACGCCGCTCAGGTACACCGCCGGGGTGAAGAACTGCAAGAAGCCGTCCACCTTATCCAGCATCAGGACCAGGCCCATGGTGGGTTCGGTGAAAAACCGCAGATGCCGCAGGATGACCACCAGAAAGGCGTAGTGGAAGGCGATGGCCCCCAGCCACAGCCATTTATAGGACCAGTGAATCAGCCGGGCGCCTTCGGGGTTGTCCGGGTCCTTCACCAGCTCCGTCCGCAAGTTCCGGAACAGGCTGCGGAAGGCGAACACTTCCAGGGCCATGCGCCCGATCAGATGCGGGGTGTCGGAGGGATTGTCCAGCTTATCCCCCAGATCCCGCTTGATCCAGGGCAGGGTCCGACCCTGGCCGCCCGTGGTGGGAATCCGGAAGGGTACCGGCGACCGGGCCCACTGGATGACCCGGTAGACCAGGCCTTCCACGAAGATGAGCGCGGCCATATAGGGCACCACCACCCCAAACACCAGTTGCAGATTGCCCCTGGCTCCCACGTAGGCGATAATGATCAGTCCCAGGACCGCAGACAAGGCCACAAAGAAATGACGCTTAAAAAAATCCATGTACTGTCACCTCGTTTCAGTTAACCGTTTGCTGCCAACACCTACAACAGGCCGTCTTCAGTGAGGCCTGTTTTGCGCATTAACCCGCTGACTCTTCTTTTCGCCTCGTTGGCCTTGATTTCATAAATCTTTTCCCGGCGCTTGGTGTAGACATCGAATCCCAACAGGGCCAGCCCGTCGATTCTGGACTCCAGGTCCAGGATCTCCGCCGCCAGGTTCTCTTTCTGGATTTCTTCGGCCAGTTCCTGGCGGATGACAATTTTCAACAAAAAGATGAAGGCCAGGGCCTGGGAGGGGGTGAAATTCTGCAGCGCCCGGATGCGGATGATCTCATCGAGACAGGCCATGACCTGATCCCGCTCCATCTCCTGCAGGAGGGTACCGTATAACCCTTCCAACCCCTCGGAGATCCGGTATCCCGCCGGATTGTCGAAGCGGTTCTTTTCCTTCCGCAAGAAAATCGCCGTCTCAGGGGGATAGCTCTCGTAAATCATAGAGAGCCAGCGACCCAGGATGGCGGCTTTTTTCTGCGATAAGAGCGTGGCTATTTGCATCAGAAGGTTTCGTTTTACCCAGGAACCGGAATAGACCTGTATGGATAGTGAATGTTAAAACATTCACAAAATCGGTGTCAAGGAAAAAATGACCGGCGGCGCCCCTCTGCACCTAACCTTTCGGGATAGTACGACTTCTCCGCCGGCTTTATTTTGGCCGCCCTGCCGCCCCGGCACGGCGGCCACCCGACAGGAGATCTTCTTGAGCCCGCCCCGACTCTCCCGACGGCCTGGTGGGGCGGGTGTCGGCCTGAACGGTTCGATTTTCACCGGCGGCGCCAACGCGGTTCAACTATGCAGGGTGACCACTGCCCGCCAATTGGACGGATTAATTGGCCCGGAGAACGCACCAGACAAGCAATTCTTCCCTCCGTATCCGCCGCCTTTGGTGGCACAGGCTTCCAGCCTGTGCGCCGCACCGGCAAGATGCCGGTGCCACCAAGAACTTTTCAAAGCAGTTGCTCATGTGCCTGTGGCCCACCCGTAAGGCATGAAAAGGGCGTGGTTTTTATCTTGGGGCGCGATACGTATTCTTTAATTACCCGAACCTTGAACTTTGAACCTTGAACCTTTCTCAGCCGGCCTCAGTCCCCGGGCGGCGCCGGCTTGACCGGGGCCTCCTCCGGCTCGGGAACCGCGGCTATCGGGCTGCCGGTCGGGTTGGGCTTAGCCTCGACCTTGGAAACCGTCCGGTCCCGGAACACCAGGTAACTGAACCAGTACACGTTGACCAGAAACAGCAGAGTCAAGCCCACCAGATAATCCCGGCCCTCCACCCCGATGGCCTGGAGGAGAAACCGGGCCGCCACGAAGCAGAGAAACAGCCGCAGAAAAAAGCTGAAGGCTTTACTCATGCGCCTATCCTACCCAAACCGGGGGCGCTTGGCAAGCCAGGTGACTGGCCCCTTCCTGCCCTCCCATTTTTCCTGGTTCCCAAGCTGAGCTTGGGAACCAAATTGGGGGTAATATTCTGCTTTGCCTAATAGTTTGCTATATTGACTATATCTACAATTCTTTAATTTTATTGGTAGTTTTGATAGTGGCAAGATAATCGCTTAAAATTGAAGTGGTTAGCCAACTTTTAAAAATAATACTTTTCCCCCCGCTATTTGTGCTATCATGAACCTGGGGCTAATGGTTTCCAAACAATTTAGGTAAAATACTTTTTTTTGCCTCGATTATACGAGGTTGCCGCATAATGTCGGTTAATTATGGCTAATAATTGGTCTCCTCCCGAGGGGCATCCTATCTCGCTTGAGAAGGCTAAAAGATTACTGGCTGGCGATCTTGGAGATGTTTTAAGAAAAATTCTTATGGATTGCTGTGTCGCATTATTTTGGTTCCAACGTAGAAAAGACAATCCAACTATTTTACATAATGGTACGGTTACCCTGGTGCAAACTCCTAAAAAACTATTAGGTATTACGGCGGCACATATATTGAGAAAATATGAGAAAGACCGGAGAGAACAAAAAATTAGGCTTCAATTGGCCGATTGCGTTGTTGATGATATTTTTGAGAGGGTAATAGCCATTTCAGATCGATTTGACATTGCAACCTTTGAATTTGATAGAGAACTTTTAGCGAATATGTGCAAAGATATGGTTCCCTTAGAATCATGGCCGCCACAGCCACCGCAAGAAGGAAGGGGCATTATGCTTGCCGGTTTTCCTGGAAAAGAAAGATTGGAAAAGAATAAACTAGAGGCTGATTTTGGTCTTTTTACAGCATTAGGTATAGCTAGGATCGTAAATGATAGACAAATAACTTGGGCTGTTGATAGGGAGTATTTTCTCAAAACTCAAACAATTAAGAATTTATCTCCTAATTATGATCTTGGAGGTATAAGTGGTGGGCCTTTAATTAGTTGGTTTGAGACTTCTAATTATATCTCCTATTATAAGTTGTCCGGCATAATAACCGAAGCTAACGCGACTTTAGAGACGGTTGTAGCAAGTCGTGCAGAATGTATCAATGAAGATGGAACTATTGTGAGAGGTGTAGCTTTTATATAATTTAACGCCCTTGGTTCCCAAGCAAAAGGAGACAAAAACTATTATTATGTTTCCTTTTGACCTCCGGCCAGCCCTCAATTCGCAGAAAATATTTGACGGCAAAGGCTCACTTGACTTATTTTGGAAACAAATATATCTTGCTTCCTTTTAGCGGCTTTCTGCTATATATAAATTGGTTAACACCGAATTAAGAATTGTTTGATAATTAACCAATATGATGTCTGGTTGCCCGCGCCCCAGGGGGGTTCATCCAGGTCCAGGCTCACCTGGGGGCCGCGGCGCTTCAGCCATGGCTCTCATTCGGCCTGGCGGCAAACCCGGCGCCGCCCCGCTGACCGGGGAGTCCATCTCGGTGTCTCCCCTGACCTGGAGCCATGCCACCTTTATTGCCGCGGCCCATCGCATTTTGCGCCGGCTGGCCGCAAAGCCGGCGGCAGCCGGGGCGGCCGCGACGCCTTACCTCCGGCAGGGAGACTGGCTCGAGCGGCTCTATGCCCAGACCTGCGACTCCATCCACGACATCTGCAAGCGTTAGCTGGAGTTACCGCCGCCTACCTGCCGGCCTTCTGCTGCATCTCCTGAAAACAACCCCAAAATCCCGACGAGTCCGGGGCATCCACCCGCTGACAAACCTTTTTGCCTTGGGCCATGGAGACATACTTGTCGTAGGCGTCCTGGTCCCCCACGTACAGGATGTTGGCCCCCTTATCCGGATAGGCGTGATAAATCTTGCCGTCGCCCGAGAAGGTAGTGACTTGCCCACTGGGCAGGGCGTCCAGCAGCGCCTGGGTCTTGGGGGTTTCCATATTTGGCTTGTACGGCGTAAATCCGGCCTTGGTCAGCATGTATTCGTCGATCACGACTGCGTTAAGGGGCTCCCCCCCAGATCTAAACTGCCCTCCACCGCCACACCCGTAAAACAGGATTGCCACCAAGATAAAACCGATAGCCATCTGTGATCTGGCCTGCCTCCAGTTCGCCATCACGCGCTCCTCCTTATGCAGTTCTGCTCCAAGCTCGGCCACTGGCTGTGTCACCGGCCGCGCCACATCTTAACCTCATCTGATCTTATACCGATTAGCGCTCAATGGACAATTTTTGTAGGGGGGGACCTGCGTGTCCCCCCTGAGGGCGCACACACAGGTGCGCCCCTACGTTTCGTCTGGGTTTTTTTGACCGCGACTTCGGTATTAACGTGGGCCGCCCCCGGTCCCGCGGCTCAAACGTCCCACCTTTCAGGGCCTCGCGCGGCTGTCAAAGGGTGGTTTATCATAGACCAACCATCGTCGTTGTCAAGCCGGGGCGGGCTCTGCCGGAAAAAGACACCGATGTCGGGTCACATCCGGCTCAGGCAGGGATTTGGATCTCCCTGACTTCCTGGAACCGGGTCACCACAATGTACTTATCCACCTTGATCCGGAGCAGGGCGCAGGTGGGCGAGGTCACGAATTCTTCCAGATAGGGGTGCTTTCCCAGGTACACCGTTAAGAATTGCTGCCGTTCCGCCCCCTGCACTTCCCAGGCTTTTCCCAGGGCGGTCAGGGCCGCGGCTTCGGCAAAATCCGCCGCGTCATTCTGCCGGTTATCCACCAACACCGCCACCCGGGAATCGGCCATCAGGTTGGCGTATTTGCGCGTCGCCCGGGTGGTGGCAAAGAGGAGATACTTCAGGTCCTCGGTAGCGGCGATGGCGATGAGATTGCAATAGGGCTGGCCGTGGTTCTGGGTGGACAGCACCGCCAGCTTTTGCGATTCCAGCAGGTTTCTGATAACCGCCAGCGTTTCCGGAGTATCGGTCATCCGCGCCTCCCTTGCCTGAAAAAGGCTCATGCTTACCCGGCAAACATCTCCCGGCACTCCTATGGGACGGTGTCTTCCCGGGTTTTGGCTAAGTAAGCCTCCACGTTGAACTTGCTGCGGCAGCCGTTGTAGCTCATATACCTGATCTTCCCGAAAATGGGGCGTGCGAACCAGGCCCGGTCATGAACCCCGCCGATGCTCCAGGCAATGCCGGCATAGCCATTCGGGTCGCGGCCATCCAATTCATATTTGTCATTGAGATAAATGGCCACGGCCTGGGCCTCTTCCGGGGAGGCAGTCCACTCCAGGATCTTTTTGGCCCAGTACATGCGCATATAGCCGTGCATCTTGCCCCGCTGCACCATGTGCCGCTGGGCCGCGTTCCACAACTCATCATGGGTCCGGCCCGACTCCAGCTCTGCCGCGGAATAGAGATACTCCCGCCGATCCCGCCGATGCTGGTTCAGGGTTTTCTGGGCCCAGGCCGGAAAACCGGCAAAGGTGTCGTAATGAGGCTGATAGAAGCAGAAATTATCCGCCAGCTCCCGGCGTACGATGAGTTCCTCCAGAAAGGCTTCCCGGGACGCGTCGTGGCCACGGCAGTCCTCCACCTCCAGGGCCACCCGGGCCGCGGCGAGGTGCCCGAAATGGAGGTAGGGGGAGAGGTCCGACTGCCCGTCCAGCGTGGGGTCGTTGCGCCGCTCGCCATAGAAAGGCAGCTTCTGGTCCAGGAAGTGGTCCAGCGCCGCCCGGGCCTGGCGCTCCCCGGGGCTGAGCCAGGTCACCTCCGGGACGGCGGTGTCGATGGCCAGGGCGGTGGGCAGCTCCTTCCAGGCAATTTCCGGCCGTTCCCCCTCCCACCCCACCGGGTGCCGGGCCAGCGGCGGGAAGTCTTCCAGAAACTCCGGCAAAAGCCTTTTCAGCTTGGGCCTCAGGGTGTAGGCGCCGTATTCCGCCTTGGGGGAGGCCAGCCAGCACGGCACAACGTTGTGTCCATCCACTTCCTCCAGGGAAACCCCGATCACCGAAGCCACCGCGGTTTTCCACCCCCGCACCAGGCGCAACGGCGAAAAATCGCTCACCACGGCCCCGACCCGGTAGTGCGACACCAAGCCTGGCAGTTCCCGGGCCGGCTCCCCCGTGAGAAGAAAAAACGGCAGGTTCAGGGCGGCCAGGTCTGCGGCCACTTCCTGCAAGCCCTTGAGCATAAAGCCATACTGGCGCAGGGTGGCCCCCAGAAACGCCGGGGCCAGGCAGAACACCACTCCCAGGGGCTGCCCCAGACTGAGGGCCAGTTCCTGGGCATAGAGCAAGGCCCAGTTGTCCCGGACCCGCTGGTCCCGGCTCATCCAATAGACTACCGGTCCCTGGCCGGGGGGGGCCTGATTCAAGGGACGGACGCGGGCGCGGTTGACCATACGGGAGGATTTCTCCAGGCCACAGGACTGCTCACCACCAGGCAGATTCTCCAGCTGACAATCTTAATGCGGCTCATGGCCTAACACCCGCCGGTAAACCTGTTCCACCCGGGCAAAGACCTGGGACCAGGAATAGTAATCCAGGAGTTGCGCCACTGCCTGCCGGGCGTATTCCGGCCGTTCCCTGGCGGCGAGAATCTGCCTTTCCAGGGCCCCGGCCAGATCTCGGACAAAACCGGCCTCGTCTTCCGGGTGCGGCGTATCCTGGCCCAGAAGGCGGGGCGGGGGGACCATCGAGATCGCCTCAATGTCGTATCCGCCCAGGACTTCCACCACCCCGGGCAGGGCCGTGGTCACCACCCGACAGCCGCAAGCCAGGGCTTCCAGGACCACCAGGGGCAGGCCCTCGAAAAATGAGGCCAGCACCACCAGATGTGCCTGTCCCATAAGGCGGGCCAGTTCCTCCTGGGACCGCGGCCCCCAGACCTGGACCCGGTCGAGCAGTCCGGCCGCCTGTTCCAGAATCTCGTCTCGTTCCCGGCCGCTCCCGCCGCCGATGAGATCGAGCCGCCAGGGCAAATGCCTCAGGCCCTCCAGGGCCCGCAGCAGCCAGGGCACCCCTTTGGCCCGGCTCAACTTGCCGGCATAAACCAGGTGGACCGGGTCGGGCGCCGGCTTGGGCCGGGGGCGGAACCAGGCCTCGTTATAACCGGCCCCCACAACCTCGATGCGGTCCCCGGGAATATCGTACAGTCTGATGATGTCATGCTTTTGAGCCCCGCTCAGGGCCATGATGCCATCCAGTTCCCGGCATCCCGCCAGCACCCGGGGGCGCAGATGGGGACAGAAATGGAACTGGCGCAGGTCGGAGCCGTGACAGGTGGCCACCAGCGGCAGATGCGGCAACATATGGTGGGCCACGGCGGTGAGCAGCCAGAGATGATGGCTATGGATAACCTGGGGCTGAAATCTGGCGACCACGTCCAGGAGCCGGTCCGCAAAAACCCATTCATACGCTTCCACTTCCGGGGGCGACAGATCAGAGAATCGCCGGCTGGGATAGGGCATGACGTCGCTCATGCCCACCACCGGGAAGGGGAGATCACCGCCCTCAAAACGCACAAATTCACCGGCCGCGGACCCCAACCCGTCCGGTTGAGGTTCTTCTCCCTGAGGCACCCCAGCCAGGAGAAAGTTTTCATGCCCCCGGCTGGCGGCTTCCCGGAGCATGGCCTGAATATAGATGCCGCTCCCCGTAGCCTCCGGCCTTTGACTGAGCAAATGGAGAATCTTCATATGTGCGCGACCTCAGGACTGACCTGCTCCTGCTCCCGGTCTCGGCCCCACCAGGCCCGAGATTACCTTTCCATCTGGCACGGACTACCACCAGCTCCCATTTTCACTATAATACGTTGACAGCGGCGGTAAAGGCAAAAAAAATAATTATCTTATTGAGGTGCTTTGATATCCTTGAGGGGAGAGACGGTCGCCATGGGACAAGTTCTGCTCGCGATCATCGGGCTCTTTTTGGTCTGGGACACAGTCTGGTGGTTTCTGGGAGTCAAGCCGCGGTTTCCCTGGCAACTCGAGGCCAGGTTAGGCGCCGGGGCCTCCGATCTGGTCTTGCTGGATGTGCGCACCCGCCTGGAATATAACTGGTTCCACCTGCCCGGGGCCCCAAACCTGCCCCATTTCCTGGCGGATAGCGGCAAAATGCCTCCGGTCTCTCCCTCCCAGGAGATCGTGGTTATCTGTATGACCGGCCACCGCTCGCCCTTGGTAGCCTATGCCCTGA
Organism: Deltaproteobacteria bacterium; assembly: GCA_030655955.1. Taxonomy (GTDB): domain Bacteria; phylum Desulfobacterota; class Desulfobaccia; order Desulfobaccales; family 0-14-0-80-60-11; genus 0-14-0-80-60-11. The sequence goes on from JAUSOZ010000273.1 coordinate 16,402, forward strand.
AAAAAAAGGGCTACGCCAGGGTCTGCAATCTCACCGGGGGAATGGTAGGATGGAAGATGTATAAGTGGGTCTCTCGGCTGCGGGGGAACTAAGAACCGCCCAAAATCAGGTAAGAGCGCCGGATTATTCAGCCCCACAGATCGTCTGGCCCAGGGAAGCATGGGCGCCGGTCTACTGACGTTGGCAGAAGGTCAAACTTCTCCCAGCCCCGTCAGGGCTCATCTCTGATGGGTTTAGCTGGGGGACCTCCCCGGGGCCGGGGGGATATAGTCATTTTAATGGTCACGTCCTCCTTGGTTAAGGCCGAAAGAAACTGGACCGCCACCCCGTAGGCTGAATTATTTGGGTCCGGAGGGTCGATGCGCAGAACCAGCCCCTGGGCATGGAAATGCGCCAGGTCTCGATGCTCGGCCTTTTCCGGCACCAGGAAAAAGGAAAACTCTCGGACTTGCCCCGGTTCCACGGGCAGGGGTGGTTCAACCTGGAAGAGAATCCCCCCACAGCTGATATCTTTCAACATCCCCTCACCGTCTTGGCAATCGCGCGTTTCCGGCTGCGCCACAATAAACCTGATGGGCAATTGAAGGTGAATTCGCGGATGCCGTCGTTTGTCCATGGCAACTCCTCTCACCCGCAGAGTGGTGATTTTGGGTTACTTCCTTCTCAGGCTAAGCACCCCGAGAGCCTAACGGTAACCCTGCCAACCCCACGCTGAGCCATCATGCTATTAAATATATGTATGTATATCGGCTTAAACGGAGGACAACTTGAAAAATCGGCCGCGCGGTTAGGGGCGCAGCCGCCTCGAACCTGGGACCCCGCGGTGCACTGCCCCGATCCCCTTATGTCTGATTATTGCCTTTCCTTGTCTTAAAAGATCCGATTCCGCTAACCGGCCCCACGCGCCGCAATCGCCTCAAGCATCAAACCGCGCCTCCGGTTGGCCATGCCTTTGCGAGAGGCATATTTCTCCCCGGCCGGGTGCTGGCCGCATGGCTCAGCCGCCTCCCTGCATATCCATCCAGAGCCCCTGGTTAGTGGATTCGGCGGATGGCTCCGGTGCCATGATCAGATTCTCATGTTTTTTAAAATTGCCGCTGTCATCGATGATAATGGCCGGGGTCTGCCCGCACCCCGCCAGGGCGAAGGCCAGAGCCAGAACGACGCGGTGACGGTTAAACCAGCTGCTGTTCTTTTTCATGATTCATCCCTTGTTATTGTCGGTAACTCGGTTGTGTAATCGGCAAAAATCATCCTTTCCTAAACCGGTTGGTTAGGTATATCCGGCTTTGGGGGACCCGGGATTGGAAAAAAACCGGGCCTCAAGGCGGGACGGTGGATGGCGCCAAGCCAGACAGAGGGAAGACGTAGACCGATTTGAGTCTCCCCAGGCCGGGAAGGTCCAAAATCTGGGGAGACCCCGAGTCTTTAAATATTTTTTATGTTATTATATGGGCTTTGAGATAGGTGCCTTCGAAAAGAGGCTGGTTTTGAAGTTCGATACCAAAAGTTGCAATCTATAAATTAAAGCAACCATCCCTTGGTTGCCTTATCATATCAATGATTGAGGGGTTTTACCGCCATGCGCGCTTTATTAATCTGCCCAGAATTTCCCCTTTCCTTCTGGAGTTTCCGGAAATCTTGTCAGCTCCGGGGCAACCGGACGGTTACGCCGCCCCTGGGTCTGCTGACCTTGGCAGCCTTACTGCCCCAGGAATGGGAGTTGCGCCTGGCCGATCTCAACGCCAGGAAGCTGACGGAACAGGATTGGCAGTGGGCCGATCTAATTTTGATATCGGCCATGTACATCCAGCGGGAAGGCCTGTTTGCCCTGGTGAGAGAAGCCAAACAGCGGGGGAAAACCGTAATAGCCGGAGGGCCCTACCCTACTTCGCTCCCGGAGGCCACCCTGGAGGCAGGATGTGATTTCGTGGTGCGGGGTGAGGGAGAGAATACGATTCCCCTGCTTCTGGAGGCGATGCGAACCGGCCAAACCGGGGTGATCGGGACCGATGAGAAGCCCGATCTTACTACCTCACCGATTCCGCGCTTCGATCTGTTGCATCTGGACGATTATGCCACCTTTTCGATCCAGACTTCCCGGGGCTGCCCCTTCGACTGCGAATTTTGCGATGTGGTAAACCTCTTCGGGCGCAAACCCCGCCACAAAACCCCGGAGCAGGTCATCGCCGAACTGGAGACCCTCTACCAGCTCGGGGCCACCGGCAACGTGTTCTTTTGCGATGACAACTTCATCGGGAGCAAGAAGCGGGCTCAGGCCCTGCTGCACGCAATCATTTCCTGGTCCGAGAGCCGGGGGAAACCCTACCAGTTTTTGACCCAGGCCTCGGTGAACCTGGGCCAGGACCCCGAAATGATCGAACTCATGATTGCGGCTAATCTGAGAGAGGTTTTTATCGGCATCGAGTCGCCGGATGAAAATGTGCTTGAAGCCAGCCACAAATATCATAACATCAAAAATCCGCTCGTAGAATCGCTGCATAACCTCAAACAAAGCGGCATGGAGGTTATCGGCAGTTTCATCATCGGTATGGACGGGGAAACCTCCGGGGCCGGCCAGCGCATCTGCGCCTTCATCGAAAAAACTGACCTACCCGTGACCATGCTTGGGCTCCTGCTGGCCGCGCCGCATACCAAACTGTGGCATCGCCTGGAAAATGAAGGGCGGCTGCGCCAGGATGTGGGAGAAGACTTGGGGACCTTCTCAGCCATGAACTTCGAACCCAGTCGACCGGAAGCCGAGATCATGCAGGAATACATCGATGCCTGGGACTACCTGTATGAACCATCCCGCTATCTGGCACGCACTTACCGCTACTATCTGGCCATGCGACCGGCTCGCCGTGATCCGAAAAGGGCGGCAGGAGGCCCCCGGCGCCAAGACCAGGTTCCCCGCCAGAAAATTCCCTGGCGCTATTTATTAAACCAGACCCGGTCTCTGGGCAAAATCCTTTGGTGGCAAGGCATCCGGCCGCCCTACCGGCGCCAATTCTGGACCCAGATGATCGGGATGTTGTGGCAAAACCCGAGCCGATTCTTGCAATATTTCGTGACCTGCGTCGAGGGAGAGGACCTTTTTGACATGAGGAGGATCGTGGGGGAAAAGGCCGCGGCCATCATGAAGGAGCGGCAGCTCGCCACGAGCCGGTAACGGTGATGGGAAGCACCTTTGCGGGCGTCTCACGGGCTTAGAACATCCGATTTTCATTCTAGTTTTGGGCGATATTTTGTTTAGTGGACAACAAATGGGGGCAGCGTTTTAAGAAAATAGGGCGGCTCTTTAGCCGCCCTATTGAGTATTATGGATTTAACTTTAGGACCGTCACCTGAGGGCTATTCCAATCTCCGTGAAGTGCCTTTTTTTTCCCTTTTGGTTACTCTTGACCAAATCTGCTCGCAGCTTATAGCTTCCTGCAAAAAATGCAGTATATTTGCAATCTCAGAACAAACTCATCAAATTGGGTAGTTACCCTTGAGGAAAAAGAAAAAAGTGGTCAACTGCTTCTCGGACTACATAAAGCATTTCCCTGAAATACAAAGTGGTTCGAATTGTCCAACTGCTTCTCGGAACAAATACTTCGATAAAGTTACTTGGTTTAAACGTTATATCGCTTTTCTGGTACCATAAAAGTATACCAAGCGTTCAAGCCCAATTTATGACTTCAACGTAAATGCCAAGGCTTGGAGGAAAATGGTAATGAAGGTTTCGAAAAGTAGCAAAATGATCCTTTTGATGACTCCGGAATCATCTGTATCTATGCTGCATTTGCGCCTTGTGAACGTCACCATCAGAGCCATGAACATAACTTCGACGAGAAAGCACGTTGTTTCCATATTCTCCTCCGGGCAAATCAACCGGAGAGAGAACACCCTCAGGGGGGGAGGTCCCGCTGCAAACAGATTTAGTTGTCAAAGAACCATCTTTCGGTCGTATATTTTAATATGTAGATATTTTCTTTTCAAGGATCTTTCTAATAATTTTTGGTAGGAATTAGACCTTCGCAAGGATTCGGAGTGGAAATAGAAAAAGGGGTAGGGGCGGTCAACTCAGTAAAATATCCTTAGGCAAAGAAATTACCACGAGAAAGCTCAGGAAAGAATTTTAAAAATCAACCTTTTGGCATGGAAAAGGCTAAGTTATAAAAAGCCCCGAAGCATCAAAAAATGCCGGGGCTGAAACGCACCCTATACGCAACCGCAAATAATAAAAGGTAGCCGAAGCTACCGTAAGTACCTGGAATAACTGGAGGCGGCATCCAGATTCGAACTGGAGAATAACGGTTTTGCAGACCGCTGCCTTACCTCTTGGCTATGCCGCCTCTGGAGCGGGAAACGGGATTTGAACCCGCGACTTCGACCTTGGCAAGGTCGCACTCTACCGCTGAGTTATTCCCGCTCGTTCTGAATTTGTCGTAAAAATCGGCTGGCTTGTCAAGGGGAAAAATTACTTCCCCGGAAAGAAGGATGACCGAAAGGACTGCAAACCTGACATAAGCACTTATTTTCAGTACATCCGGTTCACCGAGGTCGCTATTTTTTTGTAAGAATAGCCAATAGTTATCTTTAACCCGTCCTGCCTTATTTCTTGACTGAACCTCTATTTGTGCTAAGATGATACGTGAATTAATCCACAAGGTCGATTTTCCCGCGGTCTTAGATAGTAATCTCAATGAGTTAGGAGCATGTCCATGGACTTTCGCACCGTCAACACCACGTGTTCTTACTGCGGCTGCGGCTGCGGCCTCCTCCTGGAGGTATTGGACGATAAGGTGATTTCCACCCTGCCGCTGAAAACCCACCCGGTGAGCCAGGGCAGCCTCTGCATCAAGGGCTGGAACATTCACGAGTTTGTGGGCAGCGACCAGCGCCTGAAACAGCCGCTTCTACGCCAAGACGGCAAGCTGGTGCCGGTGAGTTGGGATGAGGCCATGGACACCGCCGCCCAGGGCCTGAAACAGGTCGTAGAAAAATACGGCCCCGACGCGGTGGCGGTGCTGTCCTCGGCCAAGGTCACCAACGAAGAGAACTACCTCATCCAGAAATTTACCCGGGCTGCCATCGGCACCAACAACGTCGACCACTGCGCCCGACTCTGACATAGCTCCACCGTGGTCGGTCTGGCCGCGGCTTTCGGTTCGGGCGCCATGACCAATTCCATCCCGGAGTTGGCCGACGCCAAGTGCATTTTTATCATCGGTTCCAACACCACCGAGAACCATCCCATCGCCGCCAAGTGGATCTTAAGGGGGAGAGAAAAAGGCGCCAAGATCATCGTGGTCGATCCCCGTGCCACCCAGATGGCCTTTCTGGCGGATATCGCGGTGCAGCACCGCCTGGGCACCGACGTCGCCCTCATCAATGGGCTGATGCATATCATTATCAAAGAAGGCTGGCACGATAAAGCCTACGTTGAGGAGCGCACCGAGGGCTTCGAGGCCCTGGCCGCCAAGCTGGAGGATTATCCCCCGGACAAGGTAGCCCAGATCACCGGCGTCGATGCCGCCACCCTGCGCCGGATGGCCGAGATGTACGCCAAGAACAAGCCCGCCTCCGTCGTTTACTGCATGGGCATCACCCAGCACACCACCGGCGTGGACAATGTCAAGTCGTGCGCCAACCTGGCCATGCTCACCGGCAACGTCGGGGTGGCCTCCGGCGGCGTCAACCCCCTCCGGGGCCAGAACAACGTCCAGGGGGCCTGCGACATGGGCGGCCTGCCCAACGTCTTTACGGGCTACCAGCCCGTGGCCGACGAAGCCGCCAATAAGAAATTTTCCGAGGCCTGGGGCCGTCCCCTCTCCAATAAGCCCGGGCTCACCATCCTGGATATGTTCACCGCCATCGAGGCAGGCAAGATCAAGGCCCTCTACATCGTGGGCGAAAATCCCCTGGTCACCGACCCGGACCTGCGCCACGTGGAAGCAGCCTTGAAGCACCTGGATGTCTTCATCGTCCAGGACATCTTCCTGACCCAGACGGCCAAAAACGCCACCATAGTCCTCCCCGGCACGTCCTTCGCCGAGAAAGACGGCACTTTCAGCAACACCGAGCGCCGGGTCCTCCCGGTGCGCCAGGCCATCCCGCCGGTGGGAGAGTCCCGGCCCGACTGGATGATTACCCAGGACCTGTCCACCCGCTGCGGCTACCCCATGCACTACGACTCGCCGGAGGCGATCTTCGAGGAGATCAAGAGCCTCACCCCGAGCTACGCCGGCATGAGCTATGCACGCCTGGCACCCAACGGCCTCCAGTGGCCCTGCCCCACCCCGGAGCACCCCGGCACCGTCTTCCTGCACAAGGACCGCTTCAGCCGGGGCAAGGGCGCCTTTACCGCCATCGACTACAAGCCGCCGGCGGAGGTGGTGGACGGGGCATTTCCCATGTGGCTCAGCACCGGGCGCTCCTTCGCGCATTACCACTCCGGCACCATGACCCGGGTCTCCCCCAGCCTGCACCAGGAAGTTCCGGAGGGCTATGTGGAAATCAGCCCGGTGGACGCCAAAACCATGGCCATCAAGGACGGGGAGCGGGTCAAGGTCAGCTCCCGCCGGGGCGAGATCCAGATAAAGGCCAGGATCAGCGGCAAAGTAAACCGGGGCGTGGTCTTCATCCCCTTCCATTTCGCCGAAACCGCGGCCAACGTTCTCACCAACTCCGCCTACGACCCCGTAGCCAAGATCCCGGAATACAAGGTCTGCGCCGTCAAGGTGGAGAAACTGGCCGCATAGAAGAAACGATAAAATGATGTTGGGGAGGCTAAGGGCTTTTTCGTAAGTTGCCATTCCGCTTACAAAAAATCCCCAAACCCCGCCCCCAATCCCTTAAGCAAAAGTAGGGGCGACCCAACGGGTCGCCCCTTTCCCATTCCCCCCTCAGTTAAAAAATGCAAGGTTCGCCCGGCGCACCTTATTTTTTTACCCTTTGCCATCCTCACCGACCGCGATACAATGCCTTCATGATGGAATTGTTAGAAGCAATCAAAGCTCGGGCGCAGGGTCTGGAAACGGAGCTCGTGGCCTGGCGCCGTGAGTTTCATCAGCACCCGGAGCTGTCTCACCAGGAGGAACGCACCGGGGAGACGGTGGCGGCATATCTCAGGGATTGGGGCCTGACGGTAACCACCGGCATCGCCGGCCACGGTGTGTTGGGGGTGCTCAAGGGGGGCCGCCCCGGGCGGGCGGTGGCCTGGCGGGCCGACATGGACGCCCTGCCCATCGCTGAAAAGCTCAATCTCCCCTGGCGCTCACAGGTGGAGGGGGTCATGCACGCCTGCGGGCATGATTTTCATCTGGCCATTGCCCTGGGCGCCGCCCGGTTGCTGAGTTCGCTCCAAGATCGCCTGGCCGGGCACTACGTCTTCATCTTTCAGCCCGCCGAAGAAGGCCCGCCGGTGGGCGATTCCGGCGCCAAGGGCATGGTGGCCGCCGGTGTCCTGGATAACCCCAAGGTGGAGGCGGTGTGCGCCCTGCACGTGGCCCCTAATCTGGACGTGGGCCACATCCGCTATGGCCCGGGGGTGGTCATGGCCGGGGCCGACCGCATCATCCTTACCGTTACCGGCAAATCAGCCCACGGCGCCACTCCTCACCGGGGAGTCGACCCCATCCTGGTGACGGCCCAGGTGCTCAATCACATCCAGGGGTTCCTGGCCCAAAAGATCGACACCCGCTCCCCCAAGGTCCTCACCTTCGGCCGGATTCAGGGGGGCAACCGCTTCAACATCCTGGCCGATGAGGTCACCCTGGACGGCAGCCTCCGCTATCTCCAGGAATCGGTGCGCCAGGAGGTCTTAAACGGCCTGCGGCAGCAATTCGCCGGTCTTTCCCAGGCCACCGGGGCCGAAATCAAGCTCACGGTGGAGCCCCTGTTCCCCATGCTCAAAAATGACCCGGACCTCACCGACCAGGCGGTGCAGATACTCCTGACCCTGCTGGGGCAGAAGCGTCTCAAGCTGCTGCACCCGGCCATGGGGAGCGAGGACTTCCCCTACTTTGCCGCCCGGGCGCCGGGCTTCTACTTTTTTCTGGGGGTTCGCACCCCCGGGGGCCGGGGCCAGGCCCTCCACTCCCCCACCTTCAACCCCGACGAAGCGGCGCTGCCCTACGGCCTCACAGCCGCGGCGGGGCTGTTGGCCTGCCTGGCCGAGCCGGAGTTTCCCGCCCTGGCGCCGGCGGGCCCGGTACCCCATGAGGAAGACTTGGGCACCATGTAGTCCCGTTTGATTTTTTCGGCCAACTTTTTCGGTCCTAAATTATTTGTTACAATCCCAGGAGGCTAAAATTTTCTGGTTACACAATAAGCTCCATATTTAGCTAATTAATACAATATGTTACTGATTGCAGGGGAGTCAAGCCATACGCGTTTTAATCAATAACCCGCCTGCGGACTTCAGGGCCCTCATCGGCTGCACCCTGGCCTCAATCGCATCATTTTGAGCCCTTTTTTCCTCTTAAATTCCCCGTTATCCGTGATATGCTGGTGTTAGCTTACCCCGTCATCAGCCCCTTAACCAATTTTTGCAGTCCGTCCGATACACCATCTGGGGGAAAGGAATGTCCGGGAAACTTCACCTGTTAAGCAAGATGTTTGGGGGGATGACTCCCACGTGGTTCGTCAGATTCAAGCCCCGGCCAGTGGCGCTTTTCCTAATCGCCGTGGCCGTGCTGTCGAGCCCCGTTGCCGCCTGGGCCAGCGGTGACGGCGGCGGCAGCGGTCTCATCTCGGCTATCGGCATCAGCATCATGGCCGCCACCGCGCTGGCCTTTCTGGCCTATCTGACCAAGCAGCCCCTCCTTTTAGCCTACCTGGCCGCCGGGGCGGTTATCGGCCCCCAATTCGGCTTCGGCTGGGTGAGCAGCCAGGCAGACATCAAGGTCATCACGGAAATCGGCCTGATTCTCCTCTTATTCATGATCGGGCTGGAGCTCAACCTCAACAAGCTGAAAGAATCGGGCAAATCCCTGATTGCCACGGGCATTTTTCAATTCCTCCTGTGCGCCGCCATGGGCTTCGGTTTCTTCATGCTGCTGGGGTTTAGCATCGGCGCGCCCTTTGAGTACAGGATTTTCGGCGTCAAGATCCTGGGCGGCCAGTACGATCTGCTCTACCTGGCGGTGTGCCTGGCCCTGAGCAGCACCACCATCGTGGTGAAACTGCTCTATGAGAAGTTTGAACTGGGGACCCTGGCCGGCCGGCTCACCTTGGGGGTCCTGGTGTTTCAGGATATCTGGGCCATCGTGGTCCTGAGCATCCAGACCTCCCTCAACGACCCCCAAATCCTGTCGATCCTGATACAGTTCGGCCAGGCCGCCCTGCTCATCGTCATCAGTATGGCGCTGAGCAAATATGTCCTGGGGTATATCTTCCGGAAGATCGCCCGGCTGCCGGAACTCATGCTGGTGGCCTCTTTGGGGTGGTGCTTCCTCATCTGCAGCATAGCCGGCTTGTTCAACCTGTCCCTGGAAATGGGGGCCCTGATTGCCGGCGTCGCCATCTCCACTTTTCCTTACAACCTCGATATTATTTCAAAAATCGTCAACATCCGCGACTTTTTCATCACGCTGTTTTTTGTGGCCCTGGGGATGGAAATTCCCAACCCCCTGAACAACCTGGGAATATTTTTGGTGGCAGGGGCGGCGGCCCTCTTTCTCATCGCCTCCCGGTTCCTGTCGGTGTACCCCATACTCTATTTTCTCAAGAACGGCAATCGGGTGAGCCTCCTGACCTCCATCAACCTGTCCCAGCTCAGCGAATTCGCCCTGGTCATCACCACCATCGGCCTGAAGAGCCAGCATATCGTCTCGGACATCCAAGCCATTATCATCTTTGTCTTTGTGATCACCTCCATTTCCTCCACCTACATGATCAAATACAACCATAAGCTCCAAGGTGTCTTGAGCAAAGTCGTGGCACGGGTGGGCTTCAAGGATCTTAAGAGCGCGCCGACGGACGAGCTGGCGGCGCCCTCTAAAGACATCGCCCTGCTGGGCTTTTTCCGGGTCGCCAGCTCCTTCATCCGGGAGATCGAAGACGCGTCGGTTGACCTTAAAGACAAGATCGTCGTGGTGGATTTTAACCCGCGAGTCTTGCGCCGATTGCCGCGCCACGGCATCAAGGTGGTCTACGGCGATATCAGCAACCCGGAAACTTTACACCATGCCGGCATCAGCGAGGCCAAGATCGTGATCTCCACCATTTCCGATGAAATCCTGGTGGGGACCAATAATCTGAGACTCATTGACCAGATGAAGAAGATCGCCCCCGAGGCCCGGATCATCGTCACCGCCGAAAGCCCATTCCGGGCCCTGGAATTGTATAACGCCGGGGCCGATTATGTCTACCTGCCCAACCGGCTGGCGGCCCAACACCTGCGCACCGTGGTGGAGCGTCTGCTCCGGGGAGAACAGGTCGTCATCAAGGAAGCCGAAATGACGCGACTCATGGAGCGGGATGAAGTGATGCGCTGATAGCCGGGGTGCTGGCACAATGCGCCCTGACCGCGCTAAGCCCGAAGATAGGGGGATACCGCATGGGAGAAAAAGACGAGCAGACCATGAGCCGGCAGGAGCTGGCGGACTATTTGACCAACCTGGGCCAGCAACTGCGCCAGGGGACCTTTGCGGCCCAGGGGCGCCACTGGACGGTGCCGGATAACCTGAACGTCCGCATGGAGTTCAAGGAAAAGAAGGGGCATCTCGGCGCCAAGCTGAGCTGGTCCTGGTCCAGCCTGGGCGATTATGATCAGACCGCGCGGCAGGAAGTCAGCCGCGGCCAGGATTCCCTGAAAACGCTCAAAAAACGGCTGGGAGCCGGGTTTAAAGCGCTCCAGCAGGCGACAAGCCAGGGCGGCTGGCCCGAGGCCCGGATCCTGGAAGACTTCGTGGCCAGCTCCCGGGCCTTCGCGGCCATGGCCGAGCCGGAGTGGGAGACTGCCATGCAGGAGTATCTCGACCACCTGGCGAACCTTGAGCACGCCGTGGCCAACCGCCAGCAGGAAGTCATGCTCCACGAACTGAGAGACCTGCAAAACTGTATGGCCACCTGCCACCGCGAATTCAAGTCCGGAGTCAAGAACCGCAGCTAACCGAGGCCATTACCCACCATCATAAGTCCGGCCCGCTTCTGTAGGGGCGGGTTTTAAACCCGCCCCT
>JAUSOZ010000278.1 GCA_030655955.1 Deltaproteobacteria bacterium
GGCGGCCCGGGACGCCGCGGCCGCAACCGCCCCTTTGCAGCTTCAGGCCACCGGCGCCGGGGCCTTCCCGTCCCCCAACGCCCCCCGGGTGGTGTGGCTGGGGCTGGGCGGCGACCTGGTCCCCTTGACGCAGCTCTTCTACCGGCTGGAAAAGGCGTTTGCGGCCCTGGGCTATCCACCGGAAGGCCGGGCCTTCAACCCGCACCTCACCCTGGGCCGGGTGAAATCCCCGGAGAACCGGGATAAACTGGCCCGGCTGCTGGCAAAGATGCCGCCGCTGGACTGGCCGCCGTTCACCGTCAAGGAGTTGATCCTGTTTCAGAGCGTGCTGTCGCCCCAGGGGTCGAAATATACGCCGTTGAAGGTGATTCCATTGGGTTAAGTGTAGGGGCGGACCCATGTGTCCGCCCTGAACAGGTGCAAACGCAGGCGACCCCTTCAAAAGATTACTTGACCAAGGTTAGTTGATGTAATACATTGTAAGACATGAAGACAAATACCTTGACCATCAGGCTTGACGAGGAGTTGGATAAGCTCCTGACGAAAGCTGCGAAGCAATCGGGAAAAAATCGGAGTGAGATTGCCCGTGAGGCGTTGCGCCGCCAACTCCGGGTCAGTCAATTCGAAGGCCTCCGCCGGAAGATTATGCCTTTCGCAGAGGCGCGGGGATATCTCACCGATGAGGACGTGTTCCGGGAAGTTTCGTGAGGGTTCTCCTGGACACCAACGTCATCGTCAGCGCGGTTACGACCCGGGGGCTGTGCGCCGACGTTTTTCGCGCCGTGCTGTCGGCCCATGAACTCGTCACCTGTGCCAAGGTTCTTCAGGAGGTCCGGCGAATCTTGGGTATCAAGTTCGACGTACCGGAACAGTTAATCGCCGAATACCTTGAACTTATCGGCCAAGATGCCATCGTGGCCGAGCCTGAAGACCTGACGGACCTCCCCATCCAGGACCGGGATGACGCGGAAATCGTCGCGGCGGCTATCGGCGCCGGGGCGCAGGTCCTGGTCACCGGCGATCACGAGCTGCAAGGCCTCACGAGCATCGGGAAGCTAAGGATAATTTCCCCGAGAGCCTTCTGGGAAGAACTGACGGTGCATAAAAAGGTACGAGAAAATAATAAAATGGATACTGAAACTCTTGATTTTCGGTTGATTGAAGTTGAATCGGAAGTGTTTGCTCTTGATTATTATTTAAAACTCATCGAGCAACAGATAAGGAATAAAGAAGCCTGGGAAAGGAGGTTATCACAAAAAAGGATTAAGAAACATAGTCTTACGTATGATGATCCGGAATATCACTTTGAACAACAAGAATTAGATTACCTCCTAGAAGTTGCGTTGCCAAGATTATTTCGAGGGCCTTTTTTGATATCTTTATACGCTGTCTATGAATCATCAGTAACTGAGATTGCTGTACTTATTCAAAAACAAAAGGCAATTCAAATATCCATTAACGATTTGAAGGGTGATTTCCTTGAGAGAGCTAAAATATATTTTATGGATGTGATAAAATTTAAACTTTTTTCAGAAAATAAAGTATGGCAAAGAATTAGTATGCTCTTTGAGATCAGAAATGCTATTGCTCATACAAATGGGCGAATAGAAATGCTTAACAAAAGAACAAGAGAAAAAATTGTAAATTGGGAAAAGCAAAAAATCGGCATTTCTTCGAATAGTGGTTATTTAGTCGTTGAGGAGCTATTTTTGAAAGATACTTTTAGAGTAGTAAGCGACTTTTTAAATGATTTGGTTCAGCGATATAAAGAATGGGATAATAATAACTTGCCAGGCACGACGGACCGCCCTGCCGGAGAAGTTGGCTATTAAATGTAGCCTCAGGCTTCAGCTTGCGGTGCACAGGCGACACGCCTGTGCCACCAAAGAACTCAGGGTGGTTTGTATCCGCCAAAACTGGGTGAATCCGAAGCAGGAGCTTCGGATCAAAAACGTTCCCAAGCAAAGCTTGGGAACGAGGCGAAAAGAAATGTTAATCAACGCAGGCTAAAGCCTGCGGCTACCAATTTCAATAATACCATAATGAAAAAGGAAAAAACCATGACAGACCAAACCGCAGACCGCACCAAGGCCCTGGAACAGGCGTTGGGTCAGATTGAAAAAAATTACGGCAAGGGCGCCATCATGCGCCTGGGGGCCGAGGAAAAAATCGACGTGGCGGTCATCCCCACCGGCTGCCTTTCCCTGGACCTGGCCCTGGGGATCGGCGGCGTGCCTCGCGGGCGCGTGATCGAGATCTATGGCCCGGAATCCTCCGGGAAAACCACCCTGGCCCTGCACGTCATCGCCGAGGCGCAGCGCAAAGGCGGGGTGGCGGCCTTCATCGACGCCGAGCACGCCCTGGACATAACCTACGCCCGGAAGTTGGGCGTTAAGACCGAGGACCTCCTCATCTCCCAGCCCGATTCCGGTGAGCAGGCCATGGAAATCACCGAGATCCTGGTGCGCAGTAACGCCATCGACGCGGTGGTGGTGGATTCGGTGGCCGCCCTGGTGCCCCGCTCCGAGATCGAAGGCGATATGGGGGACGCCCAGATGGGCTCCCAGGCCCGCCTCATGTCCCAGGCCCTGCGCAAACTCACCTCGGCCATCAGCAAGTCCATGACCTCGGTGATCTTCATCAACCAGATTCGCCACAAGATCGGGGTGATGTTCGGCAACCCCGAGACCACCACCGGCGGCAACGCCCTGAAGTTCTACGCCTCCATGCGCCTGGACATCCGCAAGATGAGCGCCATCAAGCAGGGGGACGAAGTTATCGGGGTCCACGCCCGGGTCAAGGTGGTGAAAAACAAGCTGGCCCCACCCTTCAAGCAAGCGGAATTCGACATCATCTACGGTCAGGGCATCTCCCGGGAAGGCGACCTGCTGGACCTGGCCACGGCCCAGGGGCTCATCGCCAAGAGCGGCGCCTGGTACAGCCACGGGTCCGACCGTATCGCCCAGGGCCGGGAGAACGCCAAGACCTATCTCAAGGAGCACCCGGAACTGGCCGCCGACCTGGAGCAACAAGTCCGGGCGGCCCATGGCTTGTTGCCCCCTGAGGCCCCCACCCCGACACCGGAGACACAGGAGTAGAATATGACCAGCCGCGAGATCCGGGAGACCTTTTTGCGCTATTTCGAATCCCAGGGCCACACCCGGGTGGTTAGTTCCTCCCTGGTGCCCGCCGGGGACCCCACCCTGCTGTTTACCAATGCCGGGATGGTGCAGTTTAAAAAGGTGTTCCTGGGAGAAGATCCCCGGCCCTACTCCCGGGCCGCCAGTTCCCAGAAGTGCGTCCGGGCCGGCGGCAAGCACAACGACCTGGAAAACGTCGGCTTCACCGCCCGGCACCACACCTTCTTTGAGATGCTGGGGAACTTCTCCTTCGGCGATTATTTCAAGGAAGGCGCCATCGAGATGGCCTGGGAGCTCCTGACCCAGCACTATAAACTGCCGGCGGATAAATTGTGGGCCACCGTGTTCCACGAAGACGATGAAGCGGCCCGCCTCTGGGAAAAAATCACCGGGCTGCCGCCGTCCCGCATCATCGGCCTGGGCGAAAAGGACAATTTTTGGGCCATGGGCGACACCGGGCCCTGCGGCCCCTGCTCCGAGATCCTCATCGACCAGGGCGAGGATATGTCCTGCGGCCCGGACTGCGGCATCGGCAAGTGCGAATGCGACCGCTATCTCGAAATCTGGAACAACGTCTTCATGCAGTACAACCGCTCGGCTGACGGCGTCCTGACCCCCCTGCCCAAACCCAGCATCGACACCGGCATGGGCCTGGAGCGCCTCTGCGCCGTCATCCAGGGGGTCAAGAGCAATTTCGACTGCGACCTGCTGCGGCCGGTGATCGCCGGGATTGAATCCCTGTCCGGGCAGGCCTATGGCGCCAGCGAAACCCAGAACGTGCCCTTCCGGGTCATCGCCGATCATTCCCGGGCCACCGCCTTTTTGATCGCCGACGGGGTGCTGCCGTCCAACGAGGGCCGGGGCTACGTGCTTAGGCGCATCATGCGCCGGGCCATCCGTTTCGGGCGACTCCTCAACCTCCCAACCCCGTTCCTGTCCCGGGTCTGCGACGGGGTGGTGGAGTTAATGGAGGACATTTACCCCGAACTGCGCCAGATGCACCACATCATGACCCGGGTGGTGACCGGCGAGGAAGAGCGCTTCGCCGACACCCTGGACCACGGCCTCAAGCTCTTGAGCGACGAACTGGCCGACCTCAAGACCCACAGCCAGAAGATCCTGCCCGGGGAGGTGGCCTTCAAGCTCTACGACACCTTCGGCTTTCCCCTGGACCTGGTCCAGGACACCCTTAGGGAAGAGGGCCTGGTGCTGGATCTGGAAGGCTTTGAGGCCCACATGCGGGCGCAACGGGAGGCCTCCCGGCAGTCCTGGAAAGGTGGCCCGGGGGAAGAGCTTCCGGCGGTCTATCAGAAACTGGCCGAGTGGCCGGCCACCCAATTTTTGGGCTACGACGCCCTGGAAGCCGACAGCGACATCCTGGCCCTCATCGTTGCGGCCGGGCACAATGACCAGGCCGAGGCCGGCGAGGAGGTGGAGGTGGTTACCAAAGCCACCCCCTTCTACGGCGAGTCCGGCGGTCAGGTGGGGGACACCGGCGTCATAGAGGGCGACGGCTGGCGCATCCTGGTGACCGCCACCCAGAAGCTGCCCAACGACCTCATCGTCCACCAGGGGAAGGTTTCGGCCGGCATCGTCCGCGTCAACGACCCGGCGCATCTGGCCGTGGACGCCCCTCGCCGCCGGCGCATCATGGCACATCACACCGCCACCCACCTCCTCCAGGCGGTGCTGCGGCGCCACCTGGGCGACCACGTCAAGCAATCCGGCTCCCTGGTGGATCCGGACCGCCTGCGCTTCGACTTCACCCACTACCAGGCCATCAGCCCGGGGGAACTTGAGGCCATCGAGCTGGACCTGAACGACGCCGTGGCGGCCAACCTGCCGGTGCACACCGACCAGATGACCATGGACCAGGCCCTGGAAAGCGGCGCCACAGCCCTGTTTGAGGAGAAATACGGCGAGGCCGTGCGGGTGGTGGCCGTCCCCGAGGTCAGCCAGGAGCTCTGCGGCGGCACTCACGTGGAGCGCACCGGTGACCTGGGCCTGTGTAAAATCACCACCGAGACCTCCATCGCCGCCGGCATCCGGCGCATCGAGGCGGTGTGCGGCGTCGAAGCGGTGAAAATCACCCAGGAGCAGGCCCGGGAACTGGACCAGGCCGCGGCCCTGGTGAAGGGCAGCCGGGGGGACCTGGTGGCCCGCCTGGAAAAGCTGCTGGCCCAACAGAAAAAGCTGGAGAAAGACCTGGAGGCCCTCAAGGGGCGCCTGGCCTCGACCCAGGCCAAAGACCTCATGGGCCAGGCCCGCCAGGTGGAGGGCGTTGCCGTCCTGGCGCTGGCAGTGGACGCCGCCGACCCCAAGAGCCTCAGGGATTTTGCGGTAAAATTCCAGGACAAACTGAAAAGCGGCATCGTGGTCCTGGGCAGCGCCGCGGGCGACAAGGCCATGCTCATCGCCATGGTGAGCAAAGACCTGACCAAGCGCTTCCCGGCCGGAGAAATCATCAAGGCCATCGCCCCCTTCGTCGGCGGCAGCGGCGGCGGCCGCCCCGACATGGCCCAGGCCGGCGGCCCGGACAAGAACAAACTCCCTGCGGCTTTAGAACAGGTTTACGAGGTGGTGGCCAAGAAGGCGAAGGGGTAAAACGTAGGGTGCGCCTTGCGCACCATGGCCTTAGGCTCGTTCCCAAGTTCAACTTGGGAACGAGGGGAAAACAGCAGGTGCCTTATGACCAAAAAATTCACTGCGGTAATCACCCGAGAAGAAAACTGGTATGTGGCCCATTGCGTGGAGTTGGGGGTAGTAAGCCAGGGAAAAACGATTGAAGAAGCCCAGGCCAACCTCAAGGAAGCGGTGGAACTTTACCTGGAAAGCTTCGGTGAGGAAGACCTCCCCGAAAGCACCGGGGAAATGATGTTGTATCCCTTTGAGGTGGCCGTGGGTGGCTAAAATCCCAGGTTTATCCGGCGATGATTTGATTAAGGCCCTGAAGAAAGCCGGGTTTCATTTCGTCCGCCAAAGAGGAAGCCATATAAGTTTGGAGAACGGCCCTTACCGAACCGTGGTGCCGCTCCACGATGAGCTTTCCCGTGGGACGCTCCTGGCTATTTTGAAGCAATGTGGCTTGTCAAAGGAGGACCTTTTAAAACTGCTTTAATTCGCTAACCGACTTAGCCCAGGCCGGTGGCGCGGACAAAGACAAACTCCCCGGCGGCCCTGGAGCAGGTCTACGAGGTCGTCGCCCAAAAAGCGAAGGGGTAAAAATATGGATGAAGGGTGGGTAAACCAATTCCGCCGCCGCATG
>JAUSOZ010000282.1 GCA_030655955.1 Deltaproteobacteria bacterium
GACTGTCTTGAAAAGTTTTCGTAGGGGCGGTTCGCGAACCGCCCCTACCACGGGTTTTCATAGTTTACGGGTGGGCCAAAGACCCATGCATGACTGTCTTGAAAAAGTTGCCAGTGATCAGAGGTCAGGAAACTAAATGGAGGGTAGGCACTGCCAACCATCCTCATTATCCGTGCTGCCTGAGACCACTTCGCAGTCAATTGGTGGCACAGGCTTTAGCCTGCGCCGGCGCAGGCTAAAGCCTGCGGCTACCAATAATTACTTTTTGATTGCAACTCGGTATGAGACGGCCTCCGGTATTCATCCTCACTCCGGTTTTTGCCGATAAAACCTGGCAGGCGCCACGGCTTTGTCTCCACCATGGCCGCCACACGGTTTCCTCCCGGCCCCAGGAGACGTTGCCGGGGACGGGGCATCTTGGAAAGTTTTTATAAATAGGCGGCGAGGCTTTTTATGTTATAGTCAAGTCACTTGACCCGGGAGCCGGGTCTTGCCCCGCCCCCCACCCGGCGGGGCCGGCGCCACCCGGCGCGGTCAGTTGCGGTTGAGGAGCCATAGAGATGACAAGGACGTCGTTCGACCCGCCCCTGGATCTTCTGGAACGGCGGTTTCAGGCGCTCCGGGACCAAATCGAGGCCATGCCCGAGGCCTGCCGGCCCGAGTTGGAGGGGGCTCTGCAGGAACTCTCCCAGGCCATCGCGGCGCTGCGTCAAGGCCTGGAGGCCGGGGAAAACCCGCAGCCAGAACCCCCAGGCGGCCGGGAGGCCCAAGCCGGCCAAGGGAGTGAAAGCAACTCGCCCATGAGCCCGGAGGCGTTACCGAACCCCTGCGAGGCCATGCTGCGCCACGTCTTCAACGCCATTCCCGATCTGCTCACCGTCCACGACCGCGACTTCAACACCATCATGAGCAACTGGCATGGGTACGAGTCTCTCCCGGAGGCGGAGCGCCGCGGCCAGCCCAAGTGCTACCGGGTTTATCATCACCGGGACCGCCCCTGCGAGGACTGCCATGCCCCGGAGGTCTTGGCCACGGGTCAACCTGTAAAGGTGGAGAAAGTTAATCCTGTGGATGGCCGGGTCCGGGAAGTTTCAGCCTACCCCATCCGGGATGAATCCGGCCGGGTGGTCCTGGTGGCGGAGCACGTGCGGGACATCACCGACCGCCACCTGGCGGAGCAGGCCCTGAAGGAGAGCGAAGGCAGATTCCGGACCCTGATCGAAGACAGTCCGGAATCGCTGTTACTGACCGATGTCCAGGGGACCGTCCTGGCTGCCAGCCGGGTAGCAGCCGGGAGGTTGGGGAAAAATTTAGAAGAGATCATCGGGGCCTTATTGTTCAACCTATTCCCCCCGGAAGTGGCTGCTCACCGCCGGCCCTTCTTTGACCAAACCGTTGCCACCGGGCGACCCGTCCGCTTTGAAGACGCCAGGGGCGACTTGCATTTCGATGTTCACATCACTCCCATCCTGGATGCAGACGGGAAGGTGTCCAGGCTGTCTATTCTGGGCATAGACATTACGGACCGAAAAAACGCCGAGCAGGCCCTGAAGGAGAGCGAAGCGCGCTTCCGGGCCATCTTTGCCACCGCCCAGGATTCCATCTTCATCAAGGACCGGTCTTTCAGGTATACCCAGGTCAATCCCGCCATGGAGCGTATCTTTGGTCGGTCTGCCGCCGAGATCATCGGCAAGACCGACCTGGACCTGGTGGGGGCGGCAGCCACGGAGCGTATCTGGAAGCAAGACCGGCGGGTGCTGAACGGTGAGGTGGTGAAAGGGGCCCATACCGTCACGGTGCAGGGCGTGCCCGTCACGTTTCATTATATCAAGGCTCCCCTGCAAGACGAGGCCGGGGAAATCGTGGGAATTTGCGGCATCGCCCGGGACATCACCGACCTGAGGCGGGCGGAGGATGCCCTGGAGGAGAGCGAAGAACGCTTCCGGATGCTCTTTGATCATGTCCCGGATGCCTATATTCTGGCGGACATGCTGGGTGAGATCATCGATTGCAATCAGGCGACGGAAGAGTTGGCCGGGTATGGCCGGGAAGAGTTAGTGGGCAATAATTTCGCCTGCCTGCCCTGGCTGGATTTCCGGCAACAAGTCAGGTTGGCGGACCTCCTGGCCCAAACCGCCCGGGGGGAAGTTATGGGGCCGGTGGACTTCACCCTAACCCGCAAGGACGGGGGCGAAGTAATCGCCGAAGGCATGAGCCTGCCGTTATCTATCCAGGGACAGAATTTGGTGCTGACCATTGTCCGGGATATCACGGCCCGGAAGCAGGCGGAAGCGGCCTTGCGGGAGAGCGAAGCGCGCTTCCGGCATATTTCGTCCACCATTTCCGACCTATCCTATTCCTGCACGGCCGGGCCGGACGGCAGCTATGCGATTGATTGGCTGGCGGGCGCCGCGGAGCGCATCACCGGTTACTCGGTGGAGGAGATCCAGACGCGACACTGCTGGGATTTTCTGGTGATCGAGGCGGACCAGCCCGTGTTTGAACAGAACATCACCGGCCTGGCCGCCGGTTCCTCCGGCGCCTGTGAACTGCGCCTGCGCCACAAGAACGGCGGCATCGTCTGGGTGGCGTCTTTTGCCAAACTCGTCCCGGATCCGGAGCAGCCGGGGTTTCTCTCTATATATGGCGGGTTGGTTGACATCACCGCCCGCAAGCAGGCCGAGGAGGCCCTCAAAGAGAGCGAGGAGCGCTATCGCACCCTGTTCGAAGCCTCCCCCGACGCCATCACCGTGATGGATATGGAGATGAACTTCGTCATGGGGAACCGGCGCGGGTTGGAGCTCTGGGGGATAGATAGCCCGGATCAGACCGGGTCCAGAAAAGCCATGGAATATATAGTGCCGGAGGACCGGCCCCTGGTCATGGCGGCTATGCAAGAATTGATGACCACTGGCCGGACGCAAACTTTTGAGACCACCATGCTGAAGCCAGACGGCTCCCGGTTCCCCAGCCTCAACAGCGCCGCCTTGATCCGGGACACTGCGGGCCGGCCCCAGGCCGTCTTCGGGATTGCCCGGGACATTACCGAACTCAAGCAGGCCGAAGCGGGAATGCGGGAGAGCGAGGAGCTATTCCGCTCCCTGGTGGATCACATTACCCTCGGTATCACTTTGATCAGTTCTGACTATCGTATAACCATGACGAACCCGGCTCAGGGAAATCTGTTCCACAAGCATCCACGCGAGTTTGTTGGCAAGGAATGTTTCCGGGAATTTGAAAAGCGACCGGCGGTTTGCCCCCATTGTCCCGGGGCGATAGCCATGGCCACGGGCCAGAAGGCGGAGGTTGAAACCACAGGCGTTCGGGACGACGGCAGTTCGTTGGTGGGTCGCGTCCTTGCTTTCCCGAGTTTTGGCCCGGATGGCGAGGTCAACGGTTTTATCGAAGTGGTGGAAGATATCACCCAGAACAAGCAAGTGGAAGTGGCGTTGCGGGAGAGCGAGCAGCGGTTCCGGCTCATGGCCGAGACCATCCAGGACGTCTTCTGGATCGCCAGCCGGCGCATCGGCAAAACGGTGTATGTGAGTCCGGGGTTCGAGTACATCTGGGGCCGGACCCGCGAGGCATTGTATCGCAATCCAAAATTATATCTGGAGAGCGTCCATCCGGAGGATCGGGAGCGAGTCAAGAGTGAAATTATCGCCGCCAGGGAGGGAGGTATCCCCTGGGACCACGAATACCGGATTATCAGGCCGGACGGCGCGCTGCGTTGGATTCTGAACCGGGGGTTCCCGGTCCGGGACGACCAGGGCATCGTCACCCTGTTTACCGGGGTGGCTACGGATATTACCGAGCATAAGGCCCTGGAGGGGCAACTTCTCCAGGCCCAGAAGATGGAGGCGGTGGGGCGGCTGGCCGGGGGGGTGGCCCACGATTTCAACAATCTCCTGATGGCCATCACGGGCTACGGCGAACTTATGCGGGCCAAGGTCCTCAAGGATGACCCACTTTACGGCTACCTGGAAAATATTCTGCAGGCCGGCGACCGGGCCGCGGCTCTGACCCAGCAGTTGCTGACCTTTAGCCGCCAGAAGATCGTCCACCCCGAGGTGATCGATCTCAACCGGGTGGTTCTGGACCTGGAACCGATGCTGCGGCGGCTCATCGGTGAAGACCTCGACCTGGAAGTCGTCACAGACCCGAAGCCGGCGGCCGTGAAGGCGGACCCCGGCCAGATGGGCCAGATCATCATGAACCTGGTGGTGAACGCCAGGGATGCCATGCCCATAGGCGGGCGGCTCACCCTGAAAACCGCGGCGGTCGATCTTACAGAGGGCCGTCACAGCAGGTTCGGGCTGGCGCCGCCGGGAGCTTACGTGATGCTGGTGGCGCAAGACACCGGCGACGGCATGGATGAAGCCACCCAGGCCCACGTCTTCGAGCCGTTCTTCACGACCAAGGAACAGGGCAAAGGCACCGGCCTGGGACTGTCTACCGTGTATGGGATCGTCAAGCAAAGCGGTGGTTACCTCGACCTGGAGAGCGCACCCGGGGGCGGCAGCACCTTCAGCATCTATTTGCCCCGCCTGGAGGCGATCGTTGTACCACCCAAGGCGAAGATCCCCATCACCGCCAGCTTCCGGGGGGAGGAGACGGTTCTGCTGGTGGAAGACGAGGACGTGCTCCGGAGCTTGCTGGCCAAGTTTTTGCGGCTCTATGGCTACACGGTGCTGGAGGCCCGCCACGGCGGCGAGGCTTTGTTGACCTGTGAACGACATCAGGGGCCGATTCACCTGATGGTGACCGACGTGGTGATGCCTCAGATGAGCGGCCGGGAGTTGGCCGATCGTCTCAGCCCCCTACGCCCGGAAATGAAAATTATCTACATGTCGGGCTACACCGAAGACGCCCTGGTGCAGCACGGCGTGGCGGATTTATCGGTGGCTTTCCTCCAGAAGCCCTTCAGGCCGATAGAACTGGCGCGCCGGGTGCATGCCGTCCTTCATCCTCCGGTAAGTCATACCAAGTTGCCGTCATAAAGGTAATTCTGGCTTTATGATCGCAACCCCCGTAGGGGCGGTTCGCGAACCGCCCCTACAATTCGGATTATTACTTGTTTGACGGCAACTTGGTATCAGCGCTTTCCGTCGGCCGGTCAAGGTTTTTTATTGACAAACGGGCCCGATGACTTCTCAATTGAAACATCGGTTGAGAAAATCAGACCGCGGCAACGGGGCTCAGGGTTCTGAGCAGTCGTGCCCGGGCCTTTCACTTCGTCCATCAATGGCGTAAAATCTGGTAGGGCGGGCCGCTGCGCCCGTTTTGGTGGCACAGGCTTCCAGCCTGTGCGCCGCACCGGCAAGATGCCGGTGCCACCAAGAACTTTTCAAGACAGTTGCGCAAGGGCCTTCGGTTCACTCGTAAAACATGAAAAGTCTGGTAGGGCGGGCACTGCCCGCCCTACGCAAGCACAGGGGAGACGCCTGTGGCACCGAGTTAAAAAACATTTCTCAGCAGACCTGAAAGAGATATGCAGCCATGGTAGACAAGCGGGTATTTAGTAAGGTTTTGGTGGCCAACCGCGGCGAGATCGCGGTACGGATCATGCGGTCGGCCCAGGAATTGGGCCTCAAGGTGGTGGCCATCTACGAGGAGACCGACAAGGACGCCTTCCATATCATGCGGGCCGATGAAGCGGTCTGCATCGGGTCCGGCCCCCGGAAGGACTACCTCAATATCGACAAGATCATTCTCGCGGCCCAACAGACCGGGGCCCAGGCCATTCATCCCGGCTACGGCTTTTTGGCGGAAAACCCCGATTTCCCCGAAGCCTGCACCAATGCGGGCCTGGTGTTTATCGGGCCGCCCCCGGAGGTCATCAGGAACCTGGGCAGCAAGGTCATCGCCCGGAAAATCGCCCAGGCCACCGGGGTCCGCGTGATTCCGGCCACCGAGATGCTGGCCCCGGGAGCCCCGGGAGAAGAGGCGGCCCTGGCCTTTGCCGCGGCCCATGGCTTTCCCATCATGATCAAGGCGGTCTCGGGCGGCGGCGGCCGGGGGATTCGCCAGGTGGGGGACCGGGACAGTTTGCTGACCGGGCTCAAGCGCTCGCGTTCCGAGGCCCTCATGTCCTTCGGAGATGACAACATCTACCTGGAAAAATGCGTCAACCGGCCCCGGCACGTGGAGGTTCAGATCCTGGCCGATTCCTATGGCAATGTGGTGCACCTGGGGACCAGGAACTGCTCCATTCAGCGCCGCCACCAGAAACTCATCGAGATTGCCCCCGCCGGCCTGGACCCGGCTTTGACCGGGGAGATCTGCGACGCGGCGGTGCGGGTGGCCCGGGCCGCCGAATATCTCAGCGCCGGCACGGTGGAATTTCTGGTGGAGCACGACGGCACCTATTACTTCCTGGAGGTCAATACCCGGCTGCAGGTGGAACATACGGTCACCGAGGTGTTGACCGGCATCGACATCGTCCGGGAGCAGCTCTTAATCGCCATGGGCGAACCCATCAGTTTTTCCCAGGCGCAGGTCCACGAACGCGGCTTCGCCATCGAGCTCCGGATCAATGCCGAAGACCCCAAAAACGACTTTCTGGCCAGCCCCGGGCTGGTGGAGGTCTACCGGTCCTCCGCCGGCCACGGCGTCCGGCTCGACGGCACCATCTACCAGGGGTACAGAATTACCCCGTATTACGACTCCTTGATCGTGAAACTCACCGTGTACGGCTTCACCTGGCGGGAGGCGGTGGACCGGATGGCCCGGGCCCTCAACGGGTTTCTCATCATCGGGGTAAAGACCACCATCCCGTATTTCCAGCAAATTGTCAAAGAGCCGGATTTTATCCGGATGAATCTCGACACCGCCTATATCGATGACCACCCCCAACTCATGGGTTACCGGGAGCAGGAACGGGAGGTGGAGAAACTGGCCCGCCTCATTGCCGAAATCAATGCCCATGAAAAGAATCCCTATACGCAGTAAGGCGCCGGACCAGGCTCGGGCCGGGGTTGAGTTTCCCGGCAGCCAGGTTTTATTTTTAGAGGGGAAAGAACCATGCAAGGACGGATTATCCGGGGAATGAGCCCCACCGAGATTCTGGATACGCTGCGGGAGTCCGAGGGGTACTACCTGTGCAACAACGAACGGGATGTGTCGCAATCGGACTTCAAAAACCGGCTTATGCCCATGACTACGGTGCGGGTGGCGCCGTATAGAGAGGCCGCCGGATTTTTTTCCGTGGAGGTGAGTGGCGGCGCCTCCGTCCACGTCGACCTGATGCGCAAACAGGTGAACCCCTTCGAACGGCTGCGGATCACCCGGAAGGCCATGCCCCGGACCCTGCTCCAGACCGTGTGCCGGGGCTCCAGCTTATTCGGCTACCGGCATTATCCCGAAAACGTGATCCGGTTGACGGTGCGGGAGTTCGCCCGGTACGTCGATGTCTGGCGGGTCTATGATTTTCTCAATCACGTGCCCAACCTGGTTCCGGTGATGGAAGAGGTGCAGGAGGCGTCGCGGCTCCTCATGCCCAGCATCTGCTTCTCCACCGGGCCGGAACACACCGACCGGTATTATGTGGACAAGGTCAAGGAGATTCTGGAGGTCACGGGTCCCGACGTCATCATCTCCATCAAGAATTACGCCGGCCTGGGGACTCCCAAACGCATCACCCAGTTGGTGGAGTCCATCGGTGCGGCTTTTCCGGGATTGGTGCTCCACTATCACGGCTGCAATACCGACGGCAACGACATCGGGCGCATGAGCGCCGCAGTTCTGGCGGGGGTGAAGATCGTGGACGTGGCGGATCACGGCTATGGGGCGATCTATGGCCAGGCCCCGGCCCTCACCTTAATCCAGGCCCTGGACGACTACGGCAAGAAGGCCGTGGGGGTGGACATCCCCTCGCTCATCCAGTCCTCGGATCTCCTGCGCCAGGAACGCAAGATCTATGAGCCTTTCGAGAGCCCCTTCCGGGGCCACGACCCCACCGTGGCGGCGTACAAGCTCACCGGCGGCGCGGTGGGCAGCGTCTTTGAGCAGGCGGACAAAGGGGGGTTTTTGGAGCGCCTGCCGGAAATCCTCACGGAAATGGCTCGGGTGCAGGCGGAACTGGGGAACTGGTGGTCGGTGACCCCGGGTTCCCAGATCATCTGGACCACGGCGGTGAACAACGTCCTCCATGGGCGCTACGAGCGGCCGTCCCTGGACCTCAAGAACATCCTGCTGGGACGCTATGGGCCCCTGCCGTTTTTTAAACCCGACGCCTGGATTTGCGAAAAGGTACTGGAATTTCAGCGCTATGACAGCAAAAAGTGGCCGCAAATCCTGGCGTCAGAGGGAGGGATTCAGAAGTCCGGCGACGCCGACCTGAAGATGGAACGCCGGCGGCTGGAAGGCGAGTTGGACCGGCCGGTCTCGGATGAAGACCTGGTGCTCTACCTCCAGTTCCCCTTCGATGCCGTGTCGTTTTTCAAGTTTCAGGCCCGCTGCGGCAAGGCCTGGCTGCTGCCGCCGGAGGTCTGGTTCAGGCGCGGCGGCTTCAAGGACGGCGAGTGCATTACCTTCGCGGACGAATTCGGGGTGCCCCACCACATCGAGGTGATCTCCACCCGCCGGGAAGGCGCCAACGTCATCACCACCCTGATGGTGGATCACAGTTTTCAAACCTTCAGCGTCCAGGTGGAAGACCCCCATAAGGCTCAGGCCGCCGGGTGACGCCTGAGAATTGCCTGTGGTCGCCCGGCCGCCCGGAGGCGCAGGTCCGGGCCTAGAATAGACTGATGTGATCGCAACCGGGGAGAAGATGCAGAAAAAGTGCCTTTTTTAAAAGGGGTTACTGATTTTTCTGCTAGCCATAAAATGCTTCACTTGGAAGGAATTTAGCTTTTGATCTTTGCTTTTGATTACCTTATACTTGGCGCATCTAACTGAGGTTGGCCCAAGATTCAGAGGATTCTGTCCGCCTGGCGAGCGGCCGCCGGCGCCGCATATTCCATTCTTCTAAGGAGTTCTTCGTGACGTTCCCGCGTGTTCCATGGTCCACCCGGATATTTGCCCCCTTGCTGCCGACCGCACTGGCTGTGGCGCTCGTGCTGGCAGGCTTTGTGATTGACCGGCCCGGCGCCCTGGCGGCAGCCGAAACCGCCAAGAGCCAACCCAGCGCCCCCGCGGCGCCGGAAAGCGCGCCGCCCGGTCCCTCCGTTGCCCCGGCTACCCCGCCGGCAGCCCCGGCTACTCCAGCGCCGGCTCCCGTTGCCACCCCACCGGCAGCCCCGGCAACCCCGCCGGAAGCTCCCAGCGCCGCCACTCCTCCGGTAGCCCCGGGTACTCCGCCCCTCGCGGCCCCCACTGCCCCGGCGGCTCCGGCCAAAGGCAAAAAAGCGGCGAAGGGGAAGAAGGGGAAGAAGGGCGCCAAGACACCCAAATGGCAGCAGGCCGCCCCGCCCGGGAAAATCGCCCCTCCCGGCAAGTACAACGCCGGCGAGGACCCCGAGTTTGCCAAACAGCACGGCTGGCCGGTGAAAACCCCGCCGGTACTGCCGGGTTCGATCCTGCCGGGGAAGCGCATCGTCGCCTACTACGGCAACCCCCGCTCCAAGAAGATGGGGGCCCTGGGCGAGTACCCCAAGGACGAGATGCTGCGGCGCCTGAAAGTGGAGGTGGCCAAATGGGAGAAGGCTGATCCGTCGTTGCCGGTCCAGCCCGCCCTGCACCTGGTCGCGGTGGTGGCCCAGGGGGAGCCGGGTAAGAGCGGCAAGTACCGCATGATCCATCCGGACGCCTTGGTCAACGAGGTTTACGGCTGGGCCAAGGAGATAAACGGCATCCTCTTCGTTGACATCCAGACCGGCCATTCCGACATCCGCACCATTCTGCCGCGCTTCGAATGGATCCTGAAGAATCCGGACGTGCATCTGGGGATTGACCCGGAGTTCAACTTGATCAAGAGCGGCAAAATACCGTGCAAAAAGATCGGCACCTATGACGCGGCGGATATCAATTATGCCGCCGGCTACCTGGCGGAGCTGGTGAAAAAGTACAACCTCCCGCCCAAGGTGTTCGTGGTGCATCGTTTCACCCGCAACATGGTCACCAATGCCGAAAAGGTCACGCTTCGCCCCGAGGTGCAGGTCGTCATGGACATGGACGGCTGGGGCGCCCCCTGGCTGAAGCGGGATTCCTACCGGGATTACATCGTCGCCCACCCGGTGGAGTATACCGGCTTCAAGCTCTTTTACCACAATGACAGCAAGAAAGGCGACCCGCTGATGACACCCCAGGACGTACTGAAACTCAATCCCAAGCCGCTTTACATCCAATACCAGTAAGAGCGGGCGGATTCAGGTTGTAGGGGGGGACCCATGTGTCCCCCCTTGAGGGCGCACACATGGGTGCGCCCCTACGTTTTGACAGTAAATTTTTGACCGCCACTTGTTATCAGACGCCAAAGTCAAAAAGGGGGAGGCTGCCTTGGCAAGGCAGCCTCCCCCTTTATTTTGGCGATTCCGGCGTGTCGGCGGGCTCAGGTCCAGGGCCGCACCTCGTGCTTGGGGGCGGCAGGCGCCGCCGCCCAGGTTATTGCGGACCGGATGGCAGGCCGTAAAACCGGTTCCGGTTCACAAAGGAGATGGCGATCAGCCCCTCGTAGCCCATGTCCTTCAGATACTCATGCGCCTGGACCTCGTCCACGCCCAGGGCCTGGGTGATGTCGCTGAGCTGCAACAATTTTCCTTGCTGCCGCATCAGGTTTTTGACCCGGGCCCGGAAGAATTCCTCGGTGAGGATCTCCGTCAAGGTGTGGTCATAGGCAGCGGGGTTGGGCATGTGACTGGGATAAGCGCTTTCCCAGGGCCGCCTCAAGCTGACCCCCAGGACCCAGCGCACCCGGGAGACATGGAGGGCGTCATACAGGGCCTGGAGCCGGCCCTGAATTTCGGCATCCCGCTGAATGGGGCCCAGGGTTGCCATGGTCTTCATGAAGCTCTCCACCGTGGTCACGAACCGGTCCGGCTGGGTAATGTCGCTGTGAGCCAGGGCGATACGCTCCCTTTCCAAGCCGCAGAGGGACAACAGCTTTTTCAGGACCCACACCCGGCTCCAGGTGTGGTCAATGCCATAGCTGTGGTGACATTCTTCGGGATTGCAGCCGATGAGCAACAGCCCGTTGGCCCCTTCCAGAAAGGTGCGCCCCATGACCACCGGGTCGATCTGTCCCAGGCAGCGCACCGGCAGGAGGTAAAACCGCCGGTTGTAACTCAAGCCCCGCAGTCCCGCCTGGTCGGCGGCGGCGGCGCCGCTCCACTGACAGCCGAACCCCATGACCTCATCCGGGGCCAGGCTGCGGGCCAGGGCCGCCACCCGGGCCTCGTGCTGGGCCCTGGTGCAATTGGCCAGGGTGAGCGCCATTTCCGGGCAGGAGGCGGCGCAGGTGCCTTCACCGGTGCAGAGCATGGGGTCCACCATTCGGGGAACATTGTGCCCCAAACCTTCCACGGGGCCGCTCACCGGCTGGATAGCCAGGCAGTCGCAGACCTCCCGGCAGAGGGTACACACGGTGCACTTGCTCTGGTCCACAGTGGAAATAACCTGGGGGGCATACAGGTCCCCGGCCAGGGCCTTCTTGACCAGGGCCGCAGTTTTCTCGGCCACCCGGCGCCCCTGGCTCAAAGCGCCGCGCAGGTCGCAGGGCTGGCAGGCGGACCCGACCATCAGTTTCTCCCCCAGGACCACCTGGTCCGGGCGGACCATCTGGGGAGACCGGTCCAGGAAGGCTTCTTCCTTGACCTCCAACCCCAGGATTTTGGCGGTCTTCAGGGCCTCGGCCCCGGGAGCGCGCCGGGGGGAGAGCACCAGGAGATCCCAGGCCAGGTCCTGCTCGGTCCGGTCGGTGGCCCGGTTGTAAGAGATATACTCATTCTTGACGGTGGGATGGACATGGTTGTCGTAAGGGGTCAGGGCAATACCCAATTCCCGGGCTCGGGCCCGATCGAAGCTCCCCAGGGGAGTGGGCATGGTGCTGTCATAGAGGATCGCCACCTGGGTGGCGGGGAAATTTTCCCGCAGATGGGTGGCCATAGTCCAGGCGCTTTTCATGGAGAGCGGTGCCGCAAAAGGCTGGCCGGCATCCAGATCGTTGATCCAGAAAATCACCCGGCCCTCTATGGGTCCACCCTGCTGGATGAGTTCATTCAGTTCGATTTGGCAAACCACCCGGGTCCCACCATGGCCGAGTTCCGGGAGTTGATGGACGTGCTCCCAATCCAGGGCCGCGATGATGGCCCCGGCTTTGAAATCCACCCGGCTTTGGCCATCGGGGGAGGCGAAGGTCACGGTGTAGTCGCCGAACTTGCCGGAGACCTGCAGCAAAGACCCCACCCGGGTCTGGTTGACGTTGGGGCTGGCCTCGACTTCGCCGATGAGACGCTCCAGGCGGTCATAGGAGTGGTAGTCGCCCAGATAGAGCTGGTGGGCGCGCTGCATTTCCTCCGCCGGGTCGTACGTGAGGGGCAGGAGGGTATCCACTCCTTGTCCCGCCAGTTCCTGGGCCGCGCCGTAAGCGGCGACGCCTCCGCCCAAGACCATGACCGGCCCCTGATAGTCAATGCGGATGCGGGGTGCCGGCTTGAGGGTCTCGAGCCAGGCCTGGGAGGCCCGGATGAGCTTGGCGCCCTTTTGGGCCAGTTCGGCGGGCGCGGCGCTATGAACCCGGGCCACGTGGTCCCGGAGGTTGACCATGTCGATCTGGGTTTCCGCCAGCCCCAGACCTTCCAGGGCTTGCTCGAATTTTTTATGGAGCAGGCGGCTTTCGCAGCCGGCTATGATGAGCCGGTTGAGGCCTTTGGCGGCCACCGCCGCCTTGATCCGTGCCAGACCGGGGCGGAGACACGAAAACGGCAGGGTTTCCACATGCCCGACGCCGGGGGGCTCATCCAGCAGTTGGGTCAAAACGGTATGGTCAACCCCGGGGGCAATGCGGGT
Organism: Deltaproteobacteria bacterium; assembly: GCA_030655955.1. Lineage (GTDB taxonomy): Bacteria > Desulfobacterota > Desulfobaccia > Desulfobaccales > 0-14-0-80-60-11 > 0-14-0-80-60-11. Next base: position 12,949 of record JAUSOZ010000282.1, read on the forward strand.
TCCGCACTCACAGAGGAAGACCCCTAAGCGGGGCGCCGGCGTTTCTGGTTTGACGGATTGCGTTGGGCTCATAAGTCACCTCCCTCAGTGGGCGAAGCCATGGCCGGTGCGCCGCGACAGGTCGCCCCGGACGGTGTCCAGGCGTTTCTGCAAGGCCCCGGTGGGACACACCGAGACACAGCAGCCACATCCGATGCAGGCATTATTGGGGACGCGGTAGGGGGTCTCCAAGACCTTTTTGACCCCCCGGGAACCGAAGGTGAGGGCCTGGACCCCCACCACCTCGTTGCACACCGCCACGCAGAGGCCGCACCGGAGGCATTCCTCCTCGGGATCGGTAATGGCGAAGCGGGTGGCGGTGACTCCATGCGCCGCGGCCAGCTTTTTGATCTCCCGGGAGGCGGGGCACTCGGCCAGCAGCATCTCCAGGACCCAGCGCCGCACGTTTTTTACCCGCTCCGATTGGGTAAAGACTTCCAACTCCGCCACCGGCGGGTTGAGACAGGAGGGGATAACCTGCACCCGCTTGCCGTACCGGGTTTCGACTACGCACAAGCGGCAACTGCCCCAGGGCGTGACGGCCGGATGAGAGCACAGGGTGGGGATATGGATATGGTGATGCCGGGCCGTCTCCAGGATGGTCCAGCCTGGTTCTGCCGCCACCGGTTGGCCGTCGATGAAGAAGTTGATCACGTCGGTCGCCGAATTTTCGCTGGAACTCATAGACTTACCTCCTAAGCCACGACCACGGCATCGACGGGGCAGACATCCATGCAGACCCCACAACGGATACAGGCGTCCTGGTCAATGGTATGGGGTTCCTTGTTCGCCCCCGCAATGCATGCCTGGGGACAGTTTTTAGCGCACAGGGTGCAGCCGTTGCAGATGTCGGCATCGATGCGATAGGTGATCAGGTCCCGGCAGACCCCGGCCGGGCACTTGTGGTCGACGATGTGGGCCAGGTACTCGTCCCGGAAGTAGCGAATGCTGGTCAACACCGGGTTGGGGGCGGTGCGGCCCAGGCCGCAGAGAGAGCCGTCCACCAGGGCCATTCCCAGGCTTGCCAGGGCGTCAATGTCTGCCGGGGCGCCCTTGCCCTGGGAGAAATTGTTCAAAAACTCTTGCATGCCCTTGAGACCGAGGCGGCACGGCAGGCACTTGCCGCACGATTCTTCTTCCAAAAAGCGCAGGAAGTACCGGGCCACATCCACCACACAATCCCGGTCGTCCATGACGATCATGCCGCCGGAGCCCATGATGGAGCCGGCCTGGGCCAGGGAATCGAAGTCCACCGGGAGGTTTTTGAGCTCCATGGGCATAAAGCCCCGGGGCTGGAGGCCGACCTTGTCCAGTTTGAGGTCTTCGGGCGGCAGTTCCTTGAACTCATAGGGGATAATGCCGCCGGAGGGGCCGCCGGTCTGGACCGCTTTGAAGCGCTCCTTACCGGGAACGCCGCCGCCGATTTCTTCCACAATGGCGCCCAGGGTAATACCCATGGGCACTTCCACCAGGCCGGAGTTTTTGACCTTACCCACCAGGGAGAAGATCTTGGTGCCGGTGCTGTGGGGCACGCCGACGCCGGCATACCACTGGGCCCCATGGTCGATAATGTGGGGGACGTTGGCCCAGGTCTCGACGTTGTTGATCACCGTGGGGCGGTCCCATAAGCCTTGTTCCACCGGGTAGGGCGGCCGGGTGACGGGCTCGCCGACCCGGCCCTCGATGGAGGCCAGGAGGGCCGTTTCCTCGCCGCAGACAAAGGCGCCGGCGCCGCGGTTGATTTGGACATCGAAGTTAAACCCCGTTCCCAGGATATCCTGGCCCAGGAGTCCCAGGGCGCGGGCCTGCTCGATGGCGATATTGAGAGTGCGCACCGCAAAAGGATACTCGGCTCTGACATAGAGGTAGCCCTGTTCGGCGCCCATGGCCCGGGCCCCGATGGCCATGCCTTCCAGAACGGCATGGGGGTCCCCTTCCATAATGGCGCGGTCCATGAAGGCGCCCGGGTCGCCTTCGTCGCCGTTGGCGACGATGAAGACCGGCCCCGGGTTTTCCCGGGCATTTTCCACCACTTTGCGCCACTTAAACCCGGTGGGGAAGCCGCCCCCGCCCCGGCCCCGCAAGCCGGCGATGGTCACGGTGTCGATGATCTGGTCCGTGGTCTTCTGGGTCAGGGCCTTCACCAGGGAGCGGTAGGCCCCGGCCTTGAGGGCGTCTTCAATATCCAGGGGATCGATGAGCCCCACATTTTTGAGGATGACCTTATGCTGCAATTTATAGAACGGCACTTCGGCCGCGGACCGGTAGCGGGCGCCGTTGTCGGCATAAAGCAGGCGTTCCACCACCTTGCCTTCCCTCAGGGTCTGGTCCACGATCTCGGGCACGTCGGCGGGTTTCACCTGGACATAGAACAGATCAGACGGATACAGGTTGACCAGGGTGCCCTGACTGCAAAAGCCGTGACAGCCGGTCTCTTTGATGAGCGGCTGGACGTCGGCCAGGATATTGCGCTCCTGAATGGCGGCCTTGAAGGCTCGGGACACCTTGTCGGCCCCCTGGGCCAGGCAGCCGGGCCCCAGACAGACCCTGACCACCGGCCGGTCCGGGGCGGCGAGTACTTGGGCTCGCAGGCTTTCCAACTCCGCGACACTTTTGAGCTTACCCATACATCCTCCTCAATCCGACCCATCGTCAGATTCGTCCAGGCGCTTTTTCAGGTTGCGGATGGTGGCCCGGCCCAGATAATCGTTGTCGATCATGACCACCGGGGCCAGGGCGCAGGAGCCGAGACAGTTAACCGTGTCCAGGGTAAAGCGCAGGTCAGCGGTGGTTTGGCCCCGGGCCACGCCCAGGTTGCGCTCGCAGGCCTCGGCCAGGCGTTGCCCGCCCTTGAGATGACAGGTGGTGCCCAGACAGACCTTGATTTCGTGTTCGCCGCGGGGTTCCAGGCTGAAGGATTTATAGAACGTGGCTACCGACCAGGCCTGGGTAACGGGCACCCCCACATGATCGCAGATCAGGGTGAGGTGCTCAGGGGAAATGTAACTGTACTCCGCCTGGACGTCCTGGAGGAGGTTGATCAGATGTTGCGGGTGACGGGGATATCGTTCCAAAATAGTGTCAATGTCTTGTCGAGCGGTTTGCATCCCTGGCCTCCCAATTTTTTCTCAAACCCGAAGGTTTTTGAACTAAAGGGCAATATATGTGCCAGGCAGCTAACATGTTGAAATTGCTTGAATAATATTTTAGGGCCTTGTGAAATTGTACCAGTGGTGATACGAAGTGAAACGTATATCTTATTGATTAATAAAGATAATTTATTATTTGTTGAAACATAGATGAAACACATGAAGAAGACTGAAATCGGGGCAACAGGGTGGGGCGGGCACTCCCCGCCAGGGTTTGACGGGCGCACCCTGACGTTTGTTTATCAACCGAACTTTGAACCTTGAACTTTGAACTTGTCTACGCAGGGCGCGGCCGGTCTACAGCAGGTCGTAGGCCTTCATCTTGCGCCACAGGGAACTGCGGCTGATGCCCAGCACCCGGGCCGCGGCCTCTCGGTTGCCCCGGGCCTGGTGCAGGGCCTTCTGAATGATTAAGAGCTCACTGTCCCAGCGCTGCCGGTGCAGGTGGGCCGTCGCCGACGGCCGGGGGCGGGGGGATTCCAGTTCGGGCAGCAGGTCTTTGGTGATCACCACCCCTTTGACGAAGACAAAGGCATACTCCAGTACCCGCTCCAGTTCCCGGATATTGCCCGGCCAGGCGTGGTTCTGGAAGAGGCTCATCACCTTGGGGTCGACCCCGCGCACCTCTTTGCCGTATTTGCGGTTGAGCCGGGCCAGACAGTGGTTCACCAACAGGGGAATATCCGCCTGCCGGTCCCGGAGCGGCGGCAGATAAAAAGGCACGGTGCGCAGGCGGTAGAGGAGGTCCATGCGGAAGCGGCCGCGGCGCACCTCCTCCACCAGGTTGCGGCTGGTGGCGGCGATAATCCGGGCCTCCATGGGGATAGGCTGGGAGCTGCCCACCCGCTCGAAAACCTTGGATTCCAGGACCCGGAGCAGCTTAACTTGCAAGGCCAGTTTAAGCTCGCCGATTTCGTCCAGGAACAGGGTGCCGCCTTTGGCCATTTCAAAGCGGCCCACCTTGTTGCTGATGGCCCCGGTGAAGGCGCCCTTGACGTGGCCGAACAGTTCCGATTCTATCAGGGTCTCCACCAGGGCCGAACAGCTGAAGGCCACGAAGGGACCGGCCGCCCGGGGACTTTTCAGGTGGATGGCCTGGGCGAAGAGATCCTTGCCGGTCCCGGATTCGCCTTCCAGGACCACCGTCGCCTCGGAGCGGGCGACGTCGGGCAGCATCGCCAGGAGGCGTTTCATGGGGGGGCTCTGGCCGATGACCGTAACCTCCCCCGGGATGGGGAACCGGGCTTCCCGCCGGGGCAGGGCCACACCCAGGGATTGAAAAGTTTCCACCCCGCCCACAATCGCATCTCTTTGGTTACGGATGGGGGCGGTGCTGATGAGGAGATTCAACCAGCGCCCGGCTTTATCTTTGATGCGCACGTCCTGATCTTTGCGGGTGACGCCGTCTTCCAGGGTGGCTTTCAAGGCGCACCCCGTCTTGCAGCGGTCCGCCTGGAAGACCTCCCAGCAGTAGCGCCCCACCACCTCGGCCGGGCTAAAGCCGGTGAACTCCTGCGCCGTGCGGTTGAACGCGGTGATGGTCCGGCGCTGGTTGACGATGAACAGACCCCGGTCCAGGTGCTCAAACACGGCGCCGGGCTTGACCCCGAGACCGAAATCGGACCAGTCCGACCAGGACTTGGTCAGGGTATCATCGTGAAAGGCCAGCACGGCCCCGATAATTTTCTGGTCCTGGCCGTAGAGCGGGGCCACGGAATATTTCAGGAACCGCACCTTCTCGGCTGGGAGCAAAATCTGGGTCAAGAGCTGGGCCCGCAGGACGCCCGAGTCCAGGGTTTCCTTTAACGCCAGTTCGGCCTGGGCCAGATAGGGTTCAGGGAAAATATCGCCCAGGGCAACGGTCTGGCCAGGCTCCAATCTGGTTCTGAGGAGCCTTTCGGCCTGGAGGGTAGCGGAAAGGATCACCTGTTCCGAAGAGAGGATGAGAATCCCATCTCCCCCGGGCAGGTCATCAAAATCGTATTGGCCCTCGCTCACCTTGAGCCTCGGCCGGAATCGACAGGCGCCCGCCAATCCCGGAGGTCTGGTGGTTACATAATTCGGTGGGGAGGAAACGCGTTTAGGCCATTTTACGCCCAAGATAAGGATATTTCAAGAAGTTCTTCTCACCAGGATACGATGGACCCCAAAACCCGCCCCAACCAAGAAGGTTGCCCGCCTCGGGCCCATACCGCCATTTTTGGGGGGAGACCGGTTAACGCCCGGGAAGAAAATGTCTAATCGGTTAAGGGAACCGGGCGCCGAGGCCGCAGGGCGACCCAGGAGTCAAGCTCGGGGGCAGTTCTGATTTTGCGGGCAGGTCACTTATAAGCGGGCGCTGATTGCAGATTTCACTTTCCACGACTTCTGATGTACGGCGATTAACAACTGGCGGTTGCAGGGGCACGACTACTTTCGTATAATGGCGGCGAGTGGGCATAAAACCATGCAGATTTTTAAGCGCTATAACAGGGTAAGTGAAGCCGAACTCAAAACTTTGGTGCAGGGAAAATCTGACAGAATGACACCTAGAGTGACACCAAGGGCTTCGACACCCCCGAACCAAATAAGCCAACTTATTGATATTGCTAATAAGCCTGGGTGGCGGAACGGGTAGACGCAAGGGACTTAAAATCCCTCGGTCGCAAGGCCGTGCCGGTTCGATTCCGGCCCCAGGCACCACATGATAATCCAGATTGATCTATAGACTTACAAAAGCCCGCGTCTGGCAGTAGATTGCGGGCTTTTCTTTGTCTATTATCGTCTGGTAAATTCCATTGGCAGCCAAGGTATGTGGGGGTGGAATAGGGGGTATATGGGGCCTATGGCTATATTAACCCCCAATTAACCCTGTTTCTTTGTAGAGAGCGAGTTACAAGGCGAAATAGGATAGAAACCGGTTATAGGGTGTGATTCCCACACAAGGAAGTATCCTATGCCTACCGATAACCCCACCATGTATCTCAGGGCCAGGTTCTTGGGGAATAACTTGACACGGGGTTATGAAAAGATTATCTATTATTTTATGAAATCATCGAGAAGCTCCCGCAGACTGGGCATAATGCTCGTAGGACTCGCCCTCCTATCGACGCTGGCGCTGGCGTGGTTCATACCCTGCCATGCCGATGTCCATAACTGCGCCGGGGATTGCGCCCACAGCCAATGCTGCGGCGGCCACTCGATGCCTCTGTTGTCCGCGGCCAACCCCGCACCGATAGTCGAACACTGCGTCTCATCCTATCATGCCGCCGAGGAACAGCCCGCACACAACGTCTTTGCCTCCAGTATTTTCCGTCCCCCCCGGGCCTAGCCCCTTTCTTCTCCTGTAATCTGTTGTTCTCCAATTAATTTCAGTAGTCACACGCGTGGCAACGGAGGTGCGTAGTGAACCTCAAGTGGATTGCTGTGGGGGTGGTCCTTGGTTTGGCCCCCCTCTGGTCCGGCGGAGCTATGGCCGGACTCCGGGCCTATTCTCTCCCGGAACTGGAAGAGATGGCCTTGAAAACGCATCCGGCTTTGAAAGTCGCCGGGGCGGAGATCAAGAAGAGTGAAGCGGACCTGCGTATCGCCCGCCAGTACCCCAACCCGGAAGCGGAAGGCTCGATGAGCAGCCAAAAAGGCCTGGAAAGCGGCACCTATGCAACTGGCTACAGCTTTTCTCTTTCCCAGACCATCGAGTGGCCGGGGCGCCGGGGGAAAAGGCAGGAGTCCGCCCGTTTCGGCATCGATGTGGTTAACCAGAAGCTAACCCAGGAACAGATCAACGTACGGGCCCGGTGCCGGGAATTCTTTTACCGGGTGCTGGCCGGCGAGCACTCGCGGCAGATTGCCGCGGAAAATCTTGAGTCGGCCAAAAGACTTCTGGATATCGCCGAAAAACGGGTGCGCCTGGGAGAAAGCCGGCCCATTGAGCTGGTCAAGGCCCGGGTGGAGTTTTTTTCCCTGGAACGGGAATATGACAAGGCCAAAACCACCCTGGCAGGAGACCGGCAGGTCTTGCGGCAATTTCTGGGCGGCGGCTTGCCCACGGATTTCGGCCTGTCCGGCGAAGGCGAGGTTATTGAGACGGTTGTACCACTGAAGCGCTGGCGGGACGCGGCCTTTGCCTCGCATCCGTTGCTGGCGGCCCAGGAAGCCCAGGTCCGGCAGGCAGAGAGCACCCTGGGGGCGGAGCGCCAGGCCTGGGTGCCGGATGTGACGGTGAAGGTGTTCCACACCCGGGATGTGGACCTCAGGGCCACCGGCGGCGGTCTCAGCATCCCCCTCCCCTTATGGAACCGCAAAGAAGGTGAAGTCGCCAAGGCCGCCGCGGCCAAAAGCCAGGCCGACTCCGAACTCCGGCTGCTCAAACAAGATCTGGAAACCAAGCTGGCTGCCCAATACAGCCTCTATGAAACGGCCCGCCGGCAGGTGGAGTCCTTCCAGACCGCTATCCTGAAAGAGGCGGCGGAATCTCTCCGGGTGGCCCAGTTCAGCTATGAGCACGGCGAAACCAGCCTGCTGGAACTCCTGGATTCCCGCCGGGTTTATCGGGGGACGGAACAGGACTACTATAAGGCCCTGTTGGATTACCGCCAGGCCCGGGTGGAACTCTGGCGGCTGGCCGGGGGAGGTGTCAAGTGATGCGGGTGCGTCCGGGCTGGACCAAATGGCTGGTGATTGTTGTGGTTACCCTGAGTGCGGCGGGCCTCCTGGGGTGGTACATCTACGAGCGGTACGAGCACGATGAGCATGCCGATCACGACTCTTCCAAACATACCGAAACCAAAGAACCCGAGGCGCCGCCGCCGGGTCAGGTGAAGCTGACCCCGGAGGCGGTGCAACTGGCTAAGATCGAGACGGCCCTTGTGGTTCTCGGTCCCCTGGATAATCGCGTGTCATTTAACGGGGAACTGGTCTTCAACGAAGAGCGCCTGGCCAAAATCCACTCCCGGGTGCCGGGACGGGTGGTGAAGATCGTCGCCGACTACGGGCACATGGTGAAGCCGGGGGATGTTCTGGCGCTCATCGACAGCGTTGAACTGAGTCAGGCCCAGATGGGCTCCCGGCAAGCCGCGGCTAAATTAAACGCCGCCCAAAAGGCCTATGACCGGGCCCGCCTGCTTTATGAGGGCAAGGCCATCAGTCGCGCCGAACTCCAGGAACGCCAGGCCCGGCTGGAAGTCGAGCGGGCCGATCTGGATTATGCCCGAAACCGCCTCCGCCTCCTGGGGTCCGGCGGCGCCGCGCCCGCGTCTTTGCCGACAGGCTCACGGTCCGGGGCTACCTTCGCCCTGCGCTCACCCATCGCCGGCCGGGTCGTGGACCGTAAAGTCACCCCCGGCCTGGTAGTCAAGGAAGACGAAGATCTCTTCACCGTGGCCGACACTACCGCCCTGTGGTGCTTTGTCCAGATCCCTGAGAAAGACCTGTCTTCAGTGAACGCCGGTTCCCAAGCGACGATAACCGTCAGCTCCTTGCCCGGGGAGGAATTTCCGGGCCGGGTGGACTACCTGGCCGACATGGTGGACAAGGCCACGCGCACCGTCCGGGCCCGGGTGCGGGTGGATAATCCCAACAACCGCCTCAAGGCCGGGATGTTCGCCAATATCGCGGTTCGCGTGGGCCAGCGCACCGTTTTGAGCATTCCTGAAACCGCAGTCCTGGCCGCCAACGGCGAGCTCTTTGTCTTTGTGGAAATGGCTCCCCGCACCTACCAGAAGCATCTTATCAAGACCGGCGTAAAAGGCGGGGGCCGCGTGGAAGTGCTGGAGGGTCTGGACGCGGCTGAACCGGTGGTGGTGCGGGGAGGTTTCACCCTGAAATCCGAACTGGAGAAGGGTGTCAGCCGGGGCGGCCTCGGCGGGGGGCATGGACATGCCCATTAACGCATGCCGCGAGGAGACTGAAGATGATTGAACGAATCATTCAAAGCTGCCTGCGGCATCGCTTCCTGGTGCTCATCGCCCTGGCAGGACTGGTTTCCTCTGGGGTTTATGCGTCCTTTAAGCTCCAGGTGGACGCCTTCCCGGACGTTACCAACGTCCAGGTGCAGGTCTATACCACCTGGCCCGGCATGTCTCCCGAAGAAGTGGAAAAGCAGGTCACTTTTCCCATCGAGGTGCAGATGGCGGGTCTGCCCGACATGGCGGAGCTCCGCTCCGTCTCTCGCTTCGGGTTTTCGCTGATCACCGTGGTCTTCGCCGACCACGTGGACCTCTACTTCGCCCGACAACTGGTGTTGGAGCGCCTCATCGCCGCCAAGGAGAAATTGCCCAAGGGCTCGGACCCGGTTCTGGGGCCCATCGCCACGGGCCTGAGCGAAATCTACCAGTACACCCTGGAAGAGGAGAACGCCCCGCCGCCGGCCTCACCCGGCGAGGAGACCGCCCGGCTCATACGCCTGCGCACCGTCCAGGACGCCATTGTCCGGCCTTTTTTGAAAACCGTGCCCGGCGTCACCGACATCAACTCCTTCGGCGGTTACGTCAAACAATACCAGGTGCAGGTGGACCCTGACCGGCTGCGGAAATTCGATCTCAGCTTGAAGCAGGTCTTCAGTGCCCTGGCTGCCAGCAATGCCAATGCCGGCGGCAACGTCCTGGAGAAAGGGAGCGAGCAGGCCCTGGTGCGAGGCCTGGGTTTGATGCAGTCCGTCCAAGACATCGAAGCGGTGGTGCTGAAAGCCGTGAACGGCACCCCGGTCCTGGTCCGGGACGTGGCCTACGTAAGTGAAGGACCTGCCAGCCGCTGGGGCGCGGTGCTGAAGAACGGCAAACGGGAAGCCGTGGCCGGCATCGTCTTGATGATCCGGGGCGGCAGCAGCCGGGAGGTAGTGGGTGCAGTCAAGGAAAAGGTCGCTCAATTGAACGCCGGCGGCATCCTCCCCAAGGGGGTGACGCTCAAGGCCTTCTACGACCGCACCGGCCTGGTCCGGGACTGCATCAACACCGTCAGCCGGGCCATCGCCGAGGGCGTCCTCCTGGTGATCCTGGTGGTTTACCTGTTCCTCCGCAGCTTCCGGGGGGCGCTGGTCATCGCCCTCACCCTGCCTTTGGTGGCCCTGGCCACCTTCATCACCATGCGGCAGGTGGGTCTGTCGGCCAACCTCATGTCCTTGGGAGGGCTGGCCATTTCCATCGGGATGATCGTGGACAGCGCCATCATCCAGGTGGAAAACGTTATGCATCACCTGGGGGAGATGAAGCCTGGGCAGAATTTCGGCCAAACGGTGCTCAACGCCGTCCTGGAGGTGCGGAAACCCAGCCTCTTCGGGGAGCTGATCATCGCCTTGACCTTTCTCCCCATCATGACCCTGCAAGGCATGGAGGGGAAAATGTTCGCGCCCCTGGCCTTCACCGTGGTCATCGCCCTCCTGGCCTCCCTGGTGCTTTCCATCGTCGCGATCCCATCCCTGTGCTCGTATGTGCTCAAGCCGATACCGGAGCGCGTGAGCTTTCTGGTGCGCGCGGCCCAGCGGGTTTACCGTCCGGTTCTGGCCCTGGCCCTGGAAAACCGTAAGATCGTGCTCCTGGGAACCGGGGGCTTTCTGGCCCTGTCTTTGGCCGCCGTGCCCTTTCTGGGCACCGAGTTCATCCCCCGCCTGGATGAAGGCTATATCACCAATATAACGATCCGTTTGCCATCGGTCTCCCTGTCGCAGTCGGTGGAGATGGAGCGCCAGATGCAGCAGGCCCTCTTGAAATTTCCCGAAGTGGAGTCCGTGGTTTCCAAGATCGGCGCCGCCGAAATTGCCACCGAATCTCACGGGGTGGAATCCAGTGAGCCCATCGTCGTCCTCAAGCCCCGGAGTCAGTGGCGCACCGCCCGCACCGTCGAGGAGTTGATCGCCAAGATGCGGGTGGAACTGGAGAAGATTCCCGGCGTCGCCTATAACTTTTCCCAGCCCATCGCCCACCGGGTGGACCACCTGGTTTCCGGGGTCAAATCCCAGGTGGGGGTGAAGATCTTCGGAGATGATATGAACCTGCTCCGGGCCAAGGCCGAAGAGGCGGCCGCCCTCCTCAGGACGGTGCCCGGGGTCACCGATCTCCGGGCCGAGCAGGTGGCCGGCATGCCGAATCTCAACCTCAAGATCGACCGGGCCAGGCTGGCCCGCTACGGCCTCACCGTGGCCGACGTGAAGGAGGTCATTGAAACCGCAGTGGGCGGCAAGGCGGCCACGGAGATTATCGAGGGCCAGATGCGCGTCGAGGTGGTGGTGCGCTACCCGGAAGAGCGGCGCAACAGCCCCGAGGCCATCGGCAACATCCTGGTGACGACTCCGGGGGGAGGGTCCGTGCCCCTGGTGGAGTTGGCCGATTTCATCGAGACCGAAGGCCCGGTGCAAGTCAGCCGGGACAATGCCCGCCGCCGCATCGTGGTGGAATTTAACATCAAAGGCCGGGATACGGGCAGCGTGGTGGCTGACGGCCAGCGAATGCTGTCATCCCGCCTGTCCCTGCCGCCGGGCTATTACATCACCTGGGGCGGTACCTTCGAGAACCAGGAGCGGGCCATGCAACGCCTCCTGCTCATCGTGCCCGTCACCCTGGCCCTGGTTTATCTCCTGCTCTTCCTGACCTTCGGCTCGCTCCGGTACGCCAGCCTCATCATGCTCAATCTGCCCCTGGCCTTGATAGGCGGCATTCTGGGTCTCTTATTCACCGGCCTCTATCTGAGCGTCCCCGCCGCGGTGGGCTTCATCGCCCTCTTCGGGGTGGCGGTGCTGAACGGCGTGGTGCTGGTCTCCCAGATCAATCAACTCCGGGAAAGCGGCCTCTCCATGGATGAAGCCGTGCGCCAGGGCTGTGAGCGGCGCCTCCGGCCCGTGCTCATGACCGCCCTGGTGGCCATCCTCGGTCTCACCCCGCTCCTGTTTGCCAGCGGGCCGGGCTCGGAAGTGCAGCGGCCCCTGGCGGTGGTAGTGGTCGGCGGCCTGTTTACCGCCACCCTACTCACCCTGGTGGTCCTGCCGGTGCTCTACCGATGGTTCGCCGAGCCGGAGACGGAATTATGAAGGAATAATCCGGAGTAGGAAGGGGAGCGCGAAGCGGCGGTGCCGGTGGAAGAAGTGTGGCTGGGTGGAAATTTCCCTCATCGTCATTTTAAACGGCCTGCGGCTTTATCGGGCCGCACGATAATCGGACGCATTTCAATTATCGGCAACCATTTCGGGGTTTCATGAACCTTACAATCCACTAATATTCGATCGGGAGATAATTATGACACACTGGCGGCTTTTCAGTACTGTACTTCTGGGGTGCTTTCTGATGGCTTGTAACGGTTCCCTTAAGGAACAAAGTTACCTGCAACAATTCGGCTATAAGGGTGGCAGAGGCCAGGGATATCGCATGCAACCCTATAGAGTCGCCCAGGAGGTCCATTCCTGCATAAAGGGAAAGATCGACGGCCGCATTACCCGCCTCCGGGCGGAAACTTTTTCGCTGGACATGGAGCCGGGGTTGGCAATGGATGTGCAGACTCCGGATCGAGGCCTGGTGCATGTCCATTTGGGCCCCCTTTGGTTCCTGGAACGCCAGGAGACCGATCTAAAGTCGGGGGACGAAGTAACTATCCAGGCTTTTTGCTATAAATTGGAGGGGCAGGAAAGACTTCTTGCCGGCGAGATAAAGCATAAGGACCACACGTTAGTATTACGGGATCCCCAAGGTACTCCCTATTGGGAGGCCTGGCGGTAGATTAAGCGGAAAAGGGGCATCAACCCTTATCGACCCCAACCCCCAGGAGAAGATGTAAATTTATCCTTTGATGAATATCGCCGGCAAGTTGGTGGAATTAAAAGTCCCAGGGCTAAGTATCGATCACGGAATTGAGTCCACGGCGGTAAGAACACGCCAAGGGTGACGAATAAAAGCACTATGTCTTTGAGAAGCGGGTCAATCTTGATCGGGGAGCGTTTTATGTTTTTAATGCTATCAGCTAAAATCACGAGTTACGTATACCTGCTATATCTCCGCTTCTAAAAATCATTTTGAAAGGTTCCACTATGCAGATCATATCTTCAACTCATTGGGATCTTTGAGAAGAACGGATAATGGCAAGATAGTCTGCATAAGCCCATCAGCCCGCTTCAAGCTCTTTGGCCGATAGAGATCTCACGATTCTGAGAGGGTGTGGGGGTGAAACTCCCCGGCGCTATTCGACCCTGCTATCCTTGCATTTCTCTTTCCACCCCCTATTTTTGCCAGTTGCCCAGGGCCTGGCCGGCACCCTGCCCGGAATCTTAGGGGAATTTGGGTCCTTGGGGTTGCTGGACCACGGTAAACCTGAGGATTGGCGCGCCCCGGGGGCTGGGGGGGGCTTAAAGTTTCATAACAGAATTTAAGTAGAATCGGCAGAAACCCGATGAGTAATTCATCAGCCGAAGCTTTATGGTGGGCGGAGCGCATTCTCCCTATCCGGAACATCAATCCGCATCTCATAGGGTGCAAATTGCGCCCCGGCATTGTTCCTCTCGTTCCCAAGTTTTCGTCTAAGAACGGGTTTTTTCGCCAAGCTCATGATAGATTTAAAAAATTATAATGGTAAATTGAGTCCTTGCCCGGAAAACCAAAACGGCCGCCACCGTTATTTGGATAATACCCTGAAGGGATGGAGATCATGACCGTTTCGGTACTCCTGGTTGTGGACGACCGACCCGATAACCTCCTGGTCTTGGAGCAGTTGCGGGTTCGGTCGTTGCTGTCGCCAGATCGGGGGCCTCGGTGCCTGTTTAGGCCTCCCTCCCGGGCTCTTGCCTGGCCTTGGCAGCCGTCCCGGCTCGCCAAACCAACCGTCGGAGGACAGTTTTGACCCATGACCCCTTTCACCCGGAGGCTCAGCGATGCGGTCCGTCGGGTCATTTTTCCTCTCAGTTGAAGCCATGAATCCAAAAATCGGGCTGTACTTTCGGGTCGGGGTACTTTGTATCGGGATGCTATGGATCTTGGGGTGCGGCGGTCTCGTCACCGGCCGCTCGAGTACCCTGTCGGTCATTTCCAATCCTGCTTCGCCGCACCACACGGATTATCTGGAGTATCAGCAAGGGCGCCTCACGAAAGCGCAACTGCTGGACCGCCTGCCCCATATTGCCATGGTCGGCGACAGCCTGAGCCGGGATTTTTATGTGTCATCCTTCGTCAGCTGCGTATGGCGTTCCAAGATGAACCATGGTCGCGACTGGTTTTTCGACACCGACGCATCCCCCACCAGCGTATACAGCCTTTATGAGCGACTGGCCCAGGAAACGCCTGTGGTGGCCTGTGAATATTCCAGCGTGGGAGGCAAGGTTGATTCAGGCGGAGGCGGGCACTGGTTCTGCGGGTCCTGGTATCCCTTCAATTTCTCCCAACAGACGGATTTGATTTTAGCGGAGAAACGGTTCCCGGATTTGGTGTTGCTCTGGATCGGGCACAACAACTTGCACTGGGAGTGGGTTGTGGATCCCCACCGGCCGGAGGAGATCGAAACCGGGTTGCAAAAAATGGCCGCCAATTTTCGCCAGGACTATGCGCGACAGCTTGGCCGCCTGGTGGAACGGGCGCAGGAGCAAAAACAGCGGCGGGCTTTCATCATATTCGGCCTGGTAAATTTCAAGAGTTTTTTCGAAGCCCGGGACGCTGCGGAACGACTCCGGAAAGAGAATCCGAACCTCTACCCCTATTTTGAGGTGGACTATAAGCACTACGAGACCATGAAACCGGAGTATCGGGGAAACATGATGAAGCTCGCCCTGATGATTAACGAGGAGCTGCGCGCCATGGTGGGCGAGCTCAACAGGAAATTGGGCGACGATTCACCGGTGCGCCTCGAGTACTCGGAGGCGCTGGCGACCGCTGATTTCAGCGACGTGGAATCAATTCACCGAATCGACGCCTGGCATCCTTCTACCAAAGGACACAACGTGCTCGCCGAGGCCGCGTTTGGCGCCCTGCGGCCCAGCCTGAATTTCCTTGGAATCGTTCCGCGACCGGAAAATACTGATTCACGGTAAGATCCATCAACCGAACATTTTTTATAGTCCATCAATAACGAGGTGCCCTTGTCTTCCATCGAGGAACAGATTGCCCAGCTTCGTTCAGCCATCAGTGTCCAGGAGACGCTTCGGGCCACCCTTGGCGATGGCGTAGTTGATCTCACCCTCAAGGCTCTTCGCACGCAGATTGACTCCCTTCTCGCCGAGCCGAAGGACGAAGCCCAGCCGCAACCAGGCCAGTCACCAGAGGCGCTGCTGGCACAGCTCCAGAGCTATGTCCCGCAACAATTGGCCGACAAGGCGCGTGCCGCAGGGCAAATCGAGGGTGAACGCCGACAGGTCACGGTTGTTTTTGCCGACATTTCCGGCTTTACCGCCCTCTCCGAACGCCTCGACGCCGAGGACGTTGCCGGCCTCGTCAACGACTGCCTCAAGGAACTCGCCCTGGCGGTTTACCAATATGAAGGCATGGTCGACAAGTTTATCGGGGACTGCATCATGGCTGTCTTCGGCGCTCCCATCGCCCTGGAAGATGATGCCGAACACGCCCTGCGCGCCACCATTGCCATGCGCGAAAATCTCCAGCGCTTCAACCGCCGCTGGATCGAGAAACTGGGCCAACCCCTGGACCTGCACATCGGGGTCAACACGGGAATGGTGATTGCCGGGAATATCGGCAACGACCTGCGGATGAGCTACACCGTCATGGGCGATACCGTCAACGTCGCCTCACGGCTGGAGGGCGCCGCCAAAGCGGGCCAGGTTTTCGTGAGCCGCAACACCTACCGTCTGACACGCGGCGCCTTTACCTTCCAGGAAATGGACCCCATCAAGGTCAAAGGCAAACGAGAGCCGTTGACGGTCTATGAGCTCCTCCATGCGAAACTGCAGCCGGACAAGTCCCGGGGGGTCGAAGGATTGTCCTCCCCTCTCGTCGGCCGCGATGCCGAGCGCCAAGCGCTGGTTGCATGCCTGGAAAAACTCCAAACCGGCAGGGGGCAGGTTGCCACAATTGTTGGCGAAGCCGGGATTGGCAAGAGCCGCCTGCTCGCCGAAATCCGCCAGCGTGAAGGCAAGGACCTGACCTGGCTTGAAGGCCGTTCTTTTGCCTTCAGCCGGTCCCTCGGTTACGGGGTGTTTTTGGACCTCTTGCGCCGTTATGCCGGTATCGCCGACGAAGACGCTGAACCCGAAGCCGCCGCCAGCCTGAAAGAGCGGCTGAACGCCATTTTGCCGGGCGATCTGGAGAGTTATGCCGTACTGGCGCAACTGCTTTCCATGCGCATCGACAGCCAGGAGACGGCTGCCGTCGGCGCTGTCACCGGTGAAGCCTTTCGCGATCGTTTATTTGCCGTATTGGAGCGGCTGCTGCTGGCACTGGCGCAACAAAAGCCCGTGGTCGTGGTGTTGGAAGACTTGCATTGGGCCGATCATAGTTCGCTGGAACTGCTGGACCATCTCTTCCGACTGATTACTCAAGCCCCCATTGCCTTCGTATTGCTCAGCCGTCCGAAACAGGAATCATCGGGAAACTGGGAAAAACTTGGTCCCGCCCTGGAGAGTTGTCGACCGGATCTTCTGGAAATCCCGCTCAAGCCCTTATCCGGCGAGGCGAGCGGCAATCTGGTGCGCGGACTTCTCGATGGCAGCATGCTCCCCCAAAAACTATCGGAGGTTATTCAGAACAAGTCGGAGGGTAATCCTTTCTTTGTCGAGGAGGTCCTCAGGTCGCTGATTGAGCGCGGGGTTCTGGCGCGTGCAGATGGAGTCTGGAAAGTCACCGATCTGATCGAGAACATCCAGGTGCCTGACTCCCTCCAGGGGGTGCTGCTTTCCCGTCTGGATCGCCTTCACGAGGAAACCAAACGGGTGATCCAAAAGGCGGCTGTCATCGGGCGCGTATTTCTTTTCCGGGTGCTCGAACACATGGCGCGCGAGGAAACAGAGTTGGAATCACAAATGGATTTGCTCGAAGACGCGGCCCTGGTTCGGGAGCGGGCGCGAATTCCTGAGATTGAATATGTCTTTCACCACGCCCTGGCGCAGGAGGTCGCCTATCAAACGCTTCTGGCTCCATCGCGCAAACTTCTGCATCAAAAAGTCGGGGAAGCGATGGAAGCCATTTTTTCCGAGCGGATTGAGCAGTACAGGGCTCTCCTGGCCTATCACTTCTTCAAGGGGGAAGACTGGGAAAGGGCATTCAAGTATTCTGTCGGCGAAGCGGACGCCGCAGTACAGATCTACGCCTACGCCGAGGCTCGCGAACATTATCATCGCGCCTTGGACAGCCTCAAACATCTGCCCGATAACGACTCAAACCGTCAAAAGGAGGTGGACATCCGTGTCCGGCTGGTGAATGTCTCTCTCCAGTCTGAATCGCCTGAAAGAAACCTGGCGATTTTGACGGAGGCCGAAAACATGGCCTCCTCGCTGGCGGATGAAGCACGCATCGCCCGCGTCCAGCTTTGGATCGGGAGGGTGCATTATCTGGCGGGACGATTGCCGGAGGCAATTTTATATTTCCAAAAGGTGCTCGCGGTGGCGCCAAAATTTGGCGATCCCGAGTTGATGGCCCTGCCGGGAGCCGTCATCGGACGCGTTCTTGTCCTGCAAGGCCAGTTTGCCAAGGCCCACCAACTATTGGACCGGACCGTACCCCTTCTCGAGGCCACCAAGAACCGCCACGAGCTGTTGTTCGCCTGCTTGTACCGCGGGGTTACCCGAGTCTTTCTCGGCGATTACGCCGCCGGATCCGCTGAACTCGACCAGGTCCTGAAAATGGCCCAGGCAAGCCGCAATCAAAACGCTGAAACCATGGCACACACGGCCCATGCCATGGCCCGCGTCGTCGCCGGCAAATTCCCTGAGGCCATGGAAGCCGCCCAGGCTGCGCTTGCGGTGGCGGAGAAGAGCGGCGACACGATGTTTCGTTACTCCAGCAATTCGTTCATGGCATGGGCGCTGACGGGATTGGGAGAGCATCAGCGCGCCCTCGAACATTGGTCCGCCGCTCATATAGCCGCCCGGCCTTTGGGCGGCCGCCTTTTGCTCGGTGAATGGCTGGCTGCCATCGAAAGCGACACCCTGCTTGGAGCAGGAGATATTCCTGCCGCCCTGAAAAAAGGCGAGGAAGCCCTGGCCATCGCCAAAGCGGCGGGCAGCCTCATTGCGGAGGCTTTGTCCGAAAGCGCCATCGGCAATGCCCTCGCGGCCGGCCCTACGCCAGACTATAAAAACGCCGAAGCTCATCTGGCCAGAAGCCTGTCGTTGCTGGAAAGCATTGGCGCCAAATTCGATCTGGGGCGCGTTTCGCTGGCGCTGGGTCGGGTCCGCATCGGGCGGAAAGATTGGGAGGGCGCCTCAAAACTGCTGCAGCAGGCCTCCTCCCTCGCCTCCCAGTGCTCGCTTCCCATGGAGGAAGCAGCGGCGCGGAACCTGTTGCAAGAGATCGAGACGGCCCGGGTTCAGGATTCGGCCAGGTGAACGAGGTTTTGCCGCGGTTCGCCTGGTGCAAATCGCTGGATATTTTCCGCAGTTCCCCCCCCCCGCGGGGGAAAAACCCTCAGACCAAAGAGAGTTTGGTGCTGCATGCGAGGAAGGGTGGTAGTGTTTAAGATCTCGGGGATGTTGAGGGAGAAAATGAATCGGTCATAGGAAATTCTGCTTCACCTGCGTGATACTCTGTGTGAGAAAATGCTTTCAAAATCTGCCAAAGGGTGGAAAGATAAACTTGTGCTATTTCAGTATGTTGCAACAAATCAAGGAGGTTGTGAAGCTCGGGGGTTTTGATTTGTAATCAGCAGGCCCGGGTTTCGCCCCCCCCCGTGCCGCGTCCATAAAAAAACGCCCGGAAGTCGTATCACCGACCCCCGGGCGTACTCTGCATCCCAATTGCTCACTGCTCAAGGAAAGATGTTAGGCCATCCCCGCCCCAGGTTTATCCGGCCCAGGTTGATGGCGGGCGGGGAGGCCCGCCTTACCGGCTCGCGGGCCTATGCCTACTTCTTCTCTTCCGACACCTTCCCCGTGGTCTTGGTACCGCACGTGGGACAGAGGATGTCCACCTCGTCGGGGTTGCCGATGAACTTCTCCTTCATTTTCTCCGGCGGGATAAAGCTTATATCCCCGCAGGCGCAGGCGGGGCACTCGGCGTGAACCACAACTCTCTTCTTTGTCATGCTGCCTCCTTGACTTATCAGGATGAATCCCGGCTGTCCCCCCAGGCGGGCGGGTGCAGCCGATACAAATTCATTAATAATCACGCCAGGGGCAAAAGGGAAGGGACGGCGGCAAATTTAGGCCCCGGGCCGCCCCATAGGGGAGAAGCCCAGGGCGCGGTCCCTATGGCCCCGCTCAGCTGAAGGTCCCCGGCTCGGTGGCCTGGGCCCGTTCTGCCGCGGACATGGCCGCCAGGCGCTCCACCGCGGCGATATCCAGCCCCAACCCGGCGGCTACCCGCCGCCCGTAGTCCGGGTCGGCCTTGAAAAATAGGGCGGTCTGGCGCATCTGGATGCGTTTGGCGGCATTCCCCAGATGATCGACGATATTGCCGACGAGATGCTCCCGGTCCATTTTGGTCATGACCTTGCGGTAGAGGTCCCCGGGCTGGACGAAATCGTCGTTGGGAAAGGTATAGGGGGTGCGCCCCGCCGGCCCCGTGATTTCAAAAGGCGGCTCGCCCGCCCCGGGGGCCGGAGCCGGTCCGCCGAAGCTATTGGGCCAGTAGTTGGGTCCGTCGCCGCCACCCCCGTCCACCCGCATGAAACCGTCCCGCTGGTAGCTCGTCTCCTTGGCGCCTTTGGGGGAGTTCACCGGGATCAGGTGATAGTTGGGCCCCAGCCGGTGGAGGTGGGTGTCATGATAGGAGAACACCCGACCCTGGAGCATCTTATCCGGCGAGATGGCGATGCCCGGCACCAGGTTCCCGGGACCGAAGGCCGCCTGCTCCACCTCAGCAAAATAGTTCTCCGGGTTGCGGTTTAAGACCAGCTTGCCGACTTTGATGGGCGGCACCTCGCCGTGGGGCCAGACCTTGGTGATGTCCAGGATGTCCCAGCGAAAATCCTTGGCCTGCTCCGGGGTCAGGATTTGCATCTCCAGGGTCCAGGAAGGGTAGTTGCCCCGGGCGATGGCCCCATAGAGGTCCCGGGTGGCGTGGTCCGGGTCGGAGCCGCTCAGCCCTTCGGCTTCCTGCCGGGACAGGTTCTTGATGCCCTGGTCGGTCTTGAAATGATACTGCACCCAGACGTAGTCACCGGTGGCGTTATACCATTTATAGGTGTGACTGCTGTAGCCGTTCATATTACGGAAAGTGGCCGGGGTGCCCCGGTCGGAGAAGAGAATGGTGACCTGGTGCATGGATTCCGGCGTCAGGGACAAAAAGTCCCAAAACATGTTGGCGTCCTTACAATTGGTGGCCGGATGGCGCTTCTGGGTGTGGATGAAGTCGGGAAATTTCAGGGGGTCGCGGATGAAAAATACCGGCGTGTTGTTGCCCACCAGATCGTAATTGCCCTCTTCGGTATAAAATTTGAGCGCGAACCCCCGGGGGTCCCGGGCGGCGTCGGCGGAGCCTTTTTCGCCCCCCACGGTGGAGAAGCGGGCGAAGACCTCGGTGCGCTTCCCTACCTGGGAGAGGAATTTCGCCTTGGTGTAGCGGGTGACGTCGGCAGTGACCTCAAAGTAACCGCCGGCGCCGGCGCCCTTGGCGTGCACCACCCGTTCGGGAATGCGCTCCCGGTCAAAGTGGGCCAGCTTCTCCAGCAGGTGTGCGTCCTGCATCAATACCGGACCCCGGGGCCCGGCGGTCAGACTGTTCTGATCCTCGGCCACGGGAATGCCAAACGCGGTGGTCAGGTTATCTTTTTCCTTGGTCATGGGTTTCCTCCTCGCCTGATCGACGCCGGCTATAGTGGCCGGGCCGTCCTGATCGGGTTTCCCCGATAGCTCAAATTATGGTTTAATTTTATTTAGTAATCACGATTGACGGTGGATGCCAAAAAAAATGCCGATCTACTCTTTTCTCTGGCACTCCGGGCAGATGCCGAAGAAATCCAGTCGATGGTCCACGATCTTAAACCCCGTTTTTTGGGCCGCCTCTGAGGCGAGTTGGGACAGGCTCCCGAGATCCGGGTCCAGGATCCGTTTGCACCTGACGCAGACGACATGGGGATGCGGATAGGGTTTGTTGCCGTCGTAGCGGTTGCTGCCGTCGGGAAACCCAAGTTCCAGGACCTCGTTCAAGTGTTTGAGCAGGATGACGGTCTTGTAAATCGTGGCCAGGCTGGTGGTGGCAAAAGTTTCTTTCACCTGTTTGTAGATGCGCTCCACGCTTGGATGCCCCTCGCTGGACGCCAATATCTTGAGGATGGCCAACCTTTGTGGGGTAATCCGGAAATTGCGGGTTTTCAGTTTGGCCAGCATCTGGTCCAAACGGTCCTGGGGAGCAGCCATAGGTCAATCACCGCCCTGGGCCCGAAAGTTTGCGCCGCAACCTACACGCGAGGGGGTTAACGATGGATACTATTATCTATAGATAATTATTCTTAATTAGAATATAGGTACAGCTCACTGGATCGTCAAGGGGGAAACAAATTTCTGAGACGAAGTTGCAGTCAAAAAACTATGAAAATTCATGTCATTCTGAACGGAGCGCAGCGGAGTGAAGAATCTCGGCGGCTTTAGAGGAGAGATTCTTCGCTGCGCTCAGAATGA